>CALDDN010000059.1 GCA_937936615.1 uncultured Bacteroidia bacterium | reverse complement strand
GCGTAGATGAGAGTGCTTTCGTGCTCATAGACCCGCTCGGCCACCCGCTCGAGCTGGCTGTACCAGCCGGTTGTCCCGACCACGAGGGGAACTCGGGTCGGAATAAGTTTTGCAAGGGTGTCGAGTACCGAATCGGCGTGGGTGAATTCGATGACGGCATCGGTCGTTTCGCGCGAGATGGTATCAAGCTCGTGCCGATTTTCCACATCGATGCGGTGCGTGATCGTATGTCCACGCTTGAGTGCCACGCTTTCGATGGCTCGGCCCATGCGGCCATAACCTACCAGTGCCAGTCGCATGGGCAAAATTAGCGAAAAGTCAGCACGAGGCCCCCGCTCAGCCCGCGCCGGTCGGCCAGCCAGACGGGCGGCAGCACCTGCAGGCTCAGGTCATCCGACACCTTGAAATGAGTCAGGTGCGCGCTCACGTAGGCATCCATGAGCATGCCCAGATAGGCCAGCACCCCCAGCACGATACTCAGATCGCGGTTCTGCTGGTACTGGTTGCGCAAGGTCTGCAACGATTGCGGGTTGAAAATCAGGCCGTCGAATTCGTCGATCGTCGTCGAATCGCCGTCCATACGCAGGCGATAGGCCGTGCGGTAGCGCACGTATTCGCGGTGGTTGATGACGGCGAAATACGAACAGCCGCCCAAAGCTCCATATACCAGCGGCAGTTTCCAGAGCTGGCGATTGTAGATTTGCCCCAGGCCGGGCACAAACCCCAGCTGTACCGCCATGCGGGGGCGTGGCCAGTCGGCCTGGTGCCGCCACGGACGGTAAGGACGTTTACCCGATGGCAGACTATCGGCCACCCTTGCCGATTCGGCAGCCGCCACACGCAGGGTATCGCCCGATTCCTGGGCCTGAACCGCCAGCGTGGCCAGCACCCCCAGCAGCAGGACAAGCAGGCACTTCATTTCCAGCGGTTGACTTTCGATTTATTTATCTAATCTAATTAGGAGGCCTGTTACGACGGGTCGAGCAGAGCCAGCAGACGGTTGAGGTCGTCATCGGAAAAGAAGCTGAGGCGGATTTCGCCTACTCCACGCTCGGAGGTCTGAATGCGTACGCGGGTACCGTAACGGCTGGAGAGTTGCTGCTGCAGGGTGCGCAACTGCAGTTCATAGGCAGTGGGGGGCTTGGGCTGGGCCGGTGGGGCGGGCTGCTGCAGGCGGCGCACCTCCTCTTCCACCTGCCGAACCGACCAGCCGTTGTCGATTGCCTTGCGAAAGACCAGCAGCTGCTGCATAGGGTCTTCCAGCCCCAGCAGGGCACGGGCATGGCCCATCGAGAGCCGCTCCTCGCGCAATGCCAGCTGAATGTCGGGGGGCAGCTTGAGCAGCCGCAGGTAGTTGTTGACCGTCGAACGTTTTTTACCGACTTTTTCGCCGACCTGTTCGATGACCAGGTGGCATTCCTCCATGAGCCGTTTGTAGCCCATCGCAATTTCCAGCGGGTTGAGGTCCTGACGCTGAATGTTTTCGATGAGAGCCAGTTCGATCATCTGCTCGTCGTTGGCCGTACGCACGTATGCGGGTACGGTGGCAAGGCCGGCCCGCTTTGAGGCCATGAGGCGACGCTCGCCCGAAATCAGCTGGTAGCTTTGATCGGAAAGCCGGCGTACGGTCAGGGGTTGGATAATGCCCTGCATCCGGATGGAGTCGGCCAGCTCGGCCAAGGCTTCCTCATCGAAATGACTGCGTGGCTGCCAAGGGTTGGCCGCGATCCAGTCGACAGGAATTTCGGCGATACTTAGCGGAGCCTGGGGCAGTAAGTCGTTTTCAGGTACGGGGTCGTCGCCCGTTCGCTGCATGGGGATCAGGGCGTCGAGGCCGCGCCCCAGGGCCGTTTTACGTGCATTTTTACCGGCACTCAAAGCAGGTTCGTTCGGAGGTTAAAGCACTTAGAGGGCTTCCGGTTCGAGTAATTCTGGAGCCGGCAGGCCGTTTTTGACCAGGATTTCGCGGGCCAGGCTGATGTAATTCTGCGCTCCCTGGCTGGCCGCATCGTGCAGAAGTACGGGCAGGCCATAGCTGGGGGCCTCGCTCAGACGCGAATTGCGCGAGATAAGCGTCTCGAAGAGAATGTCCTTAAAGTGTTTTTTGACCTGCTCGACCACTTCCTTGGATAAACGAAGGCGTTTGTCAAACATCGTCATGAGGATGCCTTCGATGCGCAGCTGCGGGTTCATGCGCTGCTGCACGATCTTAATGGTGTTGAGCAGTTTGCCCAGACCTTCGAGGGCGAAATATTCGCACTGCACGGGGATGATGACCGAATCGGCGGCGTTGAGGGCGTTGACCGTTACCAGCCCCAGCGAGGGCGAGCAGTCGATCAGAATGAAATCGTAGTCGTCGCGCAGCCGGTCGATGACGGTCTTCATGCGGCTTTCGCGGTTTGCCATGTTGACCATCTCGATCTCGGCACCCACCAGGTCGATGTGTGAGGGCAGGAGGTGCAGCGTCTCGATCGCAGTTTTGAGCACCGCCGACCGCGGAACGATTTCCTCGTTCATAATGCACTCGTAGATGCTGGTCTGGATGTTGCGCGGGTCGAAGCCGAGGCCTGATGTAGCATTTGCCTGGGGATCGGTATCGACAAGCAGGCAACGATAGCCGAAGACTTGGGCCAAACTGGCGGCTAGATTGATGGCGGTAGTGGTCTTTCCGACTCCGCCCTTCTGGTTGGCAATAGTGAAAACGATGCTCATACGCCGGTGCTGCCTAAACAGGCTTATCTTGCAAAGGTAACCAAATTTTACTTGTCATGTGGACAACTTTGCAAAGATTTCCACACAAACCATGGATTAGAATCGGTATAGCCTTCGGCAGCTGTGCACTGCTGGGCTGGGCCTGCGGCCCTGCCGACGATTTGCGCGGGGTCGTCCGGCTCAACCTCGGATCGCGCCTAACCTCCATCGATCCCGCCCAAGCCACCTCACAATCCAACTGCTGGATATCGAGCCAGATTTTTGAGGGCCTCGTTGGCCTCGATGAACACTTGAAGATTGTACCTCGACTGGCAAAAGACTGGACCATCGAGGACAGCGGACGTGTTTACCGCTTTCGCCTTCGAAAAGGAGTTCGCTTTCAGGGTGATTCTGCCGGACGCGTCGGCCCCCCTTTGCGTTCCGCCGACGTGCGCCTGACTTTCAGGCGACTACTGGGGCCGGACACACGGTCGGCGGCACCGGCCTACTTCACGCCGCATCTGCTGGGAGCCGAAGCCTTTCGGACAGGTGCCTCCGATTCGCTGCCCGGCCTCGAAACCCCCGATGATTCTACCGTAATCTTCCGGCTGATCGAGCCCTATTCCCCATTCCTGCAGGTGCTGGCTCTGCCATTGGCAGCCATCGTTTCAGAAAACGAGCTGGCAGTCGAAAAACCTGATCCGCGGCGGGGAACCGGCCCCTACCGGCTGATGTGGTGGGCCGACGACCGACGGCTAGTACTCCAGCGCAACGAAAACTACTGGTCGGCTCTCGATTCGGCCCCGCAGATTGTCGATGTGCGTTTTCTACGCGACCGGCTCATCGCTTTTACCGAACTCAAACTGGGACGACTCGATTTCATCGAAGGCATTGACCCCGCGCAAACACAGGAAGTTCTCGACAGCTCCAAGTTGATGAACCAGAGCGACCTCCGATTATACCTTGGCCCCCAGCTGACTACAGAATATTTAGGATTTAATACAGGCGAACATCCATTCGATCAACGGGACATACGCTTGGCCTTGCGGCTGTCGATCAACCGGAGGCAACTGTGCACGGAGCTGCTGCAGCAACTGGCCGATCCGGCCGAATATTCGCTGATTCCCCCTGCGTTGCGGGCGACCGATTCAACCGAAGCTCCGGCCTACGACCTGCGAAAAGCCCGCCAGCTGCTGGCGGCGGCCGGCTTCCCGAATGGAGCCGGACTGCCCGAACTGAAGCTTTGGACCACGGCAGCGCACCGCAGCACAGCCCAGTTCATCCAGTTTGCCTGGCAGCAGCTGGGCCTGCGGGTGCGGATCGAAGTACTCGAGGGCGCGGCCCTGCGGGAAGCCATCTACCAGGGACAGGCGCAATGCTGGCGGGCCAGCTGGATCGCCGACTATGCCGATGCCGAAAACTACCATTCCTTGTTTTGGAGCCGAAACCTGGCCCCTGACGGCCCCAACACCACCCGCTTTCAAGACCCCATCTTCGACCGGCTCTTCGAGCAATACCGAAGGCTGCCGCCTGGGCCACAACAGGCGCGACTGGGGCAGCAGCTCGACAGCCTGCTGGCTGCGCAGTCGCCCGCCCTGCCGTTGTATTACTATAAAACGGTTCGGCTCATCGGACCACGGATTGCCTCGATGCCCCACAGCCCCATGAACCTCTGGTTTCGCATCGATCGCATACGCCTGCGTGAAGTCTGAATGCGCTTCCCATAAGTATAAAAACAAAAGGGCTGCCCGATACGGGCAGCCCTTTTGATAAGTGAAGGGAATCTTAGTTTTTGATGACCGAGCCAGTCCAGAAGCTGTTGCCGCTGCGGACACGGACTTGGTAGACACCAGCAGCAACCGAGCTGAGGTCGACATTGACCTGCCCTTGGCTGGTGCCGGTTTCGACGACCGAGAGAACTACTTGACCCAGGGTATTGAGCACTTCAACCGTTACGGTCGGAGAGTTCCAGTCACCTTGGAGGGTAATGCTTCCAGCGGTCGGGTTCGGATAAAGGCTGAGGCTGCGAGCGTTCAGCAGACTCGGACGGGATACGAGCACAGCGTCGAAGTCGTCGGACGTAGTGCTGCAGCTGCCAATCGAAGCAACTACGCGGTAAGTTCCGCTGCGGTCGATTTTGAGTGTCGAGCCTGTAGCACCGCCGATGTTGACCGGTTCGTTGTTCTCGATCCGCTGCCATTGGAAACGCAGGTTAGCTGGATTGCCTTCGACCGTTGCAACCAATACCGAATCTTCACGATTGAAGCTGATGACCGGCTTGGCAGGGTTGGCGACAACCGTTACCTGAATAGTATCCGAGTTCAGCTCACCGCAAACCGTTGTAACAGTTACGAAGATGTTGAAGACACCGGGTTCGTCGCGGCGGAAAGAAATCGCCGAGTTGCCGGGGTCCGAAATGGTGCCATCCGACCAGAGGTAACCGAGGTAGTCGCGGTTGACACCGGCATCGATCGTTACAGCCGAACCAACGCAGATGCTGATAGCCGATTGGTTGGGTGCACCGGCAACGACCTGCAGAACAGGACGCTGGATGTTCTGGACGACATCAACCTCGCCCGAAGCCATAGCCATGCAGCCGTTGGCATCGGTTACGGTTACCGTGTAGATACCGGGTTCGAGGTTCATGGTCATATTGCTGTTATCGCCATTGGACCAGCGGTAGGTGTAAGGAGCTGTACCTCCGCTGACTTCAGCCAGGATGCGTCCATCGTTGCGGGTAGCGCAACCGGCATCGGTGATGTCGAGATCGACTACCAGTTGGGCCGGTTCAGTTATTGTGATCTCAGGGCTGATGAACTCGCAGCCGTTGGCATCGCGGATGACCCCTTGATAGGTACCTGTGCTGATACCGATCAGGTTCTGCGACATGGAGAACTGCTGGCCGTTGCGGCTCCAGTCGAAGGTATAGCGGCCTGTGCCACCGACCACTTCGATGCGGATTTCACCATCGCGGGCACCGTTGCAGCTGACGTTTTTAACTGTCGCACTGGCCAGACTGATCGGCGCAGGGTTGACGATTACTTCTTCCACGAGGATGAAGCAGCCTTCGGCGTCGGTTACCGTACCGTAGTAAGTACCTGCTGTGAGGTTGGCGATACCCGGTTCGGTCGAACCGTTCGACCAACGGTATTGATAAGGCATCATGCCACCAGTAACCGTCAGGTTGATCGACCCGTCGTTGTTGTTGTTGCAGCTGATATCGCGCTTGGTTACGGCAACCGCCAGTGAGCTGGGCTGACGTACGGTCTGACGATCGATGATCACACAGTTCGAGCGGTCGGTGATGCGAACCTCGTACGTGCCTGCGGGCAGGTTATCGCGATCGGCTACGTTAATGCTGCCAAACGTCGGATCGCCGAGGCGACGCCAGCTGAAGCTGAAGGGTCCGTTTTCGCTCGGCGAAATGATCAGGTAAGCAATACGTCCATCGCTGGCTCCGCAGGCGGAAACGGGGCGTACTTCAACTTGGTCTACCCGGAAGCCTTCGGGGTTTTCAATCGTGATGGGGCCTCCCACTACCGTACAACCTTTGGCATCGGTGATGGTACCGGTGTAGACTCCTGCACTCAGGTTGCTGATGTTCTGGGTCGTGGCACCATTCGACCAGCTGAAGGTGTAGGGCGGCAGACCACCTGCAACCGTGATGGCGATTGCTGCATCATTGCCGTCACGGCAACGCAGCGGCGTTACGTTTGCACTCGTGATGCGCGGCTGGTCGGGGCCATTAAGAACGACTTCACGCATGCGCACGCAGCCGTTGGCGTCTTCAACGCGGTAGGTATAGGTACCGGCAGCCAGTTCGGAAAGCACGGTCGTATTCTCGGCAATAACGCGATTGCCTTGCATCCAGGTAACGCGGTAGAGCGGACCACCGTCGTCGAAGGGACGACCACCGTCTATGACAAGGCTCAGCTGGCCGTCATTGACACGGCACGTGGTTTGGGCACGGTCTTCACGAACCGTTACCACGAGGTTGACCTGCGGACGACCGATGTTGACGATGACCGTCTGACGGCAGCCGTTGGCATCCTGGGCTTCGATTACCGACGTACCAAAGGGCATGTTGATGATCGTGAACTGGTTCTGGAATACGGCGTTTTCCTCGCGGACGATTTGGGCAGCCGAATCGAACCAGCGGAAGTTGTAGGGCGGCTGTCCACCGATGAACTGCAGCGTAGCGGCACCGTCAGCAGCCGAGGCATCGAAGCAGCTTACGGGCTTGGTCTCACCCAGCACACCAGCAGCAAAGATCGAGGCCGCTTCACGGATTTCGAGGAACTGACCTTGAGCAGCGGGCAGACGCAGTTGGCAGCCTTCGGCATCGGTCAGCGTCAGCACGTAGCTGCCCGGCGACAGATTGGAGAGGCTGAAGCTCATGTCGGCATTTACAGGAAGCAAACCACTGTTGATGACTTCACCCCCGCGGGCCAGCGTGAAGGAATAAGGCATGGTGCCTCCGGCGATGCGACCTTCGATGCGACCGTTGTTTTGGCCGCGGCATTCGACATTGCGCACCCGGAAACTTGCAGCCGGAACTTCGAACGAACGGTTAACGATGCTGAAGTCGTTGAGACGAATGCAGCCCAGTTGGTCGATTACAGCTACCGTATAATTACCTTCCGAATTGAAGTTGAACTCACGCATATCGTTACGACCAACGACCGGCGAGCCGAATCCACCCCAGTCGTAGGCCAGCGGGTTGTACTGTGCACGGTGGCCGGCCTGCTCAATCACGCGAACATAAACCGGACGGCTTTGGCAGCCCAGGAAAATTTGGTTGGGCTGTGCATTGGGACGCGGGTTGCCATCGGCATCGGTCTGAATGACCGCCGTACGGATGCGCGATACCGTTTCGATAACCAGACGCTCCGAAATGTAGGTGCACTGGTAGTCGCGGACGAAGCCCGGTGATCCATCCGGATTGGGGATCGGAATGAGGCGGTAATCTTTGACCTGGATGCGGTAAGTACCCGGCATCAGGTTGCGGAAATATACGTCGTCATTGTCTTGTGCCAGGAAGCCGTTGTAGAGCGGATCGGGCGAGTTCACGAACTGATTCGTGGTCGGATCAAGCATCTGCAGCGTGATTTCGTAGTTCTTCGTGCCACCAATGGTTTTGGCTTTGAACGAGCCGTTGGCGTTGTTAGGCTCGGACTCGCACGTAGCGTTGATGACGTCGCTGATGTTGGTAAAGATCGGCTCGGGGTTGACGAGCTCGACTACCTGCGTTTGCTGGCAGTTGTTGCGGTCGCGAACCAGGATCGTGTAGCGACCAGCACGCAGACCACCCAGTACGCGATCGCCGGGTTGTGCCAGCGGGCTGATGATGCGGTTGCCTTCAAAAGCCCATTGAACGCTGTAGGGCTGGGTGCCACCCATGATGTTGGTGCTGATGACACCGTTGGCATCGTCGTGGCAGGCTACCGGCTCCTCGATGCGGGCATTGATGCTGATGGCAGCCGTCGGACCACCGATGACAATCGTCGTTTCGACTGGGCAAGCCGTTTCAACTTGGACGGCGCGAACCGTGTACTGGCCGCTGCGCAGGTTCGTCGGACGCGGACCCCATGGCAGGAAGTCAGTTTCCTGGCCCGTATCCCAACGCCACTCGTAAGTATAGGTGGGATTGGGAATGGAGGGATTGGTTACGCCACCGCGGGCACGTACTTCGGCAATGCCGTTTTGCTGGCCAAAGCAGAGTACATCCTGCACGCGACCGACAAACTCGAACTCAGGAGCCTGCGGGTTGTTAACGCGGATGTTCGGCGTGCGGCTACGGCAAGTTTCGATCAAGCGCAGACGGTTGCTGGGCACAACTTCAACGTAATATTCGTAGCCACCCTCGACCATAAATTCCTCGAACGTGGTAGGCGATGCGGTTGCGCTGTTGGGCGTAGAACGCTCTTCCACCAGAAGGTCTTCGCCACCGTTGCCAGCCACGCGGAAGACCCGGTAGCGGAACGGAGCTGTACCTCCAGTTACGGTAACCATGAGTTTGCCACCACCGATGTTGTTACGCAGGCCGCAGAACGTAGCATCCATTTTATCGATCGTAGCAACGATCGGAGCTGGACGATTGATCGTAACGTTCTGGGTAATCGAACAGCCGCGGCGGTTCGTAAAGGTAACCGTGTAGTTGCCCTCGCTCAGGCCAGTAATGCGATAAGTCTCAAAAATCGGGTGTACGGTAACCGTAGGACGCGAGCAGTCGCTGCGGACGTAGATGGTTGCCAGCACGATTTCCTCAGCAGAAGCCGACGGAGCAAGCGGAGTACGCGAGGGCGTACCGGCGCGGTAGTCCATGCGGCCTACGCCCGAACCGGGAGCGTCAACGAAAGCATAGATGATGTCGATGCGATCCAGGCCGGCAGGCGGACACGATACGATGAAATCACGCAGGTTGTTACCCGAGATCACGTAGTCGCGGTCGCGGTAGCGGAAGCTGCCGGGCGTGGTATTGGTACGCCACGGAGCCGAGGTCGTAGCAATGGTCGTGATGAAACCACTCTTGATGAAGTCGGGGCCACCACGATCAGGAGTCGGGACATCGGCACCACGCGAAGCGTCGATACCGTATTGGTCTTGCGGAAGAATCTCTCCATTGCGGCGAACGACAACGTTCTCAGCCGTCCAAGGCTCCATGTCGTTGAGTTCACGCGTCGTGATATTGGAGCTGGTCAGGCCGTTTTGGCGGTAGCCGGGCTGCACATAGATCACCCCGTCGTTCTGCGCATCAGCGCAGGAAAGGTCAAGCTTCTGCGTGTAAGGAACCGAAAGCGGGTTCGATACGAACTGCTGCGGCTGACGGATTTCAGCACGCGAGGTGATGTGGCAGCGTTGCAGGGCAGAGGGTTCGGTTACAACGAACGTCGTCTCGTTCACGGGGAAGCCGTCCCGCTCAAAGAAGCGATTATCCAGCAGGTTAAAATAAATGACGCCAGCGGTGCGGTCGCGGAATTCGATCTGATCTTTGCTCAGGAAGATTCGGATCGGATTGGCCGTAGCTTCGTTTTCCAGGTAATTGAATGCCGCCGAGCGGTCGATCTGCTGGAAGGTCAGCCATTCAGGACGCATGCGCTCCAACGTATCGAAGGGCTGGGCGCGGTCGAACGAGAAGAAGTACGAACCCAGCGGACGGTAGCGCGGGTCGGCTGCATCCGGCGAGATCGTCTGGCCATTCTGGAAGAACAGGGTGTCGCTATCGAACGTATAGGTATAGTCGGGTCCATAGCCACCAGTGATCGTAGCACGAAGGGCACCGTTGTTGCCGTCGAAGCAGCTAACGTCGGTGGGTTCCAGTGCGACGTTGACCGGCTTGATTTTGGCCAGGTCAATCACCTGCGTGAAGCGGCACTGGCGGCGGCTTTCTACTCGAACAGTGTAAACATCCGCAAACAGGTTGGTGAAAACCTTTGCGTCGTTGTTGTACAGATTGAAGGGATTCGGAGTTGTTGCAGGATCAGGCAGTGTAAAGGTCTGCTTGTTGGCGCGACGCTCAATGGTTACGCGCGTATCGTCGCCCGACGAGCCATCGCCGCTGCTCAGCGGAATGACGCGCAGGAAGCCGTTGCTCTGGTTGGGGCAGGGCTGGACGATTTCCGTACGAATGGCGTTGATGGCGTTGTTCGGCGGAATGATATTGACTGTTTTGGTGTCGTAACAGCCAACCGCGTCGCGAACTTTGATCGTGTACTGGCCGGGAACCAGCGACGTAATACGGGCACCGGTGATCCGACCGAAGGCGTCGCGATCGATGTTGACATTGGTATTAGGGTTGAAATCTTCCGGCATCGGCGAGATGCTCAGGCGATAATTCTGATTGGTGCCTGGCGTTCCGCCTGTGAAATCGATGCCCGATTGGCCGTTCCAGGTCAGCGTAACGCGGCCACGATCCTGGCAGTCGATGGGACTGGTTACGATCGTGCGGGCTTCGTTGATGCGCAGGAAATCAGGCTCCCGCAGCACAAACGGGGTCGTATTGGTAACGCGGCAGTTGTTGGCATCGATGACAACGACCTGATATTCGCCTGCAGGGAGATTGGCGTAGCGGTTGGTTGTCGATTCGGTCGTTACATCCTGTACGGGCGGCGGTGCAATCGGGCTTTGATCTGCACGGCGCGACCACACGTAGCGGTAAGGCGGAGTGCCACTGGGGATACCTTCGAAATCGTAATCGCGAACATCGGCTTCGATGATGCCTTCGTAGCCTTGGCCACCGCGGCCCAGGTTGTTGGCACTGTTGCAGAGAATGGGCTGCACCTCACGCAGGCGAACCGTCAGACCGGCACGGGGCTCCTGAACCTGGAAGCGGAAGCGATCCGAACGGCAGGTTACCTGCGGGAAGCCCTCACCCTTGATGTTCTCACGGTCTTGAAGAATTTCCAGCTCATAGTCGCCGGCAGGCAGGTTCTCGATTTCGATCATCGTACCGATGCCGTTGCGCATCATCGATCGATCAGTAACGCCCGTGCGGATAGCCACATTGGATGGGCCTTCCGGACGAGGAACGTACTGATAAAGACGCCAGTAGTAGAACTGGCTGACAGGCGTGCCAATCGGAATGCCTTGGTTGGGGAAATCGGTACCTACATTGCCACCCGTAACCAGGAAGCGGGCGATGCCATTGCTTTCGCCTTTGCAGCGCACCGGAGTGAACTCACGGGCGGCTACCATGATTTTCTCGGGGCCAGGAACCACAAACTCGGTGCGGGTAAAGCAGCCCGTGCGGCCTGAGGGTACGTTGGCATCGATGGCTACCAGCTGATAGCGACCAGCCGGAATACCCTGCAGCTCACCGGTGTTGGGCGAGTTTTCTCTGAAAGTAATGATCTGGCCTTGTGGGTTTTGCAGTTCGAAACGCTCGACGCGGCCACCCGAGAAGCGGACGAATACTTCGCCATCGGTATTGCCAAAGCACGAGACGGGTTTGATCGTGATCTCGTCGAAGCGGATCGGGCTGGCATCCTGACGGATTTCGAACTGACGACGGGCACCGCAGCCATTGCCATCGGTTACCGTTACAGTGTACTGGCCCTCCAGCAGGTTGTTGGCGATGCTGATCTGGTTGTTTTCGTTGTTGGGGATATTGATCGGGTTGACAACCTGTCCTGCCGTCCAATTCCAAGATACATAAGGGCGTACACCGCCCGTTGCGCGGGCCGTAACCTGACCGCTCGATGTCTCAGTGCAAAGGATATCCTTGACATCCAGCTCGAGGATGATTTCCTGGGGCTGCTCCAGAACCACGCGCTGAACGACCGTGCAGCCGCTTTCGGGAGCATCGGTAACCGTTACGGTATAGACGCCAGCGCGGAGGTTGTTTACTTCGACAAGTGATTGATCGCCCGGAATACCACCACCGGGAATGCGATCCCATTTTATTGTGTAAGGTGCACGACCACCGGTGATGTTGATGGCGATGCTGCCGTTGCTGTTGGGACCCAGGTTGTTGGTGTGGCAGGTCGGGCGGCGCGTGCGGTTGCGGTCAACCGTAACCTGCAGGTCGGTATTATTGATGACCTGAAAGCGAGGCGACTGGAAGTACACATCTTCCGACGTTTCGTCATTCCATTCGATTTCACTTACAACCAAGATGTATTCACCACCTGAGAGGCGGTCAAAGAGGTCTACGTCGTTAGGGGAAGCAGGTACACTGAGCAGCGACTCATAGACCTTATGTTCAACGATCGAGGAAGCCTGGGTTGAACTGACAAATCCGTTGCTTGTGGCGATGCGCTCCGTGAGGAAACGGCCAACAGCTGCAGGCACACCCTCCGGCTTGCTCGTAGGCGGTCCAGCCTGACGCGGGCTGTAAACCGCAATCTCTTTGCCCCGATAGAAGCGCGTAGTACCGATTTCAACCTTTCTTAGGAAGTTGTTGTCATTTTGAGTGCGACGATCCAGCTCATAGAAGAAATAAGGGACATCTTCCGTTGCCAGACCGCCCAGGACGGTTACCCGCTCCAGACCTCCCGTTTCGGTACAAGAGCCTGGCAGTGGGCTGTAAGTAACCGTGATGGGATCGGGATTGAGGAGGCGGTATTCAAAAGCTTGCTCGCAATCCGATTCACGGCGCATGCTGGTTGTGATCTTCAGAATGTAGTCGCCAGCAGGCAGGCCGTCAAACTCGACGGTCTCGCCGATAGCAACACGCGGAAACTCCCGGATCACCACGTTGTTCCGGTTTGTCAGACGGGCACGATAGAACGACTGACGGGGCAAGGCATTTTCCGGGTAGAACACCTCACGCAGTACGTTATTGGTACTGATCTCACGCGTATCCCAGCGGAAAAAGATTCGGCCATCGGCGCGGTTATGCCCCGTCGGATGATAGAACGCCCGATTGCCCGCGAAGCTCTCGAAAACGTTTTTGATGGAAAGGGGCTGATCCACGTTGATCACATAGCCTTCGCCCGGACGAATGGGATCGGGCGAGCATTTGCTACCGGCATCGTAGATCCGCAGGCAATAAATGCCGCCATCCAACTGATCGAAGATAACGCGGTCTCCATAGCCTCCAGTTCTGTCCAGAATCTGCCCATCGGGTGCCAGCAAGGCGAACCGGAAGGGAGCCTGGCATTGGAGCGAGGGACAAACCCTCGATACATCGATTTCGATCACCCCATCCTTGTGCCCGAAACAGCTTACGGGTGTAACGCGCAGCCCGCCGGGTTCCAAAACCAGCAAGGGGTTCACGTCAGCACTCGCACACTGAGGACAGCTGGTTGACTGGGCTTGCGAGCTGCTCCCTCCCCATAAAAAGAGGAAAAGCAGTGCACATACAGCGCTAAGCTTTCTCATTGTTAGTGGTTTAATAGTAGTTACTGTGGTATTAATGTGGCCTCGTTTACCGTGGGACGGCAACCGGTTGGCCGGTTCCCATTTTTCCATCTAGGGGGCAAAGTAAAGAAATCTCGCTCAAACCTGAAAACCAACTACTTTTTTAGTCGTACCCGCCCTTAATCCAGGGACAATAAAAAAGCCGCCCACAGGCGGCCTCAAGTCAAATTCCGTGCCGATTCTCAAGCCCCATAAATCAGGGGGTAACGCTGCGGTTCGTATTCGTGCAGCATCTCGTTAACGGTCAGCATGATGTCTTCCACACTCGGCTTCGAGAAGTAGTCGCCATCCGAAGCGTAGGCTGGGCGGTGAGCTTTGGCTGTCAGCGTGCGCGGGGCGGCATCGAGCCATCGCCAGCCGTTCTGCACTTCCAGCACCTGCTGCATCAGGTAAGCCGACGCACCGCCGGGCACGTCCTCGTCGAGGAAGAGCACTTTGTTGGTTTTTTTCAACGATTCCACAATCCGGTGCGAGCGGTCGAAGGGCAGCAGGCTCTGCACATCGATCACCTCCACCGATATGCGCAGGGCTTCGAGGGCTTCGGCGGCCTCCTCGGCCAAACGGCAGCACGCGCCATAGGTTACGAGCGTCAGATCGCGGCCCTCGCGCAGCACTTCCGGTACCCCCAGGGGTACGGTAAACTCGCCGATGTTTTCGGGCAGCTGTTCCTTGAGCCGGTAGCCGTTGAGCACTTCGATGATCAGGGCCGGGTCGTCCGACTGCAGCATCGTATTGTAAAAGCCGGCGGCCTGGGTCATGTTGCGCGGAACCAGCACATAAATACCCCGCAGCGCGTGCAGGATCATGCCCATGGGCGAACCCGAATGCCAGATGCCTTCGAGGCGGTGGCCCCGCGTGCGGATGATGAGCGGAGCTTTCTGGCCGCCGGCCGTGCGGTAGTGCAGCGTTGCCAGGTCGTCGCTCATGATCTGAAGGCCATATAATAAGTAATCCAGGTACTGGATTTCAGCGATAGGCCGCAGCCCACGCATGGCCAGACCAATGCCCTGGCCGATGATGGTAGCCTCGCGGATGCCCGTGTCGGTTACGCGCAGCTCGCCGTACTTTTTCTGCAGGCCCGCAAACGCCTGGTTGACATCCCCCAGAAAACCTACATCCTCGCCAAAGGCCAGCACGCGTGGATCGCGGCCCAGTGCGTGATCGAAGCAGGCCTGCAAGACCTGACGACCGTCCACCGGCTCGGCATCGGGACGGTAGCGGGCCGGAATGTGCGGTACGTTGAGGGCCGACTGGACCGACTCGCTGTGCAGGTGCGAGTTGTAGCGCCGGGCGTTGAGGGCATCGTAACGCTGTTTCCAGCGGACGATTTCCTGCCGTTCGGGCCAGGGTTCGCCTGCGGTGAGGGTCATGGCCTTGCGCATCGCTACATAGATGTCGCGGCGGAAAGGTTCGGCCAGACGCATCAGCTCGCTGCGCAGGTCGCGGATTTCCTGCCCGCGGGGCGACTGCATGGCCAGGCGGTCGAGGTGTGCGGCTGCCTCCTCCAGTTCCGCGCGGATTGGCCCCATGTAGTTGGCCCAGGCCTGCGCCTTGAGGTTGGCGGCTTCGGTCTTGGCCCATTTTTCGATTTCGTCGAGTTCGGCCTCGGTAGCAATGCCCCCGCGCAGCATCCACTTGCGCATCTGGTTGAGGCAGTCGTATTCGCGCTCCCATTCGAGGCGTTCTTTCGACTTGTAGCGTTCGTGGCTGCCCGAGGTCGAGTGCCCCTGCGGCTGGGTTACTTCCTGTACGTGGATGACGGCGGGCGTGTGTTCGCTCCGAACTTTGTCGGCCACGCGCCGGTAGACTTCGACCAGGGCCTCGTAGTCCCAGCCTTTGACCGTATAGATATCCACTCCTTTGAGGCTGCCCTCGCTGTGAAAGCCGCTCAGCAGCTTGGAGATCGAGCCTTTAGTCGTCTGGTACTGAATGGGCACCGAAATGCCGTAGTTGTCGTCCCACACCGACATGAGCAGCGGAATCTGCAGCACGCCGGCGGCGTTGATGGCTTCCCAGAAGATGCCTTCCGAGGTGCTTGCATCGCCAATGGTGCCAAAGACGATTTCGTTGCCCCGCCGCGAGAAGCCTTCGGAGGGCAGCTGCGGCTGCTGGCGGTAGAGTTTCGAGGCATAAGCCAGCCCCACCATACGGGCCATCTGCGAGGCCGTGGGCGAGCTGTCGGCCGCCGACTGGGGGGTGAGCGTCAGGTCGCGCCAGCTGCCGTCAGGATTGAGCATGCGCGTGGCAAAGTGTGCGTTCATCTGCCGACCGCCCGATGCCGGATCGTGGCTCAAATCCATGTCGGCATAGAGCTGGGCAAAGAATTCGAGCACGTTCGAGAGGCCGGTGGCAAACATGAAAGTCTGGTCGCGGTAGTAGCCCGAGCGGATGTCGCCCGGCCGGCAGGCGCGGGCCATGGCCAGCTGCGCGACTTCTTTGCCGTCGCCGAAGATGCCGAACTTAGCTTTGCCGGTCAGTACTTCCCGCCGACCGATCAGGCTGGCGTGCCGGCTCAGCCAGCCCAGGCGATAGTCGCGTATAATATCCTCCCGCGAGAGGGTTCCGGTGGCATTGCCATAGGTTGCCGACTGGATCATAAATGCTGGGGTTTTGTTTTCAACACTGGTAAAAGAACGGCCCGCAAGCCGACAGGTGTAAAGATAATCAAAAAGCCTTCGGTACCGAAGGCTTGG
>CALDDN010000058.1 GCA_937936615.1 uncultured Bacteroidia bacterium | reverse complement strand
GTCGGGGGAGTCGACCGCAGCATATGCACAGCCCTTGCCCCGCGGAGGAACCGATTTCTGGCTTGCTTTCCAGCCCAACCGCGACCGCGATGCCGAAAACCGGCCCCGACTCGAACTGACCCTCCACGGCCCCCGTACCAGCCGCTGCACCCTGCGCATAGCTGGCACCGACTGGCAGGAGATCCGCACGGTACCCGCCAACGGACTGCTGAACTGGAGTGTACCCTTCGAACTGGCCCTGCCTCGGGGAGCTCCCCCCCGTGCCCTGCATCTGGTCTGTTCGGACTCGGTACAGGTGGAAGCCCATAACCTGCTGGCCAACTCCTCGGAATCGACAAGCCTGCTGCCTACCGATGCCCTGGGGGCGGAATACGCGTGGCTGGGCTGGGTCGACCCCGACGACCCCAACCTCGTAAGCCGCCTGAGCGATCAGCTGAGCATCGTGGCCGTCGAAGACGGCACCGAGGTGGAAGTCGTACCCACTGTTCCACTGCGCAACGGAAGTCCGGCGGGACAGCCCCTGCGCCGCCGCCTCAACCGCGGGGACCTTTGGTTCCTGACCGCCGAGAACGACCTGAGCGGTACGCGTATCCGTGCCCTGAGTGGTGGCCGCTGCCCGCGGGTAGCGGTCTTCGGCGGAGCCTCGTGGACGTGGGTGGGTGGCTGCCACAACGGCGACCACCTCTACGAGCAGCTGCTGCCGCTCCGGCTCTGGGGCCGCAGCTACTTGGCCATCCCCGTACCAAGCCGCCGCGAGTACTGGCTCCGCCTGTTGGCCGGACCCGAAGGGGCCAGCATCCGCCTCAACGAAGGCCCGCCCATCGAGCTGCCACCCGGCGGGCTGTACCGCCTCACCTCGAGCGAAGCTCTTCTGGTACACAGCGATCGGCCCGTAGCCGCCATCCAGCTGACGCTCGGCTCCCTGTGCGATGAATCGAATCTGGGCGATCCGGCATTGGTGCAACTGCCGCCGCTGCATCTGGCAGCACCGGCCCATTTGCGTTTCGCACTGCCCAACTCCAACAACCTGCAGCAGAACTACCTGCTGCTTGCCGCCCGGGCCGAAGCAGTTGCAGGCATCCGGCTGGGAGGCACGGCCCAAGCCGAAGCCTGGCGACCGGTGGCCAACGGCTGGTGGATCAACCGCATCCGGCTGGGAGCTGCCGGCAGCCTCGAAACCGAAGAACCGGTAGCAGGCGTAATCTTCAGCCAAGGAGGGCAGGAAGCCTGTGCCTGGGGCCCCGTACAGGGCCTGCGCCCCCCCCTGCCCCGCCTCCGCATCCCCGAATCGATCTGCCCGCGCAGTCTGGCGCGACTGGGGTTTACGGGAACCCTGCAGGCCGACCGCGTGCGCTGGCGGCTCAATGGCGACCTCGTGGCCGAAGGGCAGGAACCGGAACTCGAGTTTTACCAGGCGGGCCGCTACCGCATCGAGGCCCTGCTCGAGGACTTTGCCACCTGCCGCACCGACACCCTGCGGGCCGAAACCGAGGTCGAACATCTGCACCTGGAACTGACCGGCCAGCAGTCCCCCACCTGCCCAGGCAGTAACGATGGCTGGATCGAAACACGGCTCTTCGGCGGTCGGGCACCCGTCCGGCTCGAAGGACTCACCGGCAACGCGGGTGAACGAATCGCAGGCCTGCGGGCCGGTCGCTACGAGGTACGGGCCGTCGATGCCCGCGGCTGCCGTTCCGAACCGCTGCAAATTGTCCTCGAAGACCCCGAACCCGTACGTTTTCGCATCGATTCGGTTGCCCCGCCCGCCTGCGCCGGCCAGGCACAGGGCTTTGTGTACGTATTCAATAGCAGTACATACCTCGATTTAAGCTACCGCATCAACTCCGGAACGTGGCAGAGTGGGCCAAGGCTGGGGCCGGTTCGGGCGGGCCGTCTGCGGATCGAAGCCCGTAACGCTGCAGGCTGCCTCTCCGATCCCCAGATCGTCGACCTGCCCGAGCCGCCACCCATCGCGGTCGTCTGGCGCATCGACTCGGTGCGCTGCCCAGGCGCAGCCGATGGGCGCATCCACCTGCAGAGCACCGGTGGTACCCCCCCCTACCGCTATTCCCTGACGGGTCGCAGCATCGGGCCAGTGGCCGTCGAGTCGGCAGCAGCACTCTACGAAAACCTGGCTGCCGACCGCTACGATGTCCAGGTACGCGACAGCCGACGCTGCGCCAACGAGGCTCAGGGCCTCGAAGTAAGCGAGCCCCCACCCCTGAAACTGGAAGTGGTCGCGTTAGAAGCACCGCGCTGCGCCAGTCAGTCGACGGGGCAGGTCATCCTCTCGGGCACGGGAGGCACCCCCCCCTACCGCTTCCTGGACGAAAGCGGCAGCGAACAAGGCTCCGGTCGTTGGGTGGGCCTGTCGTCGGGCAGGCACCGCTTCGTACTGCGGGATGCCCGCTCCTGCGAAACCGATATCGAAGTTCAGGTTCCCGATCAAACGAAATTACAGGTTGAGGTATTGAGCCTGATCCCGGCCCGCTGCGATGAAGTGGCCGATGGCCGACTGGTGGTGCGGGCTTCGGGTGGACTGCCGCCCTACCGGTGGTGGGTCAATGACCGGTTACGCGAGCCAGTCGCAAGCGGATTCGATCAGTTGGCCGGCGGTATCTACCGCATTTTTATTGAAGATCAAAACGGATGCAGATCGGATACTGAGCAAATTGAAATTCCATTCCAATACGACGACTTGGGCCTTGATATTGAGCAGCGGCAGCCGCTGTGCCCCGAGGGCCGGACAGGGGCATTCCGCCTCGCTGGTCGGGGCGGACAAAGTCCCTACCTCTACTACCTGAACGGACAGGAAGTGGGCGGCAATACCTGGCTGACCGGCCTACGGGCGGGACGTTACCGGCTGGAAATGCGCGAACAGGGCGGCTGCCGGTTCAATACGATCGTCCACCTGACGGCGCGGGCAGGACTGGTGCTCATCGAAGAGCGGGCCACACCCGTAAGCTGCGCCGATCGGGCCGATGGTCGCCTCGAACTGGTGATCGAATCGCTGGCCCCGCCGCTGGAGTTCTTCCTCAACAGCCGACCCCGGACCGATGGGCCTGTTTTTAACCATCTGGCACCCGGCAATTATACCTGGCAGGTGCGCGACACGACAGGCTGTTTTCTGACTGGTGAAGTTGCAATTGGAAGCCCACCCCCTCTGCGCTGGCTTCAAGCCGAAATTCAGGAACCAACCTGCCCGCAAGGCGAAAACGGCTCGATTCGCTTTTCCGCAGCAGGGGGACAAGGCACGCTGAGCTATTATTTGTTTTTACATGATGATTCTTTAGACAAGAAAGAAAATGGGGCGTTCGACGGCTTGAAGCCCGGCAGCTACCGGATCGAAGCGGTCGATTCGGCAGGCTGCCGCCTCGTTCACCCGTTCAATCTGAGTGGACCGCCTCCTCTACGCTGGGGGGCTGTATTGACGCATGAAAGTTGCGCCGGTGCGGGCGATGGCCGGCTGCGCCTGCGCCCCTCGGGCGGAAACCCGCCGCTGACCCTTTCGCCGCCGGTGGCTGCTTCGGTCGGCAGCATCCTGAGCATCGAGGGTCTGGTGCCGGGCGAGCACGCTTTTACCCTGACCGATGCCGCGGGTTGCCGGTCCGATACAGCGTTCCAGGTGCTGCCCGGGCCAGAGGTTCGGGCGGGTCTGGCAGCGACTGTGTGCCTGCCCCGCACCGGTGATCGATTTATTCAAGTTAGTCTGATCCATGCAACGCCCGCAGGCGGTAAATGGACCGGGCGGGGTGTTTCACGGGAAGGGGTGCTGACCATCGACCGCTTTTTGGAACCGCACCGACGCACCCTCTACTATGAGTTTGGCAGCTGTGTCGACTCGCTGGTGGTGACGGTTACCCGGGCGCAGGTGCCCGACTCGCTGGCCGTCTGCCCCAAAGCCCCCGAGGTAGCCTTGCCGCGTGCTGAACCGCCCGGCGGGCTTTGGTACGGTCGCGAGGGACTGCGCCCCGAAGGCGGGCACCTCGACCTGCGCCACTGGCGGGGCATGCAGGGCTGGCTCGTCTACGTATCGCCTGAGGGCTGCCGCGACTCGCTGCGGATTCGGCGGCTGCCCGTCTTTGTGCCTGAAGTTCAACTGCAGCCCGCACCCGATACCAGCACCCGCCCTCCGACTCTGACCCTGCGGCTGGCCGAAGCCGAGATTCGCGTCCGCACCCGCACCGACGGCCTACAGGACTGGCGGTGGTACTTTGGCGACCAGCACTACCGCCGCGAGAACCGCGTGGACTGGCGGTACCGACGGGTGGGGCAGTTCCCGCTCGAACTGGCCTATGTCGGACCCGACGGCTGCCGCGATACGCTGCGCTGGCGGGTACGGGTGCTGCCCAGCGGCTCGGTCGATTTGCCGGATGCCTTTTCACCCAACGGCGATGGCCTAAACGATACTTTTACGTTTGAAATTCTGGAAGTCGACAGGGTGCACCTGCAGATTTTTGATCGGTGGGGGCAGCAGATTTTCGAGCAGCGGGCACGCATTCCGTCTTGGGACGGCCGACACCGTAACGGCGAAGCCCTGCCCGAAGGGGTCTACACTTACTTCGTGGAAATTCAGCTGCTTAACGGCGATATCATCCGACAGGCCGGCACGGTAACGCTGGTTCACTGAAACCAAGACCGGCCAACCGGAGCAGCATCTGGCCCAATTCGGATTTACAAATCAATTGTTTTTAATTATTTACAATCCGATTGACCTGTATTTTTTAGGTATTGCACTCTTTGCGACGGTAAGGCCGGTATTGTTTTAGCCCGCAAATGGCAACCGGGCACTCCAACATGCGGCCTCACTCAACCGACCCGATCAATCGAACAGCCCTTCGACCGATTCGCGGGCGATGCATTGGGCAAATGCTGGAGCACAGCTTTGGGCATCGATCAGGTCGACCCCAAAAGGGAGGGGCGACGCATCGAAGGCATCGGCCAGAAAACCCAGCGCCACCCACGGCAGGGGCTGACCTGCGTCCAACGCCAAGTCGAGGTCAGATTCAGTTACCGTTGCGGGAAGGGCGGCACCGGCGGCAGCGGCCGGTACTGGGTCTTGAGCTGCTCAAGTATGACCTTGATCCCCTCGTCGAGCTGGTCGTCGTAGCCTAGGAACTCGCGGTGGGGGTCGTTGTCGACGACGATGTCGGGGTCCACGCCGTGGCTTTCGATGATCCACTCGCGCCCGTCGAGGTCGTAGCGCGAGAATTCAGGTTTGCGCAGGTCGGCTCCGTCGATGGTGGGCAGCGGGCCGCGGATCCCCACGGTGCCGCCCCAGGTGCGCTTGCCAATGAGGGTACCCAGTCCGTATTTCTTGAAGCGGTAACTGAAGAGGTCGCCATCGGAGGCCGTCCAGCCGTCGCAGAGGGCAACTTTCGGCCCCCAGACGATCTCGCGGGGACTGGGGGTGGGCCGCACGTCGCGCGACATAAGCACCATATCAAGCTCGCGGCGCAGCCGCTCCAGAATCATGGGCGAAACATTGCCCCCGCCGTTGCCCCGCACATCAATGATGAGGCCCTCTTTATTCAATTGAGGATAGAAATACTTGACAAATTCGTTGAGGCCTTCTTCCACCATGTTGGGGATGTGCACGTAGCCTACGCGGCCGTTGGTTGCTTTTTCAACCTTGGCGATGTTGCCCCGCACCCAGTCCTGGTAATAAAGCTCCGACTCGTCGGCAATGGGGTAGACGATGACAGTGCGGCGGTCTTTGCCGTCGGCATTTTTGGCCACGACCAGCTCTACGGCCTTGTCCACTTGGTCGATCAGGGCTTCGTAGAGGTCGGTCAGCTCGGCAGCGGGCCGCCCGTTGATGGCCAGGATGAAGTCGCCGGCCTGCACGTTTACGCTGGGGTCGGCCAGGGGTGCCCGCAGGGGCTTCGACCACGACGCGCCCTGCAGCACCTTGCGCACGCGGAAGGGGCCATTTTTCGCGGGCCGGTCGATCACCGCTCCGAGCAGGCCCATGGGGATGCGGGGCACCTCGGGCAGATCGCCCCCGCCAATGTAGGCGTGGCCTACGTTGATTTCGCCGATCAGCTCGCCGATGATGTACGAGAGGTCGGCGCGGTGGGCGACGTGAGGCAGCAACGGCTCGTACTTTTCGCGCATGGCTTCCCAGTTGATGCCGTGCATGTTGGGGGCGTAGTGGAAGTCGCGCATCTGCCGCCAGCAGTCGCGGAAAATCTGCGCCCATTCCGCCTGCAGGTCGGTCAGCACCTTCAGTCCGTCCAGATTGACCGGATTGCCCGGATCGAGCTTGATGGCTTCGCCCTTGGTGAGCTTGCCCAGGGGGACGATGTGATGCTTGCCGCCTTTGCTCAGGTAAAGGAACTGCTCGTTGCGGGCCAGCTGCACGCCGTTGACTCCTTCGAGAAGAACCGTTTCCTTGCGTTCGTTCAGGTCGTAAACTTTGAGTACCGGCCCGCTGCCGCCCGATTTCGATTCGATGTAGAAGATCAGGCCCTTGGCCGATGCCTGCAAGCCGTAGTAGTTGGAGGCGGCGATGGGCAGCCCCCGCACGCGACCCTCGATCCCCTCGAAATCGACCCGCACGCTGGGCGGGCTTTTCTTCGCATTGGTATCTTTATCCTTGTCGGCCTCGGGATTGTCGGCCTGCTCGCTGGCTTCTTTGTTTTTGGGTGCGAAGGGGTCTTTGGCGTCCTTGTTCAGGAGAATGAAATGCACGCGGCTCATGTTGATGTAGGCGTGGTTCCATTCGGTCTGGCTGTAGATGGGATTGAAATCGCGCTGCGAGGTAAAGAAGAGGTACTGGCCGTCGGGGCTGAAGTAGGGGTTGTAGGCACTGAACCAGCGTTCGGTAACGGGGGTACTTTTTTTGCTGTCGAGACTGTAGAGGCAGATGCGGGCCGTGGTCTGCCATTCGGGCCGCACATAGGCAATCCAGCGGCTGTCGGGCGACCATTCAAACTGGCGGATTTCCCAGGCTTCGGCCCGATCGACCTCGACGACGCGGCCATTTTCGACCTCCACGTAGCGCAGGCGCAGGGCCTTGTCCGTCCAGGCGATTTTCTGTCCGTCGGGCGACCAGGCCAGGTCGTACTTGTACTTGGGGTCGGTAGTCGTGATGCGACGGGGCTTGCCCGAGCCGTCGGCAGGCTGGACGTAAATTTCATCCTCGCCCGAGGCATCCGAAATGAAGGCCACCTGCTTGCCGTCGGGCGAGAACTTCGCTCCCCGCTCGTGCACGCCCGAAGTGCGGCTCAGGTTGCGGGTAGGACCTTCGGGATGGGCCACACTGAAGACCTCGCCCCGCGCCGAAAGCAGCAGCCGGCTGCCATTGGGGGCCAGGTCGCTGCCATAAATGTGTTTGGCAGCATCCATGAGGGTAGGCCGCCCGCTGGGCAGGTCGTTCTCGATGCGAATGGTCAGCTTGCTGGCCTGACGGGTCTTGAGGTCATAGATCCAGAGGAAGCCGCCTTTTTCAAAGACGACGGCATCCTGACTGTGCGATGGAAATTTGATATCAAAATCGCTGAATTCGGTAAGCTTGGTGGTCTGTTTTGTTTTTGTATTGTAGGAAAACAGATTCATCGTCCGATCGCGATCAGATATGTAGAGAATTTCGTCACCGGCCCACATCGGGAAAATGTCCTGAGCGGTGGTCTGGCAGATGGCCTCGGTGCGGCCCGTGGCGAAATCAAAAACCCAGACATCGTCGGCCATGCCGCCCCTGTAGTATTTCCAGGTACGGAACTCGCGGAAGACGCGGTTGTAGGCCAGTTTCTTGCCATCGGGCGAGTACGAACAGAAGCCCCCCACCGAAAAGGGCAGCGTATCGGAAGGGCCACCCTCGAGGGGCACCTTGAAGAGCTTGCCTTTGAAGTCGTTGAAGCTAACGGCCCGCGTGCGGTAGATGATGTGTTTGCTGTCGGGTGTCCAGGCCATGACGACGTTGTTTGGTCCCATGCGGTCGGAGACCTCGTCGCGGCTCAGGGTGGCCGTGTGGGTCAGGCGGCGGGGTACGCCCCCGCTGGCGGGCATGACGTAGACTTCGGTATTGCCGTCGTACTGGGCACTGTAGGCGATGTACTTGCCATCGGGCGAGAAGCGGGCAAACATCTCATAGCCCACGTGGTTGGTCAGGCGGCGGGCTGTGCCCCCGCTGCGCGGCACAGTGTAGAGGTCGCCTGCGTAGCTGAAAACCACCCGGTCGCCGTGAATGGCCGGGAAACGCAACAGACGGGCCTCGCTGGCCTGCGCATAAGCCGAATTCGGAGTCCCAAGCCCTCCGGTCAGGAGCAAAGCCCCGAAAAGCATCCAAAGTACAATACGCATAGTTTATTGAAGTAGATTCCGGAAGTAGAAACCGGAGCGATTTGCGATAATAGCAAATACACAGTTAACGGCCGCAGCTTAATTGGGTAGGACAACGCTCAGCCGCATACAGATTGCAGGGCTGGCCGTAAAAAATTAGCTTTGCTGGCTGGCAATTGTACTGCAACTGCATCATGACCGAACTGGAAGCCTACGCGGCAGCAGGTCTGTTCCTCTTGGGTGGAGCCATCTTCGTGCTGGGAGGGGCATTGACCAACCGGCTGCTGGCCCCCCACCGTCCCAATGAGGAGAAGCTCACCCCCTACGAATGCGGAGAGGAACCCAGCGGCCCGGCCTGGGGCCGCTTCAACCCACGTTTCTACGTCATGGGTCTCATTTTTCTGGTCTTCGATGTCGAAGTGCTGCTGCTTTTTCCGTGGGCGATCGCCGTGGCCGATCCGACCCTCGAAGCCAGCCACCCGGGCTGGAGCCTGCGGGCGGCAGCCGAAGGCGTGCTCTTCATCGGAGTATTGCTGCTGGGTCTGGCCTATGTCTGGCAGCGGGGCGACATCGACTGGATTCGTCCGCCGGCTCCCGATGTGAACCACCCCTCGGCCATACCCGATGCAGCCTACGCGGAACTAAACGCCCGCTACGCGGGTTCCCAAGCACCGGCTAATAAGCCGGCAAACCAACCCGAGTCCTGATTTTCCGCTGGCCCGTGGCCGAAAAACGCACCCACACCCCGACGATTGTCAACCGGCGGGCCGAGTACGAATTCTTCCTGCTCGACCGCTTCCAGGCAGGTATTGTCCTGACTGGGACCGAAGTCAAGTCGATTCGAGCCGGCAAAGCCCAGCTGAGCGAGGCCTACTGCTTCTTTCAAGGCGACGAACTGTGGGTCAAGAACCTGCACATCAGCCCCTACGAGCAAGGCAGCGTCTACAACCACGAACCGCGCCGCCTGCGCAAGCTCCTGCTCACAGCCCGCGAGCTGCGCAAGCTCCGCAGCCGCCTCGATGAGCCGGGCATGACCATCATTCCCACCAAGCTCTACTTCAACGAGCGCAACATCTGCAAACTTGAAATCGCCCTCTCGCGCGGACGCAAGGCCCCCGACAAACGCGACCGCATCCAAGAACGGGACGTGAAACGAGAAATGGCCCGCCGCGGAACCGATTGACGGGCCATTGCGGGCTATCTTCGCAGGCCATGCCAGCCCCTCGTTTCTTTACCCTCGAAGCCCAAGACCGCTCGGGCAGTCAGGCCCGCGCGGGGCGCATCCAGACCGCACACGGCAGCATCCCCACCCCCGTCTTCATGCCCGTAGGTACGCGGGCTACGGTCAAGGCTGTCGATCAAAGCCTGCTGCTCGCGGTCATCGATGCACCCATTATCCTGGGTAATACCTACCACCTTTACCTGCGCCCGGGGCTGGAGGTGCTCGAACGGGCAGGCGGCCTGCATCGCTTCATGAACTGGCCCCGACCCATTCTGACCGACAGCGGCGGCTACCAGGTCTACAGCCTGACCCAGATTCGCAAAATACTGCCCGAGGGCGTGCGCTTTGCCTCCCACATCGACGGCTCGTACCACCTCTTTACCCCGGAAAACGTGGTAGACAAGCAGCGCAGCATCGGCTCCGACATCCTCATGGTGCTGGACGAATGCACCCCCTGGCCCTGCGATTACGATTACGCCCGCCGGTCGATGGAACTGACCCACCGCTGGGCCGCCGAAGCCCGTGCCCACTTCCTGAGGACTCCCCCCAGGTACGGGTACCGGCAGGCGCAATTCGGCATCGTGCAGGGCAGCACCTACGCCGATCTGCGGGCCGAATCGGCACGGGCCATCGTCGACCTCGATTTCGAAGGAAACGCCATTGGCGGTCTGGCCGTGGGCGAACCTGCCGAGTTGATGTACGAGATGACGGCCCACGTCTGCGCTCTGCTGCCCGCCGACAAACCCCGTTACCTCATGGGAGTAGGCACCCCCGCCAACATCCTCGAGAGCATCGCGCGCGGAGTCGATCTGATGGACTGCGTCATGCCCACGCGCAACGCCCGCCATGGCTACCTCTTCACCTGGCACGGGCGCATGAATTTTCGCAATCAACGCTACGCAAGCGACCTGCGACCCATCGATGCCCAAAGCACCAGCCCCTACAGCCGTCGCTACTCACGGGCTTACCTGCGCCACCTGCTCATGGCTCAGGAACTGTTGGGCTACCAGATTGCCAGCGTACACAACCTCGCGTTTTACCTTGAGGTGGTACGCGAAGCACGGCGGCACATTCTGGCAGGCGATTTCGCGGACTGGTACCGGCAGGTGGTACCGCAACTCGAAGGCAAGTTCGAGGGCGGTTAAATCCCAGCCTCGAAGCTTTACATTAAAGGGATGACGGGGTGCGCCCGATTCAGCCAAGCAGAGCCACAAACTGATCAAAAAGGTAGGCACTGTCGTGCGGGCCAGGGTTCGATTCAGGGTGGTACTGCACCGAAAAAGCCGGGCGATCACGCAGGCGCAAGCCCTCGACCGACTGGTCGTTGAGGTTGATATGGGTCAACTCGACAGTAGGCTTTGCTTCCAGCGAAGCACGTTCGACCCCGAAGCCGTGGTTCTGGGAGGTGATCTCGGTACGGCCCGTCGTCAGATTGAGCACGGGGTGATTGATGCCGCGATGGCCAAAATGGAGCTTATAGGTGTCGATGCCGCAGGCCCGTGCCAGCAGCTGATGCCCCATGCAGATGCCAAAGAGGGGCAGGCCTTCGGCCAGCAGCCGCTGCACCTGAGCTACTTCGTAGGGCATGGCAGCGGGATCGCCCGGGCCGTTGCTCAGCACCACACCAGCGGGCTGGTCGGCCAGAATCGTTTCGGCGGCTGTCTTCGAGGGGTAGACTCGCAGGTGGCAGCCCCGCTTGAGCAACGACTGCAGGATGTTGCGCTTGACCCCGTAATCGATCACTGCTACCAGACGACCATCACGGCCCATGTCATAGACCTGAGGGGTCGACACTTCGGACGAAAGCTCGCGGCCTCGCATGTCGGTGGCGCGGCGGGCCAGTTCCTGAGCCAGTTCGGCGGGGTCGTTGATTTCACTGCTCAAGATGGCGTTCATGGCCCCGCGCTCGCGCAGGTGGTTGACCAGTGCCCGCGTGTCGACGCCCGAGAGGCCTGTAAGCCCGCCTTCGGCCAGCCAGTCCTGCAGCGAACGCGTAGCCCCAAAGCGCGAGAACACCGACGAAAAATTGCGGCAGACCAGGCCAGCTATCTGCACACGATCGCTCTCGACTTCGTCGGGTACGGTGCCGTAGTTGCCGATGTGCGAGTGGGTAGTTACCAGAATCTGGCCACGGTACGAAGGGTCGGAGAATATCTCCTGATAGCCCGTCATACCGGTATTGAAACACAGCTCGCCGACCGTGGTACCCGGAGCACCGATCAGCTGGCCGTGCAGGCACGTGCCATCAGCCAGCAGCAGGGTTGCGGATGCCATCAGGCTCCCAGAATCGATTGGTCGCGCAGGGGCACGTGTTCGTAGGGCAAGGTTTCGCCCCGCTGAAGCTGAGCCAGAATTTCATCCAGCCGCTGTGGCGTAACGTTGAAACAGAGCTGGTCGTTGTTGATCTGCAGCACCGTAGGGGTGTCGCAGGCACCGAGGCACTCGGCCTCGCGGAACCAGAACTGGCCGTCGGCACTGACCCCCTCGTCGTTGGCATTGGTTTTCTGGCAGGCGTATTCCATGAGTTCGCGTCCGCCGCATTCACCGCAGGTAAAACACGTGCATATCTCAACCAGATGCCGGGCGGGCTTTTCCTTCAGGTACATGGTATAGAAGGTGGCCACGCCGTAGACGTGCGCGAACGACATGCCCAGCGTATCGGCCACCAGCTGCATGGCCCCCTGAGGCAGCCAGCCCCATTTTTCCTGGGCGATCCAAAGAGCAGGCATCACGGCCGAACGGCGGTCGGGGTATTTGGCGGCGTGCGCCTCAATGGCGGCCAGTTCTTCGGGAGTAAAGCTGTAGTGGCGGTCGTCGGCCTGCGCCTGGGGGTATTCTATCGAATCGTGGTGGGCCATGAGTTCTTGAGAATTTGGGAACGGCTACGAATATACGAAACCAACACCTTTGGGCTGCTGCAGGTTGCATGACGGCACAAAATCTCAGTTCAGGCCCGTCTGCCGGTCGATCCAAGCCAGGTAGGGAGCGTGGCCGCTGGCCACCGGCAGACTCAGCACGCAGGGCAGTTCATAGCTGTGCAGGGCCAGTGCCCGCTCGCGGGCGGCGGCCTCCAGAGCGGCACGGGTCTTGAGGATGAGCACGCATTCGCGGTCTTCGCAGGTCTGGCCCTGCCATTCATAGACCGAGGTCATGCTTTCGATAACGTTGGCGCAGGCGACCAGCCGGTCGGCCACCAGCTGCCGCCCAATGCGCAGGGCTTCCTCGCGGTCGCGGCAGGTGATGTAAAGCAACACATGCGAAATTGATTCCATTTTTTTATTGATATGTAAAATCCAAATAGATTATGTTATTATATACAGCCCGGGATAGACCTGCAGGCTGTCAGTCACACCTTCTGCCCTGAGGCAGCGGAGCTCGGGTTCCCCAGTCCAGTAATGGATGTGGGGGGTTTTGAATCGAACCGTTTTTTCTTTGACCGAAAGAATTTTGGTGTTTTGCAAAAAGCTATCTAACTTAGTACAAGTTACAAAAAGCCAAACCCTTAACCCACCAACACCCGCTATGCGTCTCGCAGCTGTTTTCCTCCTCGCCCTTATATCGGCAGCCCCAGCCCTCGCCCAGCAAGGCGAACCGTGCGCCCCGCCCCGCACGGAAGTCAGCTGGAACGGCTCGGCCCTCACCACTTCCGAAGCCTTCGACGGCTACCAGTGGTACCTCAACGGCCAGCCTATCTCCGGTGCCACCAGCCGTGAATACGTCCCGACCGAATCGGGCGATTATCAGGTAGCCGTTTCGCGCCGCAGTGCCTCGTTTGAGTTTGTGCCCACCAGCCGCGCCGAAGGACGCAGCAACGACTTCCGCATTTACCCCAACCCCGCTACGGGGCGCGTGAGCCTGCAGCTGGCCGAGGGCCCCGCCGGAAGCCTCCGCGTCGTCGATGTGCAGGGCCGCCAAATCCTGAGCCAAAGCATCCCCGCTGGCAGCCAAAACTTCGACCTCGATATCCAAAGCCTCAAAACCGGAATCTACTACCTGCAGCTGGAGCGCGGCAACCGTCGCCTCGTCGAAACGCTTCGCGTCGAGTAGTTCTCCTGTAAAAAAATACACCTTTAGAAAAAAGACAGCCCGAGGTTGGGCCGTCTTTTTTTTTGCAATCTGTGCGGCTTCGGGATTGCCGCAATCGATCTACGTAACCGTTGGTTGCGACTCATTCACAGCGAGCTGCGCCGGCCCACTCCCAAGGGACTGAAACCCCGCCGACGGGAGGGCCAGACTCATTCGGTCTTTTTGATTGTAGAATGAAAACGGCTTGGGATTTTTTATTTATAAAATTTTAATCAAATACTTGTTCTTTTTTTTAGATCATAAAACAAACAAGGCACTTGCCACGGATCGAAGATGAGACCAAGTGCGATTGAACAGCCCGAAGCTTGCCCCAGCGAAAACCGGCGATCGATTCAGATACAGATTCAAACAAAGAAGGCCCCACAAGGGGGCCTTCCAGTAAAATATGAAACGCAAATCGCTTACTCCAGCACGACTTTGAGGCTGCGGCGCAGGCCCAGGCCCTCGATCTGCAGCAGGTACACGCCAGCAGCCAAAGGAGCCACGTCCACCGGCCAGCTGTTGGAACCGGCTAAAGCCTCTTCGCGACCCGTCCAGACGACCCGTCCCTGCAGGTCGGTCAGGCGCAGCGATACAGAGCCTGCCTCGGCGGCTTGGGCTTCCAGCGTGAAACGGCCGCGGCTGGGGTTGGGGTAGAGACGCAACAGGTCAGCCCCGTCTGCAAGACCGACATCCCGCGTCGAAAGGGTCGTAAAGGTGGCCGGCAGGGAGAAGTTCGAGTTGATGAAACTGTTGGGGCAGCGGTAGGCGACTTCGACTTCATAGGTCGTGCTGGGAAGCAGGCCCGCCACGATGAAGAAGTTCAACCCCAGGTTGTTGATGATCGACCACGAAGGGGCATTGGGCGTGCGGTAACGCAGCGTATAGAACATGCCCGCCCCAGGGGGAACATCCGTCCACTGCACGAGGGCCGTGGTCGCCGTAACTTGCGTTACACGGGGCCGGAGCGGGGCCGTCGGTGCCTGATCGAGGTCATAGACTACCTGCGCGGCGCACTGGCCGTCGCTGACGGTCAGCGTGTAGATGCCCGTGGGCAGGTTGTTGAACAGGCCTGTCGGGTTGCTCGGCTGAAAAGCCGGCGAAATGGAATAGGTAAACGGGCCGTTACCGCCGGTCGCTTCGGCCCGAAGGGTGCCCAGGCCGTTGCAGCCCTTCGAGGTTTCGACCGTATTCACGACGATTTCCTCGAGCACCGTAACCAGAGCCGGCGTCGAAAAGACCGGCGGACACACGCCCCCCGACGAAACCACCGCTCGGTAGCAGGTGGTTTGAGTCAGGCCGCTGTAGGTCAGCTGCGGCGAAGCCTGCGCAATCGTCGTAACATTGCTCGTAAAGGTACAGTTTGCGCTGGACTCCCAGCGTAGAACCTGCCCAACGTTTTGGATGAGCTGCAGCGTACCCGAACCGGCATTGTGGCATACCGTCGCCGCCCCAGTAACCGCACCGCCCACACCCGTGGGCAGCACCCAGATATACTCCGCCGAGGAGAACGCCAGCCCACAGGCACCACCGGAAACCACCGCCCGATACCACACCGACTGCGTCTCGCTGTAGGTGAGCGTACTGGCCGCTACGTTGACCGTTTGCGGATTGGTGAAAGCAGGCGAGAAATCCTTTTCCCAGCGTACGACCGAGCCACTGAAGCCGGTCAGTACCAGTGTGCCCGTGGCCTGGCCGTTGCAGGCCGTGGTACCGCCGCTGACGGTGCCACCCACCGGCGGCTGGTCGATGCGGATTTGCGCCGCCGGCGTAAAGACCGCCGGGCAGCTACCGGCCTGCTGAACAGCGCGAATCCACGTGGTCTGGGTCAGGTTGTTGTATGTAAATACAGTATTAGACGTGGATACTGGAACAATATTCTGCTGAAAGTTATCCGTCGAGTATTCCCAGCGAATGATCGGACCATATCCGCCCGTCAGCTGCACCGAACCGCTGCCGCTCTGGCAGAAGCTCGCCGACGACGACACGACTCCGGCAATAGCCCCCACCTGCACAAAAATGGTAATCGGATTGCTGTAGGCAGGCGGGCAGTTAGCCCCCTGCACTAGCACGCGGTATTGCATCGTCTGCAGCAGGTTGGCATAGCCCAGGCTGCGGCCCGAAGTAGCCACCACATCGAAAGTCTGGAAGTTGTCCGCCGAACGTTCCCAGCGGATGACCGTAGCATTGCCGCCGATCAGTTCGATCTGGCCCGCGTGGTTGCCCGCGCAGACGGTCGTGCTGCCCACCAGCTGGCCGGGCAACGAGGCATTGTCCACCGCAACGACTACCGTCGACGAGAAGGCCGGCGGGCAACTTCCGTTTTGCACCACGGCACGGTAAGCCGTCGTCTGGAGCAGATTCGTATAGACCTGGCTGGCCGTCGGGTTGTTCAGCGTCGTTGCGGTGGCAAAGTTATCGGTCGACGATTCCCAGCGAAGCACCGAGCCACGCTGGCCCGTCAATGCAAGGGTACCGCTATTGGCACCGGCACAGACGGTCGCCGAACCAAGCACCGCCCCGCCGATCGTCGGCTCATCGACCTGAATGCTGGCCGCCTGCGAGGCCGCTGCCGCGCAGACGCCATTCTGAACAACCGCCCGAACGAGAGCGGGCTGCGTCAACTGATTGACTGTAAAAGGACTAGTAGCTGAGTTGGGCTGTGGAATCCATGTCTGGCCGTTGTCGGTCGAAGTTTCCCAGCGCAATAGCGTGCCCGAGTGGCCGCTGACCGATACGACCGCCGCGCCTGTCGTGGCACAAATCGACTGCTGGGACGGACTGGCAGTGCCACCTGCGCTGGGCTGATCGACCGTTACCTGCACCGACTGTGTGAAGGCGGGCGGACAGCTGGCGTTGCGCACGACGGCACGGTACCAGGTGGTCTGCGTCAGGTTGCTAAAGCCTTGCGAAGGGCTGGTATTGGAAATGGGTGTGATTTGCGAGCCAAAATTATCAGTTGAGCTTTCCCAGCGGACGATGATGCCTTGATGGCCTTGAAGCGTGAGCAGACCCGTATTATTGCCCGCGCAAACGTTGAGCGGCGACCCTGAAACGGCTCCCGTTACCACCGGTGCAAAAACCTGTATGGTAGTAAATGACGTGCTCGGAGCACAGGGCGGATTTTCGATTGTATATTCAAAGAGATAGGCACCCGGGGCCGTAAGACCTGAAACAAAAGCAACAGTCCCGCTGCCTGCAACATTCGGGGTGATCGGTCCGAAGACGAACCGCCACGAACTGCTGCCTGTCGTCGGGGCATTGCCTGTCAGCACAACCTGATCGGCACAGACCGTTACCGAGGCCGGAGTCTGGGCGAGGGTTGGCGGCTGGCCCACGACGACCGTCGCTTCCAGTGAATAGGTCGTCGGGCAGCTGGCATTGGCCAGTACGGCACGGAACTGGGTCGTCTGGCTTAAGTTGCTGAAGTTAAAGACATTGGTGGGGTTGTTGTAGGGCGTGATGTTGACCCAGTTATCGGTCGAACTTTCCCACCGGACGATGGTGCCACTGTGGCCCGAGAGCACGAGCGCACCGCTGTTGGGCTGGCCGCAAACTGTGGTCGACCCGCTGATCGAACCGTTTCCGTTAACCTGATTGTCAACGTAGTTGGCACATACCGTACTGGATTTGGGCACGCAGCCCGTCGATTCAAGGGTATAGCGGAAGCAGTACGAGCCGTAAGTACCTGCAACAAGCGATACCCCCGTGGTAGGCGTGCCGGGACTGAAGAGCGTCGCCGGAGCCGGGCCCGAAAGGAACTCCCACTGCACGGTAACGCCCGCAGGAGGCGGCGTACCCGTCAGGGTGATATTCGGGTCACAGGTCGTGAAGTTGCTGCCTGCAAAGGGCGTGGGGTAATTGCCGTTCGAGAGCTGGATGCAGTGTGGGGCCGAAGTTACCGGCGGCTGGTTGCAGGCCGATTGCCCTACAACTGCCCGAACACACAGCCGACCGTTAGGGTAATTGTTGCCCACGGTAAATACCGAAGTCGTATTTGGAACCGAAGTAACCGAAGCAAAGTCATCGGTACTGGCTTCCCAGCGGATGAGCTGCCCCTGGAAGTTGGTGAGTACCAGGCTGGCCGCATCGTTTGGACTGGTTCGGCACAAAACCGCGGGGCCATTGACCGTTCCGGCCCGAGGCTGGGGCAAGACTTCGACGCAGGCCACGTCGGAAGCCTCGCCGCAGGCATTTTCGAGGGTATAGCGGAAGCAGTACGTACCGGGCAGGGTCATACCCGATACCGTTCCAACATTCGAGAAGGTCGCCACCGTAGCCACGGTTGGGCCAGCCACAAAAGTCCAGATTCGATTGGGTGCACTGGCATCCAGATTTCCAGTCAAAAGAATAGTTTCATCGCAGGTAACCCGATCGGGGCCGGCATCGGCCTGGGCCGGAGCTTGACCTACCGATACGCAGTTGATGGCCGAAAAGGCCGTGCCGCATGCCCCGCCCGAAACCACGGCGCGGTAGCAGTACTGGCCGGGCTGGGTGAGCTGCACCGCCAACGCCGGCTGGGTGTTGCTGATGGGGTTCCAGGCACCTCCGCCATCGGTCGAGACTTCCCAGCGCAGGATCATGCCCTGATAATTGGTCAGTACCTGGGTTACAGGGTTGGGCAGGCAGACCTGCGTCGGGCCGCTGACGGCTCCAGCCTGCACCGGCTCACCCACTGTTACGTTGTGATCGAAGGCCGAAGGTGTACACGGCGGGTTGCTGATTGTCCAGCGCACGACGTAAGTACCGGGCAGATTCATGCCTGAAACCGTAACGACTTCCGACTGTGGATTGAGGGCCGGAGGAACGCTCCCCGGATAGGAGACCAGCGACCAGCTGCCCGTTCCTACCGAGGGAATATTGCCTGTCAGGGTAACGGTGCTGCCACAAACGGTCGTCGGACCGTTAACGTTGGCCACGCTGGGCCGCTGGGTACGGGTGATTTTAACGACATCCGAAGCCGAGGGACAGCCACTGCCCGCTGCCGTTACTGTATACCGGAAAAAGTAATTGCCTGCACAGCTCATGCTTACTGCTGTGGCGAAGCGTCCAAAGCCCACCACACCGGCCGTACACGGCCCGCCGATGAACTCCCACCGAGCCGAACCGCCATCGGGAATCACCGAACCCGTCAACAGAGCCGTAGACACGTCGCAAACCGTCTGGTCGGAACCGGCGAAGACCTGAGGCGGCCCTGCCGACCGCTGTACGCTCACCTCGCTGAAAGCCGAGCCGCACGCGTTGGACACGGTGTAGCGGAAGGTATAGGTACCTACCCCTGTGAGATTCGTTGCAGTAACAGCCAGCCCGCTGCCCGCAACGAAGGCTTGCGAGGGCCCGCTGATGAAGCTCCAGATTCCCGTACCGCTGTGGGGCTGGGCTTCCAGCTGCACGAAGGTTGGTCCGCAGAGCGTCGATTGGCTGGCCGAGAGGGTCGGTACCTGGGGCTGAAGGTCGCGGGTAATAGTTACTTCATCGAATACGGGGGTACAGGCCAGGCCTGTGATCGTGTAGCGGAATACATATTGCCCTGTAACGCTGGGCAGATTGGCTACGACCGTACTGCCCGTGCCTTGCAAGGTGGGCGGATTGGGCGAGGGATGCGAGACGACCGTCCACGTGCCGATGCCACCCGCGGGCGGGGTGTTCCCCCGCAAGAGCACGCTGTTGCTGCACGTTGTGCGACTGGGGCCTGCATCCGCCGTTACAGGGTTGGTACGGTCGATGAACACAAAGTCAGTCGAAGGCGGACAGCCGGGCTGCTGAATGGTGTAACTGAACACATAACGTCCCGGTCGGTTCATCCCCGATACATTGGCTGTATTCTGATTGGGAATCAAGGTCGGAACGACCGGTCCGGCCAGAAAAGCCCAGGCCATTGTGGTGTTGGTGGCGAAGTTGCCCTGCAGGGTGTAGGTGCCGTCGCAGGTGGAAGCATCGGGGCCGGCGTTGGCCATCGGCGGATCGGGCAGGCGTTCGACCTCGACGACCGTAAAATCAGACCCGCAGGGAGGCTCGCCCTGAACCGTATAACGGAAGCGGTAGATCCCGGGCACCGTCAGGTTATCGAAGAAACCCGCCCCTTGGGCCGATGAAACGACCGGTGCCGACCCTGTCGGTGCTGATTCCAAGGCCCAACTCACGCTGCCCTCGTTGGGCAATTGGCCGTAAGCCGAGGCATTGCTGCGGCAGGTGCGCTGAAATGCCGGACTGGCCACCGCCACCGGCTGTTCGACCACCCGCTGGAGCAGGGGTTGGGTTGTAACGTTGGGGCAGTTGCCCGAGGGCACCCCCACATGTGCGCGGAAAAAGGTATTGACTGTCGGCGAAAAACTCAGTACAGAACTTGGGCTGGCGATCGATGTCCAGCTTGCCCCATTGTCGGTCGAGTATTCCCAGAACAGGACGTTGCCCCGGAAACCCGTCAGCTGAAGCGTTACCGACGAGCCGCCACAGACGGCATTTCCGGGGGCAGTGATCGTTCCGGCGGCTGCAGCGTCGTTGAGAATAACCAGGCGGTCGGTCGAGGGCGGGCAAGCCTGACCCCGCACTTCGTACTCCAGTTCATAGGGCAGCCCCGGTTCAATGTTGTTTAAAGTGGCGTTGGCACCAAAGCCCACCAGCTGAGCCGAACCCGGGCACGAGAAGCACCGCCACGTACCATTCGCCGTGGGGCTTCCTGCTACCGCAACCGACGAAGCGCAAATCGTGCGGTCAGGGCCGGCATTGGCTACGGGCTGACCTTCGAGCGTGACGCGCAGGGTGCGGGCAGGGCCGTTGCCACAGAAGTTGCTGGGCACTACCGAGATGTCGTAGACTCCCGACGCAGGCCACGTAACATCGACGCTGTTGGCACTGGCCGTAAAGGTCGGCCCAGCGGGTGTGATGTTCCAGGCGTAATTGACGTTCGGAACAGCTGCCGTGCTGTAAGTGAAGCTGGTATTCTGGCAAACCAGGGGCGTACTGCCCGTTATGGGAGCGGGCTGTGCGGGCAAGGTCCGTACTTCGACGGCAAACGTGCGGACTGGGCCGGTGCCGCAGGCATTCGAGGGTGTTACGGTAATGGTGTAGTTACCGGTCGGGGTGTTGCCCCAGTTGATGGTTACCGCGTTGGTCGTTTGACCGGATGTAACGGTAGCCTGTGCGGCATTGATGGTCCAGTTAAACTGCACGTTAGGAACGGCCGCCACCGAATAGCTTTCTGTCCGGTTCTGGCACACAATGTCCGGACCCGAAACAATAGAAGGTTGCAGGGGGGTGGAGCTTGACGTTACGGTCAGCTGTGCGGGTGGACTCGTACCACAGACCCCCGTAGCCGTTACCGAGATGATGCAGGTCTGAACGGTGGTAGCCGTGTAACTGATGCTCGTCGTGTTGGAGCTGCCCGTCCAGGCACCGCAGCTGTTCGACCAGTTGTAGGTTGTGGCACCTGGCACGGGGGCAATCCCGTAGGTACGGGCCTGACCCACGCAATGAAGCCCTGCGCCGGTAATGGCTCCGGGCGTACCTACCGCCTGGTTGAGGGTTACCGTCGCGCTGCGCGGTGTGCCGGAGCAGCCGCCGATGCGCGGGGTTACGGTCAGGGTGAATGTACCCGGTGCCGAGGTACCCCAGTTGATGCTTACGGTATGGCCAGCCGGATTAAGGGTCGGGCCGGCGGGGGCAATCGTCCAATCGTACTGGATGCCCGCTACATTATTGGTCGAATACGTCGAAGTGGTCAGCTGGCAGGCGGTAGCCGGGCCGGAAATCGGGTCAATGGGCGGCGGCGAAGGGTCAACCTGCACGCGCCCAGCGGCTGATTCCAGAATGTCGCAGTTGCCACTCTGCACCACGGCGCGATACCAGGTGGTAGCCGTCAGGTTGTTGACCGTCAGCGACGTATTGGTGTTAGGTACGGTCAGGGTCGTAGTGGCGAAATTGTCGGTCGAACTTTCCCAGCGGATGACACTGCCCGATTGGCCCGTCAGGTTGAGGGTGGCCGTGTTGGTACCCGAACAGACCGTTGCGTCGGGGCCTACACTCCCCGCCACGGTCTGCGGTTCGACGGTAATGGTCGCTACGCTGGAGTAAACCGCGATGCAGCCCCCATTCTGAACCAAGGCACGGTATTGCCGCGTCTGGGTCAGGTTGTTGACAACCAGGGTCGGGTTGTTGCTCAGCGGAACGTTGACCGTATTGGTTACGAAATTATCCGTCGAATACTCCCAGCGGAGCACCGTTCCGGCTTGGCCCGTGAGGTTGAAGGTTACCGTGTTGATGCCCGCACAGACGCTCGCCGGTGTAACTGAGGCTGTTCCGCCGATGGAAGGAGGCAGAATCGTTACCAGCACCGGCCCCAGGTCCTGCACGCAGGAACCCTGTGAGACACGCACGGTATAGCTGCCCGAAACGGTAGCATTAAACGTGTTCTGGTTGCTGCCTACGGGGTTGCCATCGCGGAACCACTGGTAGGTGAAATTGGGGTCGTTGGTGGCCGTCAGGGTCTGGCTTCCGCAGACCGTTACCGGTCCGGCGGGGGTCAGCGTTGCGCTAAACGAAGTGCCGACGTTGATCGTTACCGTACTCTGGCAGTATCCGTTGGCCGTTCCGGCGTACATTTTTACGGTGTATGTGCCCGGTGTGTTGAACGTATGGGTGGCATTGCGTCCGTAGTACTCGATTTTGGCGGGAGTTGGGGGGCCGGCGGCGTTGTCCAGATCCCAATAAAAGCCGGTAGGCACGTCGCCCGTGAAGTTACCCGTGAAATTGACCGTCAGCGGAGCGCAACCGCTGGTCGTATTGGTGCCGATCGCGCAGCCGGCAGCCCCCGCCGGCATGACTTGCTGGCACTGGGGTGCCCCCAGCACACTCTGGTGGGGCATACGCCCGCAGGCTTCCATATCATTCACGTTGGTCGATCGGGCCATGACCCAGAGGCCCCCGTCGATATCGCCCGGGGTCAGGGTACGCACAGAGGTGGCAGGAGGTATGGCCCAGCGCATCACGCCCGCACCTACCGGTACGACTACGTGATCCAGTTCGTGGGCATGGCCCAGTTCGTGCAGGGCCACCGATTCGAAATCGAAGCGATTGGCAGGCGGCGGTGTCGTCAGAAAATGCCAGGCTTGGGCACCCCAATTGGGATTATCCGTCGGATGCCGAAAAACAATATCGATGCGCCGCTTCATGCCCGTACGCCCGCCCTGCATGCTGCAGCCCGCCGGAAAATTCCAGCCCGAATAGCAGACCCCTAGAGCCGTGATGAATTCACCCGTGTAGTCGAAGCTTACGCAGTTGATGGTATCGGTTCCGTTGGTATAGTCGGCATTGGTTGTGATGGGTGAAATGGTAAAGTTGACGCCCGTCGCGCAACGCCAGGTCTGCAAAGCCCGTTCGAAGGCGGCCCTTGCATCCGTGTTGGCCGCAAAGTTATTGCCTGCCGATCCCCGCGTGTTGTTGTAAGCAAAGGTAATCCCGCCCGCATTGTTGAGATCGGTCAGATTCATGTGGTAGATATCGGTAGGCGTAGCCGCGGGCAGCTCTGCATTAATGATGTTGTAAGGTACGGTCAACGTACCAACCGAGGTACCAATCAGGTTAGTTACCCCGTTGCGAATTTCAATCTGACCGGTTCCCGCACCGTTAGGCACGATGATACGGATTTCGGTATCGCTCCACGAAAGGATATGCAGATTGCTGGGGGTCATCCAGGCCACCGGTGCGGCATTTGCATTTTGAAAGCGCACCCGTGAATTGGCGTTTTGGATACCGAAATTGCTGCCCGTAATCGTCAGGACGGTAAACGTACCCGCCGTAGCGGTAGTCGGCGTGAAGGCAATGCCTGTCGGGGTATGCGTCTGCCCCGCCTGGCCCTGATCAGGCTGGGCTGTTGCCTTGTTGCGCCAGTCCAGCTTGACCTCGTGCCTGCGTCCGGTCAGGCGTTCGACTTTCCGGTACAGATCGTCTTGAATTCCTGTATACTGGTAGAATGCTTCGGATGCCAGATCATTTTCCACATCGTAGCGGATGAAGCCATTGGCAGTCCCAAACGGACGATAGGCCCGCAGGGTCCTGTAAGGAGTTGGCATGGGGTCTGCCGAAGCGATGAACAGGCCCAGGTCATCGGTTTTGAGACCCAGCGAAGGGGTTACCGTCAGACCGCTATTACCGTATACACCTCCCTGAACAATGATTACTGCAAAATCTTGGGGCATATATCCTTTGAATACCCGAAATACGCGTACTAAGTGGGCGGTATGAATCATAGTTCCTTCGGGATTCATAAAGCCCTGCGACTCAATGATCTGCCCCTCGAAAACAACCTCTGACACCCGCACGCGGTCAGCCAGCTCAATAGGTGTGAGCATGCAGGCGGGGCCGTGTGCGTTCATTTTTCCGGGCAAGACTGCGGCCAGTAGCAACAGCAACATATTCACAATCCCCCGCCGGAATGAGATTTTAGGTAAACCTTGCAGCATCATATTTAATTCTAACATTAATAAATAAGGAGGCTCACATCAAGAAACTTCACCTCTAATTTAAGTTTTTGTAAACACTAGCAATACGGCTTTCGATAAATTCGAAAAAAATTAACTGGCTGGCGAGCCAATCGGCACGTTTCGATAGCGCAGGTAGCGGTATAGGGTGGCCTTACTGATTCCCAATTCTTTGGCAATGGCCTGCACCGACAGCTTGCGTTCGCGGTAGAGGGTTTCGGCGGCAAGGGCTTTTTGCTGGGCAGCCTTGTTCAGACCCGGCGGTCGCCCCCCGAGTCGCCCCCGAGCGCGGGACGCCGCCAGACCGGCGCGGGTGCGCTCGCGGATGAGTTCCCGTTCAAATTCGGCCAGCGATGCAAAAACACCAAATATCAAGCGACCAGAAGGAGTAGTTGTATCAATGGGATCGCTCAGGCTACGCAGACCAGCGTCTTTTTTTTGAATCCGATCCACTATTTCAACCAGATCACGCAGACTTCGCCCCAATCGATCCAACTTCCAGACCACAACGACATCGCCAGGTCTAAGCTCGCTCAGCAGTCGATCCAATTGGGGTCGTTCGCGACTGGCTCCTGACATCTTTTCAGCATAAAGCCGCTCACATCCGGCTTTATGCAGGGCATCGATTTGTAGAATCAACTTTTGATCCGTCGTTGAGACGCGAGCATAACCGAGGAGCATACCGGTTCATTTTTTACAAACTTAATCGTTTGATGACACCAATTCGCCCGCCAGTTCCATCCAACAAAAAACGGGGGCCTCTAGCCCCCGTTTCGCACTTCGTTTTCAGAGCGAACTCACTCCACCACCACCTTCACCACCCGATCCAGCTCGCCCACGCGAACCCGAAGCAGATACAAGCCCGAAGCCACGCCCTCCAGATCGATCCAGACCTCCGACTGGCCCGCGGCCAGCTCGCC
>CALDDN010000057.1 GCA_937936615.1 uncultured Bacteroidia bacterium | reverse complement strand
GCCGCCGCATTTCATCCACTACCAGCCGCGGGACATCGTCTCCGGCGACTTTTATTGGATGACCCGATTAAACAACAAAACATTCCTCGCTGCCGTCGATTGCACGGGCCACGGCGTGCCGGGCGCGTTCATGTCGGTTTTGGGTTCCAATTTATTGCACCAAATCGTTGACGAAAACCAGATTGCCGAACCGGATGTCATCCTTTCGGAACTCGACCGGCGCATCGCCGCGACCCTCCGCCAGCAATTCGGCGGCGACAACAAAGACGGCATGGACCTCGCCCTCATGATCCTGCACGAAGCCGACGCAAGCGGAAACCGCGTCGTCGAATACGCTGGTGCGGGGCGGCCCCTGTGGCATTATACACAAGGAAAAATCACGGAATACAAGTCCGCAAAGTACGCCTGCGGCGGCTCGCAGCACGAAGACAAAACCTACCCCGCCCACCGCATCGACGTGCAAGCCGGCGACCGGCTGTTTATCTTTTCCGATGGCCCCGTCGATCAGTTCGGCGGCCCCCAGGGGCGCAAGCTCGGCTCGGCGGGCCTGCAGCGGTTTCTGAGCGAAACGGCCAATCTTCCGATCGAAGAACAAGGCAAAGCTTTCGATGCATTCTTCAACGACTGGATGAAAAGCAAAAAGCAGTTGGATGACGTGCTGCTGGCCGGGGTGGCACTCTAAAAAGCAAACGCCCGCCGGTAGAATCGGCAGGCGTTCGCAAGTCAAGAAGATGCGGACAGGACCAGCTCAGCGATCCCACCAGACGCGGTTACTCACGCCGCGGTTGTTGGGGGCGTTGGGGTTGCGCTGCACTTCGGCCTGAGGCGTGGGCAGACTACGCGGAAAGTCGCGTTCGGTCAGGTTGAAGGGGTAGCGCAGCTGGGGCAGGCCTGTACGCCGCCAGTCGGTCCAGATTTCGATCTGCGTAAAGAGGGCGATGTACTTCTGGAACATCACGTCGCGCAGTTCGAGGTCCTCGGCCGTGCGGCGATAGGCGTCCAGGTAGTCGGCCACTTCGGTGGGGTCGGCCTCAAAGCTGTTGATCGAGGCTTCCATGGCGGCGTTATAAGCGGCAGCAGCACGCTCGGGCTGGCCGGCCCGCAGGCTGGCCTCGGCCTCGATGAACTTCAGTTCCATAAAGCTGACCATCGGCAGCGGCGAGTTGTCATCAGCCAGGCCTAGGCCAATGGTCGAGATGGAGTCGATGCTTGGCACGCCTTCGCCCGGGAAATAGCCTTTGATCTCGCCGGCGGCGTTGGGGAAGGCGTAAGCAAAGATGCGCGGATCGACCGAGTTCCACATCGTATCGACGAGGAAACCACCCATGCCCAGGTCGCCGCGCTGGATCACGAACAACGCCCAGGGATTGCGGGATGTGAGGTCGACCCCGTAGCGGGCTTTGGCATCGCTGGCGGGGCTGGCCCCCAGAGCGAGGGCTTCATCGACGGCAGCCAGAGCCTGCTGGGCCGAACCAGCGGGGTCGATCTTGCTCAGGTGGTTGGCATAGCGGGCCTTGAGCGTCCAGGCGGTAATGAGCCACTTGTTTACATCGCCGCCATGGATCAGGTCCTGCTTGCCCGGGTTCTGGCCCTGAATGCTGGGATCGGGGGTCGATTTCAGCAGTTCGATAGCCCGATCGAGCTCCGATTGAATGGTGCGGTAGATCGACTCCTGGCTGTCGTAGCGGGGACTGGGGGCCTCGCGCCCGCGTAAGGCGTCGGTATAAGGAATGTCGCCGAAGCAGTCGGTCAGAATGCCCAGAGTCATGGCTCGCAGGATGCGGCCAATCCCCCCGTAGATGGGGCGCCGCTGGGCATCCGCTTTTTCGATGAGCAGCTTCAAATCCATGAGAGCACCCTCGTAGGCGTTAGACCAGTCGGAGTCGATATCGGAACCGAGGATGATGTAGCGGTTGTGGCCCAGGTACTGCCGGTCGAGACCGGCCGAGTGCTGCATGAAGATCGATACAATCCGCGAAGCGTTGTTGTTGTAGACATTGAAGACGTAGACCTGGGCCGAGGGCAGCAGCAGAGCCGGCGTAGCTTCGAGGGGCGCATTGGGCGACACCTCGTAGTCCTCGACAAACTGGCGGCAGCCCGCCAGCGTCCAAATTATCAGGGCCAGAAGGCCGGTATGAAGCAGAAAACGGGTTTTCATGACAAAATGGCTTGCATTACTCCGAATCAACGGAAGGTGAAATTGACCGAGAAGAGGAGCGAGCGGGTGTTGGGCATGTTGAAGTAATCCATACCAAAGGCATTGGAACCGGCACCGGCCAGGTTGGTTTCGGGGTCAATGCCTTTGTATTTAGTAAAGAGCAGCACGTTGCGACCCGTTGCGGTCAGGTCGATGCGGTGCACGAAATTGAAGAGGTTAAGCTTGTCGAAGCGGTAGCTCAGGCTCAGCTCGCGCAGGCGCACCCACGAGGCGTCTTCGATGAACTGCTCGGTCGGGCCGAAGAAGCCCCCGCCCAAGCCCGAATACCAGGCCTCGTCCAGCGGAACAGCTTTGGTATTGGGTGTGCCGTCGGCCAGCACCCCCTCAAAGACTTTGAGGTTACCGCGGTTTTTGGTTTCCTCGGCCATGCCAAATACATTGAGGGCACCCCGCGTGCCGTTCCAGATTTGACCGCCCTGCCGGATGTCCCAGAGCATGTAGAAGCTGAAGTTACCGATGCGCAGGTCGCTGCCGATCCCCATCAGGTAATCGGGCTGGGTGTTGCCGATGACCCCGTCCTCGGTGTCGATCTGCGGGTAACCGTCCTCGTCGATGATGAGCTGGCCGGCAGCGTTGCGCAGCCAGCGCGTGCCGTAAATCTGGCCGTAGGGCTTGCCGGGCACCGCGCGGATATCGCTGCCTACGAAGCCGCCCAGAATCAGAGCCGAAACGCCCGGGGCCAGGCTCTTCAACTCGTTGCGGTAGCGGGTGTAGTTCAGCTCCAGTGTCCATTCGAGCAGTCCCAGGCGTGTTTTGGTACGCACCGGCACGCCAAGCAGCACGGCTTCCCAGCCGCGGTTGACCATTTCGCCCGAGTTGTCGATAAACGCGACATAGCCCGTCGAGGGAGCCACTGGCACCCGGAAAATGGCATCGGTCGTCCGCTGATAGAAATACGTCAGGTCGATACCGATGCGGTTATCGAAGAAGCGCAGATCGGTTCCAAACTCAATCCCCAGCACCTGCTCGGGCTTGAGGTTGCGGCTGCCCAGGACACCGTCGAACGTAAAGCCCGCTACACCCAGGTAGGGGAACTGCGCCGGCGGCTGCAGGTACGGGTCGCCGACCTGTGGCGAGAAGAAGTAAGTACGGGTGCTGAAGGGGGCCGGCTCGATACCGACCATCGAATAGGCGGCCCGCAGCTTGCCGAACGACAGAATCTTGCGGGTCGATTCGCTCTTGAGCGGCTCGAGCTCCGTAAACACAAAACTCAGATCGAGCGAGGGATAGAAAAAGCCGCGGTTTTCGGGGCCAAAAGTCGAGGAGGTTTCGTGGCGGCCGGTGATGCCCAGCGTCAGGATGTCCCTGTAGTGCAGCTTGGCAAAGCCGAAGAACGAGATCATGCGGATGGTCTCGATGACCTGCTCGCTTTTGATGTCGTCGGCGTTGGAGACGTGGTAGAAATTGGGCAGCTGCAGGCCCGTACCCTGCACGATGTTGTGGACCGCATACCGCTCGTTGAGGTTGTTGCCCACCGTAAACGAGGCCCGGAAGTTTTCGTTGAACCGGTACTTGGCCGTCGCAAAGAGGTCGCTGTACACCTCGCGCCGTGTGAAGCGGTCGTTGATGATGGCCCCATTGAAGGCCCGCGAGCCTTTGGCGAAGTAGTTGTCGGTGCGCTCGGTGTAGAGGTCGGTACCGGCCCGCAGGGTGATCTCGAGCCAGGTCAGCGGGCGGGCAATGGCCGCCGCGGTACTGATGAAGCGGTCGAGGCGGTCTTCGTAGCCGTTTTTGTTGACCGTCCAGAAGGGGTTGTCGTAGCGCGGCGAGTACGACCGCTGCGAGCCGTCGGGGTTTTCATAGCCCGCGCTGTTGTCGAAACTCGGCGTCGTGCGCAGCAGCCCCAGCATCACCCCCGACACGTTGCTGCCCTGCTGGGCACGTTGGCCCCCCGAGTTGATGTAGTTGCCCGTCATCACCAGCTGCAGCCAGTTGGTAGCGTCGGTATCGACCGAAAGGCGGAAGGAGTTGCGGAAAAACTCCGTATTGGGCACGATGCCGTTCTGGTCGGCTCGGCTCGCCGAAAAGCGGATGGCCGTCTTGTCGGTCGTAGTGGTGTAGGCTACCGTGTTCGAGAAGTTGACCCCCGTCTGGAAAAAGGACTTCAGGTTGTCGTAGCGGCGCAGGGGGCGGCCCTCGTTATCGACCCCGCCATCGATGCGCGGCCCCCAGGACGAGGGCGAGCTGGGAATGTACTGGCCGCCATTACCCTGTGCGAATTCGTCCTGGAGCTTGGGCAGGCGGTTGACCTGCGAAAATTCGATAGCCGACCGCCAGGTAACCTCATTACCCGTGCCGCGGCGGCCTTTTTTCGTCGTAATGACCACCGTACCGGCACCGGCCCGCGTTCCGTAAAGGGCGGCAGCAGCGGGCCCTTTCAGGATGTTGATGTCCTCGATATCGTCGGGGTTGAGGTCGATCATGCGGTTGGATTGAGCCACCGACTGCAGGCGGTTGTTCTCGCCCTCGCCAAGCGTACCCACCGCCCGCGTCGAGTTGTCGACCGGCACCCCATCGATAATAAACAGCGGCTGGTTGTTGCCCAGCATCGACGAGAAGCCCCGGATGATGACCGCCGACGAGGCCCCGGGCACGCCCGCCGAACTGATGACCTGCACCCCGGCGGCCTTGCCTGCCAGGGCCTGTACCAGATTCTGCTCGGCACTGCGCACCAGGTTGGCCCCCTCGATCCGCTGGACCGAATAGCCCAGGTCGGCTTTCTTCTGCGTTACATTGAGGGCCGTAACCACGACCGCTTCCACGCCCACCTCATCGCTCGCGAGGGTGATGTTGAAGCTCGTCTGCCCCGGATCGATCACCTGCGTGAAGGCGCGGTAGCCCACATAGCTCACCCGCAGCAGCAGCCCCGGCTTCCAGCTGAAGCTGATCTCGAAGCTGCCGTCGTCGCGGGTGAAGGTTCCCTGCAGGGGCGTGTCGGTGTTGGGGTCTACGATGGCTACCGTTGCGCCGAGCATCGGCTCTTTGGTGCCGTCGAAATCCTCGAAGACTTTGCCGCGCAGCGTCAGCTCCTGGGCAGGCTGGGTCGATTGGGGCTGGACAGGAGCTTGGGTTGGGGGCGGCTGCCTTCGGATTCGGCCCCGCGTGCGGGTGTCCTCCTGGGCCGAAGCCTGGAGACACAGCACTAGAGCCAGCAAAACCGTCGTTAAATGTAATATCCGTCCCATAGGCAGAAATTAATTTTAAGAATCAGGTTTTTTATTAATAACTTAGAAAGGCAAAATAGGCCATGATTAACCGCAAGTTAATACTTATCCAATAAAAAATTAACCCAAGAGGAACTTTTTCCCGAATGGCTGAAACAATTTGATTGGCCAGGCAAAAATGAATTACGTAACTTGCCCCAAACAACACCCGCCATGAAAACCCGTACCCTTGCGCTTGTCCTGCAGCTGGCAGCCCTGACCTACTGGAGCTGCGCCGGCAGCCGCCAGCTGCGCATCCGCAGCACCAACTTCGGTCAGGAAATCGCCCTGAGCCAGAATCTGGTCTTTGAATTCAACCGCGCGGCCGTGCAGGAGCCGTCCTCGGGCTGGGAAGCGACCGAATACGTGCAGTTCAGTCCTGCTGTGCCCGGTCGCTTCAAGTGGATCAGCCCCACCGAACTGATGTTCTCGCCGGCGATCGGTTTCCGGCCCGGCACCGCCTACACCGCCACGCTGACCGAGGCCCTGGCCCAGCAGACCCGCCAGCCTGTCGAGACGGGTACTGCCATCGAATTTCATACGCCTTGGCTTCAGATCGTGCAGGCCGATGCCTGGTGGAGCGCAGGCGAGCGCCCAGGTAGTCGCGTGGCCCGTGCCCGCCTGCGCCTCAACTACCCCGTCAGCCCCGCCGACGTACAGGCCAAACTCAAGGTTCAAATCGACGATCAGGCCGCACCCGTGCAGATCACCGGCAGCCGCGACGACATAGAATACGAGCTGCTGCTGCCCGGGCGCGAAAACCAGCAAGAAGCCGCCGACCTGCAGCTCGAACTGGCGGCGGGCCTGCGCTGCATCGACTGCGAGCAGGCAGCCGCCCAGCCCCTGACCTACCGCCTGAGCCTGCCCGACCCCAACCGCTACCAGGTGCTGCGCGTCGAAACCGAACACAACGGCACGCGGGGGACCGTCCGCGTCATCACCAGCCACACCCCCGCGACCCTCGCCATCGGGGCACATACCACCGTTACAGAGGCGGCCTCCTACTACTGGGGAGAAAGCACCCCCTTTACCGATTTTACACTCACCCCACAGAGCAACGGCTTTGTGATCGAGGGCGGCTTCGATGCCGATACCCGCTACCGGCTCAATCTGGCCGGCCAATCGGCCGCCTTTTCGGGCCAGACTTTAGGCAAAAAAGAAGAACATGACCTCCAGTTCGGCGTCTCGGGCCAGTCCATTGCCTTTGCCTCGAATACGGGCATGTACCTGACGCGCAACGGCAACCGCTACGTGGGGGTGCGCATCCACAACGTAGACCGCATACGGGTGCGCATCATCAAGATTTACGAAAACAACCTGCTGCACTTCATGAAACAAAACCGCAGCTACTACTACGACTACTACGACAGCGACAACCGCGAGAACCTCCGGCAATACTTCCAGCTCAATGAATATTACGATACCAGAGATTTCGGAGATTTAATTTCTGAAAAAGAATACGTCGTCTCGGATCTGGGCCTCGACCAGGGGCAGCGGCTGCTGAAAATCGATTTTGAGGACCTGCGCCGCCAGTACCGAGGAGCCTTCGTCGTGGAAGTCGGAGCCAAAGACCAATACTACGTGCGGGCCAGCAAACTGCTGGTGCTCAGCGACCTGGGCCTGACCTACGACAAGGGACAACAAACGGGCCTGGCCCTGGTTCATAACCTCAGCGATGCCAAGCCTGTTTCGGGAGTCGAACTCAACCTCATCAGCAGCAACAACCAGACCATGGCCACCCAGCGCAGCGACGGCCAAGGAGCGGCGGTCTTCAACCTGAGCCAGTCGCCAGAACCGGCCTTCGTACCTGCGCTGCTGACCGCCCGCACAGCAGACGACTTCTCGTTTCTGGCTCTGGAATACAGCCAGGTACCTACCTCGCGCTACGACGTGGGCGGGAAAACGACCGCCGGCCGCAGCTACGATGCCTGGATCTACGGCCCCCGCGAGATATACCGCCCCGGCGAGACGATTGCCTGCAACGCACTGGTGCGGGGTTTCGACGGCCAGACACCCGCCCGCATGCCCGTAGAACTGCGCTTCAGCGACCCCGAGGGCCGGACTGTGCGCCGCCTCAACGCCACCCTCAACGATCAGGGGGCCAGTGCCCAGACGCTGGAGACCAGCCCGAACGCGCCCACCGGTTCGTGGCGCATCGAACTGTTTTCGGGAGCGGGCGAGCTGCTGGCCTCCCAGTCGGTACTCGTCGAAGAATTTGTACCCGACCGCATCCGCGTCGATCTGAAGACCGACCGCGAAACCTACCGCTGGACCGAAGCCATCAGCCTGAACCTGCAGGCCGACTACTTCTTTGGATCGCCGGCCTCGTTCCGCAATTATGAAGTTGAATTTCAGGTCAAAAAGAAAGCCTTCCAGCCCAAAGGCTGGGAAGAGTACAGCTTCAGCCTGCACGACGAAATAAAGCTGGGCGAGAGTCAGCGCGCGGGCCAGCTCGATGCTGCCGGACGCACAGCCGAACGCCTGCCGCTGGAGGCTTCGTGGCAGGATGCGGGCCTGCTGTCGGGACGTATCTTCGCCACTGTTTTCGACGAAAACGGGCGGCCCGTACACCGCTACCGCGAGGTCGATATCCTGACCCAGAATCTTTTCTATGGCATCGGTCGATTCGACCGCTACCTGACCAGCGGCAGCCCCTGCCGCATCCCGCTCTGCGCCGTCGATGCCCAAGGCAAGCCGGCGAGCAACGTCTACGCCCACGTACGCATCGTGCAGTACGAGTATGAATCGGTGCTCGAGCGTGTCTATGGCCAGCTGCGCTACAAATCGCGCCGACGCGCCCGCACGGCTCTGGAGCGAACCGTGGCCTTCAAAGATGGCAAAGCCGAACTGGATTTTAGCCCGCCGGCTTCAGGCGATTACGAGGTACAGGTTTCGCGGCCCGGGGCACGCTCCTACGTGGCCCGCGAGTTCTTCGCCTATGGCTGGGGAAGCACCGGTGCCGCTTCCTTCGGCATCAATACCGAAGGACAGATCGACTTGGTTTCGGACAAAAACGAATACAATGTAGGCGAGGAAGCACGTATTTTATTCAAAACGCCTTTTGACGGACGGCTGCTGATTCGGCTGGAACAGGGTGAAATCATCACCCACCAACAGATCGAAACCAAAGAACGCGCCGCCGAGCTTCGGCTCAAATTCCGCCAGCATTACGTTCCGACGGTCTATGTAGCCGCTACGCTGATTCGTCCGCACGGAAGCAGCCCGCAACCGCTGACGGTGGCCTACGGTTTTCTGCCGCTGGTGGTGCGTCAGCCCGACGACCGCCTGCCGGTCAAGATCACGGCTGCAGCCGAGTCGCGCTCGCTGCGCCGCCAGACCATCCGCGTGCAGACCGAAGCAGGTGCCGAACTGACGCTGGCAGCCGTAGATGAAGGCATCCTGCAGCTGCGCAACACCCCAACCCCTGACCCGTATGCCTGGCTCTATGGCCGCCGCGCCCTCGAGGTTACAAGCCACAGCGGCTACGGCCTGCTGCTGCCCGAACTGGGCCGCAATCCGGGAACTTTTGCCACCAGCAGCACCGGCGGCGATATGGCTTTTGAGCTGGGCCGCCGCAACAACCCCTTCACTTCCAAGGACCAGAAGGCTATAGCCTTCTGGAGCGGGCCGCTGCGGGCCAATGCCAGCGGGATTGTCGAATGGAATATCGACCTGCCCCAGTTTTCGGGAGCTTTGCGCGTGATGTGCGTGGCCTACAAAGGCCGGCGGATGGGCAGTGCCGAGCAGGCCATGCGCGTGAGCGATCCGCTGGTCATCAGCACGGCCCTGCCACGCTTCCTCACGCCGGGCGACACGCTGAGCCTGCCCGTAACGCTGTTCAACACCACCAAACAAGGCCTGCAGGCGAAGGCTTCGGTATCGGTCAAGGGGCCACTCAAGCTGCTGGGCGGGGGCCAGCAGGCGGCCAGCGTGGCAGCCCAGGCCGAGAGTCGGCTGCTGTTCAACCTGGCGGCCGGTCCGGGTGTGGGGCTGGCTCAAGTGGAGGTAGCCGTGCAGTCGGGCGGCGAAACCTATCGCCAGGTTACGGAACTGAGTGTGCGGCCCGCAGCCCCGCTCTCGCGGCAGACGGGCGGTGGCAGCGTGGCAGCGGGTCAGTCGGCCAGTTTCCAGGTACCGGGGGGCGACTTCGTGGCGGGCACGCAACGGGGGCGGCTGGTGGTGAGTGCTTTACCCGTCGTGGAACTGGGCCGCTCGATCAGCGAGCTGCTGGCCTACCCGCACGGCTGTGCGGAGCAGACCATCAGCACGGCCTTCCCCCAGCTCTATCTGACCGAACTGTCGAGCAAATTCGCCCCCCCCACTCAGAAAGTACAAAGCGGCCCGGCGGCTCACGTGCAGACGGCCATTTCGCGGGTGCTGGGCCAGCAGCTCTCGGATGGGGGCATTGGCATGTGGCCGGGCAGCGAGGTGTCGTATCCCTGGACTTCGATTTATGCCGCGCATTTCCTGCTAGAAGCCCAACGGGCAGGCTACGAGGTGCCTGCTGAAAATCTGGAGCAGCTGCAGGACTATGTGCAGCAGGTGGCTGCGCGGCGGCCCTTCAGCAATGCCAGCGACCGGATGCAGATCGCGCAGGTAACGCGCCGCGATGCCCTTTACGCCCTCTACGTCAGCACGCTGGCCGGAAACAAGAACATTCCGCTGCTCAACCACTACCGCGAGCAGGCCGAGAAGCTGGAAACAGACGAACGCTACCTGCTGGCGGGAGCCTATGGCCTGACGGGCAACCGCAGCGCGATGAACGAGCTGCTGCCCAAAGGCTTTGGCGAGATCGAAACGCCGCGCGAAGCGGGCCTGAGCTTTGCCTCGCCCCTGCGCGACCGCGCCCTGGCTCTGACGGCTCTGCTGGAGGCCGAACCCGCCCACCCGCAGATTACCGAACTGGCCCGTCAGGTTTCGACGCGGCTGCGCAACACCGAGTACCCCACAACGCAGGAGCTGGCGTTTTCGCTGGCTGCACTGGGCCGCATGGCCCGCCGCGCCCGCCTCGACAACCCGCGGGGGGAAATCCGCATCGGGCAGCAGGCCGCCCAGGCGTTTTCGGGCGACGATTGGGCTGCTTCGCAGCCGGTTTTGGGCCAAAAAGTCGAAATCAAGTCCACGGCAGGTACGCTGTACTACTACTGGGAAGTGGAAGGGGTAAGCCGCAGCGGCGAGGTTCCAGCCGAAGACCGCAACCTGCAGGTACGACGGGCACTGCTGGCACGGAATGGCACACCGGTTGGCGGAGCCGTTTCGCAGGGCGATTTGCTGGTCGTACGCCTGACTGTCGGTACGGTAAACGGCGAGAGGCTGCCCCATGTAGTGATCAGCGACTTGCTGCCGGCCGGCTTCGAGGTCGAAAATCCGCGCATCAGCCAGACGCCCGAATTTGCGTGGACGAATAACGCCAGTGCCAGCCGCCACGTCGATTACCGCGACGACCGCGTGCACGTGTTCGCCGACCTGGTCGGCGGCCAGCAGGTCTATTATTATGTGGTGCGGGCGGTTTCGCCGGGCCGTTTCCGGTGGGGGCCGCCCGCTGCCGAAGCCATGTACGATCCTTCGTACCGGTCGACCGGCACGGGCGAGGTGATCCGGGTGATGCCACGTGAGCTTCCTACGGCTGGCCTCTAGTTCGGGAAGGCCGACTAAAAGCCAGCCAACTCAATAAGCCGTTGAAATCGGGCTTCATTGCCCGCGAAAAGAGCCTGCTCGACCTGCTCGCGCCACCGAATTATGGAAGGCGATTCGACCCCATTGAGCAAATCCAGAACCTGGATGATGACGCCCGTTTCGTAAAAGGGAATGCGCTGCAGGCGCAGGATCACAGGATACAGGGTTCCGATGTCGTCAAGATTTAGTTCGGGATCGGCGTCGGCCGTACTTTCCAGTTCGACAAAGACCTTGCTGGGTGCACCGGGAGCCAAAGCAGCCTCGGGTAAGCGAAAAACAAACACACTTCCCTTCCCGACATCGCCTTCGACCCAGATGCTGCCGCCATGCGCTTCGATGGCCAGCCGGCAGTATGCCAGCCCCAGACCGGTGCTGCGAATCTGGCCCAGCTGGCGCGGGAGGGCTTGGCCAAATTTCTGGAAAATCAGATCGCGATATTCGGGGGCAATCCCCGGCCCTTGATCGCTGACTTGCGCGATCAGATTATACTCAGGATCGGAAGTTAAACGGACGTGAATCTCACCTTCGTTAGGCGAAAATTTGATTGCATTGGTCAATAGATTGGCGAAAACCCGGGCCAGCATCTCGGGGTCGAACCAGCCGCGGAGCTGCTCTTGAATATCCAGATAAATACGTATGCCACGGTGCGCGGCCGCCAGGGCAACCTGCCCGATGACCTCACGCATCCAAGGCAACAACTCGACCTCCTCGCGCTTCGGTACGACTACCGTTTCTTCAAATTTCTGTACATCAAGGATGTTCAAAACCAGATTCAGCATTTGTCGGCCTGCGTTGTTAATCAGCTGACGGTTAGACTCTGAAACGGGAATACTACTGAGCATCAGAATCGTATTGATGGGATTTTTCAAATCATGAACGATCATGCCCATCAGGCTCTGCTTGAACTGGTTGAGTTCGGTCAACTCGCGAAAAGCCAAATCGAGCTGATCGCGCTGCTTTTGCAAAGTACGCTGCTGATTTTCAAGCTGATCGTTAAAAAATTGAAGCTCAACGCTTTTTTTGGCCAGCTCGGTAGTACGCATTGTCAAGAGCTGGCGAAACAAGCGTTGGCGGCGGTTAATCCGCCAAAGAAACAGAGCCAGCACCAGCAGAGCGGCAATCACAAGCCCCGCAGCAGCAAGCAACCACCGTTCGTAGATGACTACATGCGGGCTTTCAAGCAGCATACTCAAGACAGAAAAAAGCAAAAGCAGGTTGGGTTAAGTGAACGATTCAAGACCAAGTTCCAAATTGCTAACAATTTTTCACGAATTCTTGATGCTGGGCTACAAAGTTGATCGATCTGAAAGGCTTGGCCAAGCCTAGATACCCACACAGAATGGGCACCCCGAAGCCCGCCTGAAAAATGTATCGGAATGCTTGCAAATGCCAGCCCGGGGGCCTACCTTTGCGGACTGTTTCAGGATCAAAAATCCATCGGAGAGTAGCGCAGCCCGGTAGCGCACAACGTTCGGGACGTTGGGGTCGCAGGTTCAAATCCTGTCTCTCCGACTTTTTTATTTATACCGAATGCTTTTATTTGCTGTCAGCGGGCATAGCCCTTCGAAAGAAAACGAATCCGCCAGCTTCATTTAACTTTACCAAGCCAAATTCTGCATACTCGGGACTCATAAACTGCTGAACACGATCGATTCGACAGGAAAAATAAACAGTCTTATCGATGTCTCCTTTCAGCAGCCATTCCTGCAAGTTTCCCTCGTAATATTTAGGATTGGTGGGGACTGGTGGCCGGGCATAAAAGTAATGGGCATAGCTTTTATAACCAAGGGTATGCACATAAACATCCCGGCCTTGCAGGGACTTAAAGAAGCGGATCGCTTCGCCCTGCGTGTGGGGTTCAATTTTGGGCATGAGGGTGTAAAAAAGTAAAGCCAGAGCCAGTCCAGTACCAGCAAAAACCGGAACAAACCGGAGCTCGGAGTGCGGGCTCATCCTGATGGAAGAGGTTAGATAGACGCCAGTCAAAAGCAATAAAATGGGCAGGCCCTCCAATCCAGACCAGTCTACCGGAACTTCCAGATTTGCATAAGCAAAAGGATCGCCAATCAAGTTCATCCAATGACTCCGGAATCGGGCTGCGACAGGAACAAGAACAAATACAAATGAAAAAAGTCCTGCAAGGAACCCGACCAGAATCCGCTGCCAGCGCATCAAAAGTGGCTCGGAGTAGTAAACAATGGCAGCAGAGGCCAGAAATGTCAATGGGAAATAGGCAAGGGAACTGTAATGAATAATTTTGGACTGAACGACACTGAATAATACCAGGACTACGAACAGCAGCACAATCATCCATCGCTGAAACTCCTGAAAGCGGAAACCGGATTCAGAGATCAGTCGAAAAGAACGCAAAGCAAAAATAGATGCCGGGAAGCAGCCTACCAGCAATACAACGAAATGAAAGCCGGGAAATCCTTCATGACCTGCATCCGGCGTACTGAACAAGCGATACTGATAGCGCATAAATTCGGTCATGAGCCAGGGGCCTCTGTTCTGGTAATCGAGCCAGAACCATATTCCCAGGCCAGAGAAAGCCAGAAGGGTGAAGAAAAGGAAAGCTGCCGGATATATATATAATTTAAATCGATAGATAATCCATAAAACAGCAAAACACAGGCTGGGAATCAGCCAGCCAACGGGACCTTTTGTCAGACAGGCCAGAGCGCAGGCCAATCCGGCTGCCGCCATCCAAGCTTGATTCGATGCGAATGAATAGCCTTCTTTTCGATTTATAAAGTACCTGAATACAAAATAAAAAGAAATAAATATAAAAAAATTAAACCAAGGATCAATAATACCTGACCTGAAATAAAAATGAGGCAATAGGGAACCTAGATAAGTAATAGTCCAAATTATGCCGAATCGATGCGAGTGAATACTTCTTCCAATATAATAGAGCAGGGTAATCGAGAAAAAAGAGCAGATTGCATTGGGTAAACGGGCAGCAAACTCATTCATGCCAAATATTTTCATCGCCAGCACCTGCATCCAAATGAACAGGGGGGGCTTTTCCCAAAACGGCTGGTAATTGATGGATACCTGCAAGTAATCGTCCAAAACGATCATTTCGCGGGCACATTCGGCAAAATTGATTTCGTCCCAGTCAAACAGATGAACTGCACCCAATCCGGGAATAAATAAAGCAAAAGTTCCGATCAGGCCAGCCAGAATAAACCGGATTGGCTGATCGGAACGAAAGAAAGATTGAAAAAAGCGTGTCATAGTGGCAAAGTTAAGCAACTCGGCCAGTATGACCCAGAAAGTTATCGCTTGGCTACCACGCGGCCCATGGCTGATTCGATTAAACGAATCATTTCATTGCGACGCTTGGTCATTACAATATTAAAGGATTCGGCATCCAGATCGGGATAGCTGATCAGGTGCGAGGACATGCGGTATTGAATATCGGCCACATGTACTTCCAGCTGGGTACGCAGACGGTAAAGGTATTCTTTAGGGCCAACAGAACCCATGATTTTTTGGGCTGTCTTGCCAATCGGTGTCAGGTTGAGAATTGACTTGAAGCTGACATCTGAAACCACCCGATTCTTTTTCAGCCATTGCGGCGAGAAAATAGGGCGAAGTTCGATGCCCTCAGCATGAAATATTTGGTCATTGATGCGCTGGCCGGTAGAAATATCCAAAGCCCCCTGCTTCATGATCAGGGCAAAAAGAGCGCGGTAGATGGCACTGGAACTGCTTTCGAGCGAGTTGAGCCGGTCGGCATGGAAATAGACTTTGGTTACGGAATCGGGCTGGTCGGTTTCATTGCCTTCGATCCACTTTACGAGTTCATCGACATCTTTGGCCACATTGCGCTCGCCGGATTTGGTATAGTATTCACCCAATGAAGTCGACCAGAACCAGTGCTCCAGTTTCTCACTGGAACGCTCCAATAGACCCAGTCGGTCTTCGTACCAGGCATAGAGGAAAGTCAGGGCTAAAATCTGAAAACGGTAGGGCACCATCTCCGCATCAAAAATGTAGAGGCTGCGCAGGTGATCCGATACCTTTCGAGCCGCCCGAACTATGCGCTCATTCCAAGTTTTGTATTCATCGAGGCTGATATTGAGCAGGTCTTTCTTGCGGCAAGTTACGGCGTGATTGCCATCGGGATCGTTGACTTTCCGTTGAAATGAAGCCAGCAGCGAAAGTACCTGAAGAAATTCGATCGGGCTGAATCGGCCCAGCACATCATTTTCCGGCAAAAAGGTAATGCGGTCGACCTGCTGTTTCCAGTCATTGCGAAGATCAAAATTTTGCGCTGAAAATCGCGCGGTCAACAAGTCGAACACATTCAGCTGAACCCCCGTTGTATTGACTTTTTCAAAAATCTGACACAAAGCATCCAGGGTGCAATCCCGCCCCAGCGTCAAGGTCGGCAATTGGTAAGTTAAAATCGGCTCGATAAACAGTTCTTTGAAGCGCAGCCATTTTTCCTTGTGTTCCTGGCTGATGGCCGAATAAGCCATTCCCCATTCATCGTAGGCCTTTCCTTCACCCAGGATGATCCAGACAGGAAACATACCCTGACGGATTTCTTTTTCACGAGTAGACAGGTCTATATGTGAACGGCTGCCAACAGCTGGCCGCTCCTTGCTGTAAGGAAATACATCGATGGCGTCGCTGCGATCCCGTTCATTCAGAACCATATCGATGTCGACATAAATCCAGCGGGCTACGTTATCTTTTGGGCGGCGACCGCGTCCGAAGGACTCAAGTACGATTCCGCGATTGGAATACAAAGCTTGATAGAGAGAAGTGAGCCGCTGCTGACCATCCAGAACCAGCTTTTCGGCCTCGGTACCTTCCGGCACCTGAACTCCAAAAAAAGGACGGGCCTGAAACTGTACCTGCCTGTTTCGGGTATCGACAAAAAGAAGACTTCCAATAGGATAGCCCCGCGAGACGCTATCGATCAATTCGCGCACACTTTCTTCGGTCCAGACCCAGTCCCGCTGAAAATCGGGCAGCTGAATTCGTCCGGCATGAACTTCAGCCAGAACACTTTCCAACGGTTCGGCTCGGGTTTCAAACAAATTGGCCATGCGGCATTCAAGTACTTAAACAAGTTTTCTTACTGCTTGCAAAAGTAATTAAATCACCGCTTTTTAACGAAATCGAATGTAATAATTAGTGAAATGTGGATAATTTATGCCGAAAGCAGAATCATACGCGAGTGGGATAGGCTACCGGCAACAGATCGGGGTAATCCAGCGTGGTGTGAAGGCCGCGGCTTTCTTTTCGAATTTTTGCGCATTTGATGATCAGGTAAGCACAGGCAATCAAATTTCGTAATTCACAGAGGCTGGGACTGATCCGTGTGCGTTGATAGAAAGACTCGGTTTCGCGGTAAATCAGATCGATCCGGCGGGCAGCGCGGTCGAGCCGCAAATCGGAGCGAACTATGCCTACGTAATCGCTCATGACCGATTGCACCTCCCGCAGGTTATGCGAAATTAATACCCACTCATCGGTATTATCGGTATCGCGGGCATTCCAGTCGGGTACTCTATATTCAAAATCGAAGGAGCTGGCCACTTTGCGAGCGTGTTCGGCAGCTGCATGCCCGTAAACCAAGGCTTCGAGCAATGAATTGGATGCCAGCCGGTTGGCCCCATGCAAGCCGGTGGAACTGCACTCGCCAATCGCATAAAGCCGGTTGATCGAAGTACGGCCCCATTCATCGACTTCAATTCCGCCACACAGGTAATGGGCTGCAGGTAATACCGGAATAGGTTCTTTGGTTATGTCATAGCCTTTGGCGAGGCAGTATTCATAAATGGTTGGAAATTCTTCTTTGATCTCGTCGGCAGGCAAGTGGCTCGAATCGAGCCAGACATGGGGCAACCCGCTGAGTTTGAGTTCCTGGTCGATGGCCCGCGCCACAATATCACGAGGGGCCAGTTCGGCCCGTGAGTCATAGCGGGGCATAAATCGATCGAGTTTGAGGGGATCAAGTAATAATGCCCCCTTGCCTCGCAAGGCTTCCGTAATAAGAAAGGCCGGCTGTTTGTCCGAGCCATAAAAGGCCGTCGGATGAAACTGAATAAATTCCATGTTGGCAATGCGCCCTTTGGCCCGTAAAACCATTGCAATCCCATCGCCTGTAGCCACGCTGGGATTGGTTGTGGTAGCATACACGCAGCCGCAACCGCCCGATGCTAGAACCGTACACCGCGCAAGAATAGTATAAACCTGTCGTTCGGCATAGTTCAAGGCATAGACGCCATAGCAGGTAATATCGGGGTTGCCTCTGTTGACATACAGCCCGAGGTGGTGTTGTGTCAGTAAATCGACCGCAAAAAGCTGATCGGTCAGCGTTATGTTGGGATGCTTTTGAACTTGCTCCAATAATACCGAGGAAATGGCACGACCAGTTGCATCTTTGCTGTGCAGAATCCGGTGCTGCGAATGCCCCCCTTCGCGACCCAGCATTAATTCACCATTCGGCTGGCGATCAAAATGCACGCCATAGGCCATCAGTTCGCGAATTCGTTCCGGTCCTTCCATGACCACCCGTCGGACTACCCGCTCATTACAAAGGCCGGCTCCAGCTCTCAAGGTGTCCTGTACATGTTCCTCAAAACTGTCTCCTGCCGCGAAAACACCCGCGATACCCCCCTGGGCATACCACGAATTGCTCTCTTCGGGTTTCGACTTGGTAATGACCAGAACGCGCCCGCTTTCGGCGGCTTTGAGGGCAAATGTCAGTCCTGCAACACCTGTGCCTACAACCAGAAAATCTGTCTCGATGCGCATCTCGGATTGGTAGTTGAACAAATATACTGCAAGGCCATTTTATGGAAAAGTTTTCAAAAAAAAGCCGCCCCCTGAACAGGGGACGGCTTTGCGGATTATGTTCAGATTATTACTGAACGATTACTTTAACTGCGCGGCGATAAGCTCCCATGCGAACTTCGAGCAGGTATACGCCGGCTGTCTCAACCGAAACGGGCAGCTGATGCTCGCCCGCTGCGAGGTTCAGTTCCTGACGGGTGATCGCGCGACCGGCCACATCAAGCAGCCGCAGTTCGACCGCTTCGGCTTGCGCAAGGGTGAAGCGCGTCCAGAACTGGCCTTGGCTCGGGTTGGGGTAGACCTCCAGTGCAAAGGGCGCGGCAGGTGCCGGTACACCCTCCTCACGGAACGAGTTTGTCGAGAAACCAACCAGAACACTCCAGTCCGACCGCTTGTCGGTAGCCTGGCTGGCGGTCGTGCAGTTGCTGCAGTTGGTGCGTACCCGAACCTGGTAGGCCGTGCCCGGCGTCAGACCCGAGAGAACGAAATGCTGCTGCGGGTGACAGACCACGGCTTGCGGCCACGTGGCCGGATTGGTGAAGGCTAGGCCCCAGCTCACAATGTAGCCCGCCGCGTCGGCATAGCCCGTCCAGTTGATGCGGGCCGTGTTGAAGCCGATTTGGTTGATGTACACCCCACCGGGCGGGCTGATGGGTGCGGCCGCCGAGCAGAGTGTGGCCGCCAGCGGCAGGGTCGTGAAGTTGCGCACCGGCCCCGTCGAGAAAGGCGACAGCGGTGCAGCCGGACAGCGGTAGGCCACTTCGATCTCGTACTGCGAGTTCTGCTGCAGGCCTGTAATGAGGCGGAACGAGGTCGTCAGGTTGGACAGCTCCGTCCATTGGGTCGAACCGACGATGCGATACCGCAGCGTGTAGGTGAGTGCGCCGGGCACCGGCAGCCACTGTACCGTCGCACTGCTCTGCGTTACGTTGGTAATCGAGGTGAGCTGTGCATTGGTCTGCTGGCCCGTCAGCGTTACCTGAACGCTGCCCGTGCAGCCGTTGGCATCGACCGCCGTTACGGTGTAGGTCCCCGTGGCCAGGTTCTGGAAGAAACCCGTCTGGTTGGCGGCGGCGACCGCCGGACTGATCGAATAGGTTACAGGCAGGGCGGCATTCGAAGCCGTTACCTGCAGGTTGTTCAGGCCGCTGCAACCCGAAATCTCGCTCGTAGTGAACTGCAGGGCCGGCGAAACCAGCACGGTAGCCACGTTGCTGAAGGCTGGCGGGCATACCCCGTTCTGCACGACCACGCGGTAGCTCGTGGTCTGGCTCAGGTCGCTGAAGGCTTGCGTCGAGCTTGTGTTGGCAATCGTAGTCCAGGTAACTCCGCCGTCGGTCGAACGCTCCCAGCGGACGATGTCGCCGTTCTGATTCGTCAGACTGAGCAGGCCGTTATTCTGTGCGAAGCAGACCTGGGCTGGACTGACCGTCAACGTGCCCCCGACCGAGGGCGAGTAAATCTGCACACTGACGGCAGCCGTCGTTTCGGGATCGCATACGCCGCTGCGCACAATCGCGCGGTACCAGGTGCGCTGGGGTGTGGTCGTGTATTCGAGGCTGTTGCCCGAGGCTGCCAGGTTCGTGAAGTTGACCCCGTCGGTCGAGCTTTGCCAGGCCACCACGTCGCCCACGTTGCCCGTCAGGCTGAAGGTACGCGTGATGGGGGTGCCGCAGCTGCTTTCCGCACCGGTTACCGTGCCGGCCACCGTCAGCGGATCGACCTGCACGCGGGCAGATGCCGACTCCGTCACCGGACAGACGCCACGGCCTACTACCGCACGGAACAGCGTGGTCTGCGTCAGGCTGGCGAAGCTGTAGCTGGTGCCCGTATGGGCAATCGGCGTCCAGGTAAGCCCGCCGTCGGTCGACTGTTCCCACCGGTTGACAACGCCTTGCGAACCCGTCAGGTTCAGCAGGCCCGTCGGATTGCTGATGCATACGGTCTGGTCGACCCCTACGACTCCGCCCACCGGCGGTTGATCGACCGTGATTTCCACCAGCGGCGAGGCCACCGGCGGGCACACGCCATCCGATACCACGGCGCGGTACTGCGTCGTCTGCGTCAGGTTCAGCCAGTTGAGCGACTGGCCCGTGTGGGCGATCGTCGTGAAGGTAAAGCCGTCGGTCGTCGATTCCCAGCGCACCACGCCCGCCGAATTACCATTCAGCGTCAGGGTACCGGCATTGGTGCCCGCGCAAACGGTGGCCGGTGCCGTGATCGTACCCGGCGTGGGTGGAGGATTGACCGTGATAAAGGCGATCGACGAATAGACTTCAGGGCAGACCCCGTTACCCAGCACGGCGCGGTACTGGCGGCTGTTGATCAGGTTCTGGTACGACTGACTGGTCGTCGGGTTGAGGATCGGGTTGTAATCGATACCGTTTTCGGAAAACTCCCAGCGCAGCACCGTACCCGTATGGCCCGACAGGGTAAGCGTACCAAAGTTGCTGCCCTGGCAGACGACGGCGTTAGCCGAGGCCGTACCCCCTGCCGGCAGCTGATCGACCTGGATGCGAACCGGTGCCGAAAGAGCCTCACTGCAGGGTCCGCTCTTGACGCGGACACGGTACCAGGTGGTCTGCGTCAGGTTGTTGAACGTCAGGCTGGTGCTGGTATTGGCAACCGGCGTGTAGGTCATGTTATCCGTAGACACCTGCCATTCGACCACATCACCCACGTTTCCAACCAGATTCAGTGTTCCCGTGTTGCCATTCGAGCAAACGGTTGTCGCGCCGGTAATCACCCCGCTTTGCGTCGGCTGGAAGACCGTAACCGTTACGGCGTTCGAAGTGGCGGGCGCACAGCCCCCGTTGCGCACCACGGCACGGAAGCTCGTCGTCGTGGTCAGGTTGGTGAAGGGGAAGGCCGAGGTCGTGCGGGCTACCGTCGTGATATTCGCAAAGTTATCGGGCGAAGTCTCCCAGTAGAGCACCGTTCCGGCAGGCATGGCCAGGGTCAGCAGGCCGCTGTTCGCACCGGCGCAGACCGACTGATCGGCAGTCAGCGCACCTACAGCCACAGGCTGGCTGACCGTTACAATGGTCTGCGTTACCGATTTCGGGCAGGGGTTGTTACGAATTTCATATTCAAACAAATAACTGCCCACTGCCGTCAGGCCCGAAACGAAAGCAAACGACCCGTTGCCGGTAACCGTCGGGATAGCGGGGCCAAAAATGAACTTCCATTCACCCGTTCCAACCAGCGGCGCGTTGCCGACGAGCTGTACGTTGTCGGTGCAAATGTCGAGACGGGCCGGAGCCTGTGCTACGGTCGGCGGTTGATTGACCACCACGGTGGCATGGGTGCTCACCCCGAGCGGGCAGCCGGGCACCTGCACCACGGCGCGGAACTGCGTCGTCTGCGTCAGGTTGAAGTACGTGAAACTCGGCGTGGGGTTGTTGTGCTGGGTAAGGGTCTGCCAGTTGTTGGTCGAGCTTTCCCAGCGGACGACCGAGCCGATGAAGTTCGTCAGCGTAAGCGTACCCGAGCCACTGTTGCCGCAGAACGTGCCGCCACCCGATACCGTACCGGCATTCGCCCCCGCACCCACCGTTACATCCACAAAATCGACCGCAGGCGGACAGCCCGGCACCGTTACGCGGTATTCGAAGGTGTAGGTACCCGAAACCGTTGCGTTTGAAAGGGGAAGAATTCGCGCGTTGACCGGCGGAGTCAAAGTTACCGGGCCGCTAACCTGCGTCCACGTCAGCGTGGCGTTGGATACCTGATTGCCCACCAGTACGAAGTTATCGGTACAGACTGCCTGATCAGGGCCGGCGTTGGCTACCGGTTTGGGGTTGACGACCACCGTAACCTCGTTGGAATTGATCGGGGGACAGCCCACCCCACCGATGACGGCCCGGAAACTGGTCGTCTGGCTCAAATTACCGAAGGTCTGCGCAGGCGTGGTATTCAGAATGGTATTGACAGTCAGCCAGCCGTTGGTCGAACTTTCCCAGCGCAGAATCTGGCCGTTGAAGCCCGTCAGGTTGAGCGTGCCGCCATTCTGGCCGGCGCAGACCGTCGCATCGCCCGTGAGCGTACCCGCCAGCAGGCCGTCGGTAGCCTGTATGCGCACCACATCGGAACCGGTAGCGCAGGTGTTGCTCGCTTCCACGAGGATGACCGTTTCCCCCGAGGCCAGATCGGTAATCGTAGCTGTGGCACCCGAGGGGTTGAGGCTGGCCGAGGCGGCGTTGGGCTGCGAGACAATGCTCCAGCTGATGGTGGCGTTAGCCGGGCTGACCGTCGCGTTGAGAGCCACCGTGTTGCCGCAGATCGTCAGATCGGGGCCGGCATTGACCGAAACCGTAGCAGGCAGGACTTCTACGATTCCCACCGTACTGTACGCGGCGGGGCAGCTGCCCTGCTTGACCAAAGCCCGGAAATAGGTCGTCTGCGTCAGGTTGGTGAAGCCCTGGATATCGGACGTATTGGCCGTCAAGGTCGCACCTGCAAAGCTCGGGTTATCGGAAATTTCCCAGCCCAGAATTTCACCCGCGTAATTGGAGAGCAACAGGTTGCCTCCGTTTTCGTTACCGCAGAAGGTGCCGCCTCCCTGCACCTGTCCACCCTGCGTACCCGGGCTGACTTCAATTGTATGATCGTAAGCCGAAGGCTGGCAGGGCGGGCTGACGATCGTCCAGCGGAAGGTGTATTTGCCGGGCACCGTCATGTCCGTAATTGTGATGGTTTCGCTTTGGAAATTGATCACGGGCGTAACCGGACCGCTCACAAACGACCAACTGGGCGTACCCACCTGCGGAATGTTGCCCCGTAAAATGGCCTGCGTGCCGCAAACCTGGGTCGGGCCGGTGATGAAGGCCCGCGTCGGCGCGTTGACGCGCGTAACCCGCACCACATCCGTAACGGTAGGGCAGGTGCCCGATGTGCTGATGAGCGAGTAGCGGAAAGTGTAGATGCCCGGCAGACTCATGTTGACCACCGAGCCGTAGCGACCGAAAGTAGCCACATTGGCCAAGGCAGGGCCGTTGATGAATTCCCATTTGGGCGTGAAGCCGTCGGGAGGCAGGCTGCCAATGAGCAGGGCGAAAGGATTTTCGCATACCACCTGGTCGGCACCCGCAAACGGGGCAGGTGCCGAGTTCTCGCGTACGATTTCCGCTTCGGCGAACGAAGAGCCGCAGCTGTTGCTCACGGTATAGCGGAAGCGGTAGCGGCCCGGTGCCGTCATGCCGATGACCGATCCCGTGTTGTCGATGGCCGCAACAACGGGGCCACTCATCCAGCTCCAGATGCCCGTACCGTCGGTCGGCTGTACGAAGCCAATCTGTCCGGTAGCCAGGTCGCATTGGGACTGGAAGGGCGTAAGGATGGTCGGCTGCACGGGCGGCACCTGCTTGGTGATGCGCACGAGGTCGCTCGAAGGCGGGCAGGCTCCGTTATTCACTTCCCATTCAAACTCGTAGACCCCGGCAGCCGAGAGGCCAAAGACAAAGGCTCGTGTACCGCTTTGGGTGAAAGTCGGGTTGGCTGGCCCGCTCACAAACCGCCAGCGACCGGTGCTCGGTGCAGGAGGTGCCAGGGCCTGCAGAATGGCACTGGTACCACAGGTCGTTACGTCGGGGCCGCCGTCGGCTGTTGCGGGCGTGGTGATGCGCACCGCCAGCGTCTGGCGCGGACTGGTGCCGCATGAGTTCTGGGCCTGCACTTCGAGGGCGTATATACCCGCCGTATTCCAGGTAATGGTCGTCGTCGGGCCGGTAATCGGGGTCAAGGCTGGGCCGGGCGGATTGAGGCTCCAGGTGTAGGTCTCGCCCGGACGGGTCGTTACGTTGTAGGTGCCCGTCGAGCCGATGCACAGCTGAGACGGCCCCGTTACCGCCAAGGGGCGGGCAGGCGGTTCGCTCACCTGAATGACGACCTGCTGCGAGGCACCCGGGCCGCAGGGGTAGTTGGGCACCACCACCAGCGTATAGCTGCCGTTGCGGGCTGCCCCCCAGTTGATTTCGACCTGGTTGGTGCCCTGCCCTTGCGTGATGCTCGCGCCCGTCGGCAGACCCGACCACGTATACGTTACATTCGGAATGGCGGGGATGGAGTAGGTATGGAAGGAATTCGAGCAAACCGACGTCGGCCCCGCGATGGGCGGCGGCGGTACCACCGGATTGACTACCCAGACCTGACCTTCGGTACGCGTGGGACTGACGCAGCCATTGGCATCGACTACTTCCAGGTAATAGCGGTAAGTTCCTGCCGTGCCAAGAACCGGCGTCGTGTACGAGGGCGAGGTCGAGAGCAGCGTACCACCCGCCGCCGCTGTGAACCAGCGGTTCTGGCCGATCTGGAAGGCAGGTGTCAGCGTGGCTGTCTCACCCGTGCAAATGGTCAGAATGGGCAGCGGCGGTGCCACCGGCAGCGGATTGACCGTTACCGTCGTCGCGGCACTGGCCGTACAGCCGTTGCCGTCGGTACCCACGACCGTATACTGCGTCGTCGAAGCCGGTGTCGCCGTGGGGTTGGCACCCGTCAGGTTGCCCGGATTCCAGGTGTAGTTGATGGCACCCGACGAGCTGAGGCTGGTGTTCTGGCCCGCGCAGATGGCCGCCGGATTGGCCGTAGCCGTTACGACCGGCAGCGGATTGACCGTTACGAGCGTCGTCGCACTGTTCGTGCAGCCGTTGGCATCGAGGCCGATTACGGTATAGGTCGTGGTATTGAACGGCGTTACGTTGACCGCCGGTCCGGCCAAGGCTCCCGGCTGCCAGAGGTAGGTCAACGCGCCGTTGGCCGTCAACTGGCTGGTCTGGTTGCGGCAGATCACCGCTGGCGTGGCCACCGCCGCTACATTGGGCTGCGGGTTGACGGTTACCGTTACGGTTGCCGAATTGGTACAGCCCGTGGGCGTGGTACCTGTAACGGTAAAGGTCGTTGTACCGGGCAGAGTCGGCGTGAAAATGGGGTTGGCAGTCGCCGGATTGGTCAGGTTAGCGGCCGGTGCCCACGTGTAGGTCGCCGCACCGATAGCCTGCAGCTGCGAGGTGGCCGTGATGCAGATCGTCGGCGGAGTGGCCAGGGGCAGGATCGTAGGACGCGGTTCGACGGTTACGACCACCGTAGCCGTATTCTCGCAGCCATTGGCATCGGTACCCGTTACCACGTAAGGGAATATGCCCGGAATGGTCGGCGTAAATACCGGATTGGCAATCGCCGGATTGCTCAGGCCGATGGGCGGCAGCCAGTTGTAGGTCGCCGCCCCCGTTACATTGAACTGCGAGGTGCCGTGGATGCAGATCGGACTTTGGGCCGTAGCGTTGAGTGTCGGGCGCGGATTGACCGTTACGACCACCTGCGCACTGCCCGTGCAGTTGTTCACGTCCGTACCCGTTACCGTATATAAATAAGTCCCCGGGCCAGCGGGTGTAAATACAGGATTGGCAATATTCGCATTGCTCAGGTTCGAGGCCGGGAACCAGCTGTAGGTTCCGGCACCCGTTGCGGTGAGCTGCCGCGTCTCGTACTCGCAGAGGCTGACCGACGGAGCATTGATGACCACCTGCGGCAGCACCTCCATCGTAACCGTGGCCGTAGCCTGACAGCCAAAGATATTCGTTCCTGTTACGGTGTACGGGAATACACCCGCCGTAGTACCCGTAAAAGTAGGCGTGGCACTGGTCGCATTGCTCAGGTTGGTAGCCGGATTCCAGTTGTAATTCACCGCTCCCGAAGCCGTAAACTGCGAGGTCAGCCCAAAGCAAATGCGGTCGGGATTGGCCGAGGCATTGACCACCGGCAGCGGATTGACCTGCACCGTCGTTTGGGCAGTGTTGGTACAGCCGTCGGCATCGGTGCCCGTTACCGTAAACTGGTAGCCACCCGGCGCAGGCGGATTGAAGATCGGCAGCGCGATGTTGGGGTTGCTCAGGTCGACCGCTGGGGTCCAGCTGTAGGTAGCGGCACCCGTGGCCTCGAGCTGGGCCGTGGCATTGGCGCAGATGGCGGGCGGGTTGGCAGCCGCCTGCACATTGGGCCGCGGCACCACGCGCACCGTTACCTGAGCCGAGTTCGTACAGAAATTGGCATCGGTACCCGTTACCGTAAAGGTGAAATTACCGGCAGAGGGCGGGGTAAAGAACGGCGTCCCGATGTTGGGGTTGTTGAGATCGCCCGCCGGAGTCCAGCTATAGAACTGCGCACCGCCACCCGTCAGCAACGAGGTCTGGTAGATGCAGATCGGAGTTTGGGCCGTAGCCGTTACGTTGGGCCGACCGTTGACCGTAATGCCCACCGTAGCCGTATTGACGCAGCCATTAGCATCGGTACCCGTTACCGTGAAATTGAAGACCCCCGGACCGGTCGGCGTAAAGACCGGATTCGCAATCGAGGGATCGCTCAGGCCTGTAACGGGCAGCCAGCTGTAGGTAGCGGCACCCGTTGTGGTGATCTGCGAGGTCTGATACTCGCAGATCGGCGACTGGGCAAACGAATTGATGACCGGCAGCGGATTGACGGTGAACGTTATGGGCGTGCGCGGCAGGTTGCTCACGCAGTTGGTTACAGTATTGAAGGCCTCGACGTAACGCGTGTAGGTGCCCGGGGCCGGTGCCGTAAGGGTCAGGGTCGCCCCGAGGGCCAGGGGGGCACCACCTACCGGCACATCGAACCACCGGTAGTTGACGGGTGCGGTGGGCGCGGGGTTGGCCGTGAGCGTTACATCCGTACCCGCGCAGAGGGGCAGGCTGTTGCTTACACTGAGGGGCTGGGGCAGCGTGTTGATGCGCACCCGCAGGTTGTCGATGGCCAGACCGTCATCGGCACCCGCGATGTCGATGTCGTCCCAGCGAATCCAGAAGGTCTGGCCCGGCGGGATATTGACGGGCACGATGCCCGCCACCTGCGTGCGGTTCACCGGACTGTTGCCATCCAGAATGTTGGGCGGAGCCGCAGTCACCGGACTGGTGAAATCGAGGCCCGGGAACGGGGTCCAGGTACCGGTCGAAAGCGAGGTAGCGTTCGTGCTGAACTCGAAGGCCAGGCGGTCGGCTGGTCCGCCGTTCTGACCACGCCGCCACTGCTCACCTGTGTAGTCGATGACCAGCTCGGTAATCGTGGTACCGGAATTATTGGTAAAGACAACCCCGAAACGCGAGTGATTGGTACCCGAACGCAGGGTACCCAAAGCCCGTTCACCGCTACCGTTGTTGCCGTAGGCATAAACGCCGCCGTTGGTGCAGCCGCCGTCGTTGCTGTTGAAACGCTCGGTACCCGAGACCAGATCGACGAACCAGCTGCGGATGGTGTTGCCGTTGTTCCAGCCGATGACGTTGCCCGTACCGCAGGTGTTGGTCGTGGGGGTATTGGGGCTCCAGTCGTCGAAATCCTCGAAGTACTCATCCTGCACGCAGTCGAGCACGATGGTACATTCATCGACGGGCACGGTGATGGTCGCCGTGTTTTGACAGCCATTCACATCGCGTCCCAGTACGTTATAGGTCGCCGGACCGGCAGCCGTGGGCGTGAAGACCGGAGCCGCAACGGTGGCATCGCTCAGGTTGGTAGCCGGTGTCCAGGTGTAGCTCGTCGCTCCGGTAGCCGTCAGCACCGCGCTGCCACCCAGGCACAGCGGATCGACCGAAGGCGTTACAGTTATGGTAGGCAAAGCATGAACAATGACCGTTACCTGGGTCGAATTCGTACAGCCGTTGGCATCGGTACCCGTTACACTGAAATCATAGGTACCGGGTGCCGGTGGCGTAAAGACCGGATTGTCAATCAGGGCGTTATCGAGGCCGGCCACTGGTGCCCAGACATAGCTGACCGAACTGCCTTGCGCCCGAAGCTGGGCCGTCGAGCCATCGAAGCACACCACGTTCGGGGCCGCAAAGGCCACTACATTCGGTATGTCGTTTACCGTAATCGATACCTGGGCCGAGTTGGTGCAGCCGTTGGCATCGGTCGAGGTTACCGTGTAGTCAAAGGTACCCGTGCCCGGCGGGAAAAATAAAGGATTGGCGATGTTGGGGTTACCCAGACCAATCCCAGGACTCCAGACATAGTCCGTGCCACTGCCCGTCGCTTCGAGCTGGCTGGTGCCGCTGCCGAGGCACAGCACAGCAGGCGTAGCCGTGGCATTCAGCGTCGGGCGATCGTTGACCACCACCTGAACCGTCGCTGTATTCTGGCAGCCGTTGGCATCGGTTCCCGTTACCGTGAAATCGAAACTACCTGCCGCAGTGGGGCTGAAGACCGGATTGGCAATCGAAGCGTTGTTCAGGTTGGCGGCCGGTGTCCAGCTGTAAGTTACCCCGCCAGTGGCATCGAGCTGAGAAGTCTCATAAATACAGATGGGCGATACGCCCGTGGCCGTAATTACGGGCAGCGGGTTGACCGTAAAGGTAACCGGCGTGCGGGGCAGGTTGCTCACGCAGCCCGTGATGGGATTGAACGATTCGGCCCAATAGGTATAGGTCCCGGCGGCAGGTGCCGTGATCGTGTAGGTATTGCCCGTAGCGAGTGGCGTTCCGAAGGTGGCCACATCGTACCAGCGGTAGGTTACCGGAACCGTCGGGGTGGGGTTACCCGTCAGCGTTACATCGGTACCCGCACACAGCGGAGTCGAGGGGGTAATCGAGACCGGCTGGGGCAGGGTGTTGACACGCATCCGGAAATCTTCGACAGCCAGACCGTCATCAGCACTGGTGATGTCAAATTCTTCCCAGCGAATCCAGAATTCCTGACCAGGCAGGATGTTCAGTCCTGTAATCGTGCCGTTAATGGCGGTTCGGTTAGCGGGCAGGTTGCCGTTGAGGGCATTGGGGGGAGTGGTCGTTACAAGGCTGTTGAAATCCAGTGCATTGAAGTCGGTCCACGTTCCCGTTGAGAGTGAAGTCGCATCGGTGCTGTACTGAAAATCCAGGCGGTCGACGGGGCCACCGTTTTGACCGCGCCGCCACTGCTCGCCGATGTAGTCGATGATCAGGTCGGTGATGACGGCCCCCGTGTTGTTGCGGAACCGCGCACCGAAGCGCGAGCGGTTGGTGTTGTTCAGCAGCGTTCCCAGGGCCCGCTCTGGGCTGCCGTTGGTTCCGAAGCTGTAGAGGCTGCCAATGTTGCAGCTGCCGTCGCTGGCGTTGAAGCGGTACGTTCCCGTTACCACTTCGGCATACCACGTCGGGATGGTGTTGGCGTTGTTCCAGCCGATGGCATCGCCGCCGAAGCAGGTATTGGTCGTTGGTGTGGTGGGGTTCCAGGTATCGAAGTCCTCGAAGTACTCGTCCTGCGTGCAGGTGAATTCGAAGGTACAGTCGGTCGTCGTTACCGACACGGTGGCCGAGTTGGTGCAGCCGTTGGCGTCGGTTCCCACCACTTCGTAGGTCGTGTTGCCCAGCGGTGGAGTGGCAATCGGGTTGGCGATATTGGGGTTATTCAGGCCCGTTGCCGGAGTCCAAACGTATGTAGCCGCTCCCGTCGCGTTGAGCTGGGCATTGCCCCCCTGGCAGAAATTGGTCTGGCTGATGGTTGCACTGACCGTAGGCGCAGCGTTGACCACGATGCTCACTTGAGCTGAATTCGTGCAGCCGAATCCGTTGCTGACGTTGATATCAAAATTGAACGTACCCACACTCGGAGGCGTGAAAACCGGATTGGCGATCGCCACATTGTTCAGGTTGGCTGCCGGTGTCCAGGCAAAGGTTGTCGCATTGCTGTTGGCATCGAGCTGGCTCGTCGAACCGTCGAAGCAGAGCGGATTGGGGGTCGCCGTAGGCGCAAGCGTCGGAATGGGATTGACCGTAACAGTTACCTCGGCCGAGCTGGTGCAGCCAAAGGCGTTAATACCGGTTACGGTATAATTAAAGTTATTGGCCGAAGGCGGCGTAAAGACCGGATTGGCAATCGTGGCGTTGGTGAGGTTGGCCGCCGGACTCCAGACGTAGCTCGTGGCACCAGTAACGTCGAACTGGCTCGTCGAACCATCGAAACAGAGGGTCGCCGGCGTGGCGGTCGCGGTCAGGGCCGAAATGTCGTTGACAACAACGGTTGTTTGGGCACTGTTGGTGCAGCCGAGGGCATCGGTACCGGTTACGGTGTAGGTAAACGATCCGGCTGCTGTGGGCGTAAAGACCGGCAGGTTGATGTTGGGGTTGCTCAGGTCGGTCGTGGGGTTCCAACTGTAGGTAAGGGCACCGGTGGCCGTCAGCTGCGAGGTCTGGTAGATGCAGATGGGCGATACCGAACTGGCCGTTACTGTTGGCTGCGGGTTGACTGTGAAGGTTACCGAAGGGCGCGGCAGGTTGCTCGCGCAGCCTGTCAGCGGGTTGAAAGCTTCCACGTAATACGTATAGGTGCCTGCTGCCAGGGTAAGGGTCAGGTTCTGGCCCGTGCCCACGGGTGTGCCTGCCACAGGAACCGTATACCAGCGGTACTCGATGGGCGGGGTGGGCGCGGGGCTGGCCGTGAGCGTTACGTCGGAATTGGCGCAGAGCGGCGGGACGGTAGCCACGGCGGCACTGGTGGGTTGCGGCAGGGTGTTGATGCGCATGCGGAAATCGTCCACAGCCAGGCCGTCGTCGGCACCCGTTACGTCGAACTCGATCCAGCGAACCCAGAACTCCTGGCCCGGGGCAATGTTCAGGCCCGTGATGGTACCGCTGATGGCGGTTCGGTTGGCGGGCAGGTTGCCGTTGAGGGCATTGGGCGGTGCAGTCGTTACAAGGCTGTTGAAATCCAGCGCGTTGAAGTCCGTCCACGTACCCGTGGCCAGCGAGGTGGCATTGGTGCTGTACTGGAAGTCGAGGCGGTCGGGCGGACCCGCGTTCGATCCGCGCCGCCACTGCTCGCCGATGTAGTCGATGACCAGGTCGGTGATGACGGCCCCCGTGTTGTTGCGGAAGCGGGCACCGAAGCGCGAGCGGTTGGTGTTGCTCAGCAGCGTTCCCAAGGCCCGCTCTGGGCTGCCGTTGGTGCCGAAGCTGTAGAGGCTGCCAATGTTGCAGCTGCCGTCGCTGGCGTTGAAGCGGTAGGTTCCCGATTCGATGCCCGCGTACCAGGTCGGAATGGTGCTATTGTCCACCCAGCCTACAGCGACACCATTCACGCAGGTGTTAGCCGTAGGGGTGGTCGGATTCCAGATATCGAAATCCTCAAAGTATTCATCCTGCGTGCAGGTAAACTCAAAGACGCAGTCATTGACCGTTACCGTAACTTCCGCCGAACCCGTGCAGCCGCCTTGAGTTCCGGTTACTGTGTACGTGCGGCTGCCCGCGGTGTTGGCCGTCAGGGTCGGGTTGGGTACGTTCGTTGCGCTCAAGTCGGTAGCAGGCGACCAGCTGTAGGTAGTTGCACCCGTCGCCGTCAAAACCTGACTCACATTCTGACACAACGTAAGGGGGCCAGCAGGGCTTATGGTGATGGTTGGCCCGCTTCCCACCGTAACCTGAACGGTAGCCGAGTTCGTACAGCCGTTCGCCCCTGTACCTGTAACGGTATAGGTACGCGTACCCAGCGTCGTGGCCGTCAAGGTCGGATTAGCTACATCCGTTGCACTTAGGTCCGTTCCCGGACTCCAGCTGTAAGACGTCGCCCCGCTGGCCGTTAAAACTTGCGTCTCTCCCACACACAGCGTCAGCGGGCCTGTCGGCGTAATCGTTACTGTCGGGCTTGGATTGACCGTTAC
>CALDDN010000056.1 GCA_937936615.1 uncultured Bacteroidia bacterium | reverse complement strand
AGCGGAGGTGAACCGCACGATCGACCGCGACAGTGGGGCCGGCTTCATCGACCACACCCGCTTCTATCATTTTGAGGGGCAGTACAGCCTCGACCGGCACATCGACTGGGCCGAAATCCTGATCGGGGCCAACTACCGGCACTATGCCCTGGCATCGGAAGGAACCATTTTTGCCGACACCGGCGGCCGCCAGCTCGATATTCAGGAAGTAGGGGCCTATGTGCAGGCTACGAAGCGTTTTTTCGACACGAAGCTCCGCATTTCGGTTTCGGGCCGCGTGGACAAGATCAACAACTTCGACGCGCAGTTCAGTCCACGGGTCGCTGTAGTTTACTCACCCGATCAGGAAAAGAAACACAACATCCGGGCCTCGTTCCAGACGGGATTTCGCATGCCTACTCTTCAGAATCAGTACATCAATCTGCGCATCGGTACGGTAACCTACATCGGGGGTCTGGAGGAGTTCTGGCGGCCCAATGGCCTGGTATTCGAAGGCCCAACCGGCACCCAGTCCAACGCCTTTACCGAGCGGAGCGTTAGCCAGTTTCTGCAGTCGGGCAACCCCGATGACCTGCGCCGCCAGGAACTCAATCGCATCCGGCCCGAGCAGGTACAGGCGTTCGAGATTGGCTACAAGTCGCTGCTGTCGCAGAAACTGTTCTTCGATATTTCGTACTATTACAGTCGTTATACCGACTTCCTGGTTGTCGATGCCTTCGTAGGCCCGACTTTGGCCAACGTCGGGCGCGAGCTGACGCTTGAAGATGTGCAAAACCGCAATTTTCGGGTCTTCCGTCGGGTGTCCAACTCGGATCGATTGGTCGAAACGCATGGCGTAACGGTGGGCGGCAGCTACGCCCTGACCAACAAGTACAGCCTGACGGCCAACTACACGTTTACCGAGATGTTGACCAAAAGTCTGAACGAAGGTGTGGATTTCATTGTAGGCTTCAATACCCCGATGCACAAAACCAATGTGGGCATTACGGGCCGCGAGGTCTGGAAGAAATTCGGTTTCGGAATCACCCACCGCTGGGTCGATGCGCTCAATTTCGAGGAAACCATTTTCAGCGGTCCCCTGCCCGCCTACAACCTCATCGATGCCCAGGTCTCCTACACGCTCTCGGCCTACAAAACCCAGCTGCGCCTCGGCGGTACCAACATCCTGAACAACCGCCACCTGGAGGCACGGGTCGGCCCGACGGTCGGTGCCATCGTCTACTTCGAAGTCCGCTACGACAGCCTCTTGCGTTGATTGGAACTTAACCTGCCCGTAACTGGAAACGATAAAGCCGCTCAAATGAGCGGCTTTTTTTGAGGTAAGCGATTCGGTTCAAAAGGGCTGCAACCCGATGACGCAGACATCGTCGACCTGGTTGTAGCCGGCTTTCCAGTTCTCGAATTCGGCTTCAATGGCGTGCAGCTGCTGAGGCAGGGGCAGGTCCTGAATGCCCAGCAGAAATTCCCGCAGACGGCGGGTCGAATACTTGCGGCCTTGGTCGCCCCCGAACTGGTCGGTGATGCCATCGGTAAAGAGGTAGATGCGATCGCCTTTCTGCAGCTTGATGGTCTGACGGCTGTAGCTTTTGACTTCGGGCTGGGGATCGCCGATGGAAATTTTGTCGCAGGGGATTTCCTCAATTTGGCCTTGACGGATCAGGAACACGGGCCGATTGGCACTGGCGATGTGGACAGTACTTTCGACGTGGTCGAGTACCAGAATGGCTATATCCATGCCATCCTTGACGTCCTCCCCCGCGTCGTCGCGGCGCAGGATGTCTCGCAAACGGCGATCCAACTCAACGAGGATAATTTCGGGGTCGGTGTTAAGTTCCTGGCTGACGATTTGGGTCAGCAGGTTGTGAGCAAAGACCGACATGATGGCCCCCGGCACGCCATGGCCCGTGCAGTCGATGTTGGCCAGTATCGAAAGCTTGCCCAGCTGCGAGAACCAGTAGCTGTCGCCGCTCAGAATATCCTTGGGCTTGAAAAACAAGAAGAAGTTGGGCAGAAACTGGTTGATGTAATCGACCGAGGGCAGAATGGCGGTCTGGATGCGGCGGGCGTACTTGATGCTGTCGAGGATGTCCTGATTTTTCTCCTCGAGTTCAGCGGTGCGGCGGCGTACCAAGCCCTCGATGCGGGAGCTTTCCTGGTAGGAACGCAGGGAGGTTATGACCAGGGTATGGAGCTTGTCGACCGTCAGTTCGGTTTTGGCTTTGTAGTCGTCGATGTCGAATTTGAGGATGACCTCTTTTTCAGGAGCCATGCCCGGCTGGCCGGTACGCAGCACGATGCGCGAGAGCCGGTTCTGCAGGGTGTTGCGCACGTAGTTTACCAAATCAAGGCCCGCGTGGTCGGTTTCCATGACCACATCGACAAGCATCAGGGCGTATTCGTGGCCTTGGGCGAGCAGTTCACGAGCCTGAGCAGCTGACAACGCGCTGTCAATGCACAGACCACGGCCTTCGTAGCTGAAGCCATCCAAAGCCAGCTTGGTAACCTGATGGACTGACTCCTCGTCATCGACGAGGAGCACACGCCAGCGCATGTCCAGACTCGAGTCGGCGACTGAACTATCGCTTTCGTCTTCGATCAACAGCAGCTCGTCTTCAGCTTCGATGACACCGCTATCCAGCTCCATGGCTGCTGCAACTGATCGGTTAATCATTTCTATGCTCATAGTTTCAAAATACAGAAAAAGCTCGGGGGGTAATTGGTTCAAAGAACTGGAGTGGCTTCATGCACATTGGCCGGAATTTCGATGATGAATGCCGTGCCTTGGCCCGGCTCACTTTCACAGCGAATAGTCCCCTGCAGCTGCTGGGTTACGATGTTGTAGACGATGTGGAGGCCCAATCCACTGCCGCCTTCGCCGCGCTTGGTCGTAAAGAAAGGATCCCAGATTCGGGGCAGAATATCCGGCGGAATCCCTTGGCCCGTGTCGCGATAGGTCAGGCGCACCCGTCCGCCCCCAATCAGTTCGTATTTGAGTATCATCTGGCCGGGCTGGCTGTGATCGGGGAATCCGTGTTTGAGCGAGTTCATCACAAAATTGATGATGATTTGCGAGAGCGCGCTGGGGATGCTTGAGAGTTCAAGCCCCGTAGGGCCGGTGATCTCGTAGGTGAGTGCTGTTTTGCGGAATTCGGGCGTGAGGCTCGTCATCACTTCGTGCAGGAATTCGTCGAGTCGGAAGCGCACGATGTCGCTCTGGCCCTGCTCGACGGCTACTTTTTTGAAGCTCTGAATCAGTTCGGCAGCACGGTGCAGGTTGTTGAGGATCAGCTGGCTGCTCTCGCTCAGGTTTTCAGTCAGGCGCATCATGACCGACCGCTTGATCTGCCCCGATTCGACCATGTCTTTCAACTCTTTACAGGTTTTTTCGATGTGCGAGGCTGCCGTTACCGATACCCCGATGGGCGTATTGATTTCATGGGCCACGCCCGCAACCAGCTGGCCCAGAGCGGCCATTTTTTCGGATTGGACGAGCTGTTCCTGCGCATCGTGCAGCTGCTGGTTGAGGGCCAGCAGCTCGGTATTTCGGTCTTCCAGCTCAGTGGTTTTATCCTCCAGCTCCATGTACAGCTCGGCCATTTTGACGTTGGCATCGGCCACGGCCTGTTCCGATTCGCGGAGTTTACTCAGTTGAGCGGAGAGATCGCGGTTTTGGGCCTGAGTCTCAGAAAGCTCAGCCTGAAGCCGCTGCAGATCGCGAGCAACGCTTTCAGGCAGACTTGCGCTTGGTGCTGGCTGTTGAATCAGGGCATCGAGCTGCTTCTTCAGGGTCTGCTGACCTTGGTAAACAACCGCGGAAAGCCCGACAGCCGCCAGCACAAGAATAATCAGAATGATTTCCATGCAAGCTGCAAGAACAGAAAAACTATGATCAAAAAGTGAGGGTTTGAACCGTCGTAGCCCGAACGCTTACCGCAGATAAGCCTGTAAGTGTTACCCCTTCCCGCAAGCGGTACTGACCTGAAGCTTCATCGAGAAGATGGGAACAGTACTGCATGACGCAAGCCGAACAGCCCTCGACCGTTATACCGATATCAGGCAGAGCCTGCAGGTACTCTTCCGAACCACCGAACTGGGGTTCAGGATTGAAATCCCCAATGTTGGGGTCGAGCCAAAGGACACCTTTGAGCGTAAAAAAGATGACTACAGGAATTTCGGAAGAAGCAGCTGCCATGGCGAGAGCTAAAGCCAAGATGGCCTTGCTCGGGTCTTCGGGGCCGTGTGTAACAATGATCTGGAGGCCAAACTCAGGGGTGGATTGGGTCATGATGAACTGTGTATTACGCGAGGGGAACTTGATAGGTCAAGCGCGAATATATAAAGATTAGATCAACTATTGGGCGATGCAGTCAGATGAACAGTGTGATCTTGGCTCTTGAAGCATTCTCGATGTATGTAGCAATGCCACCATATTCCACACCCGGGCGAATCTCCCGAGTTGAAATGCCCATCAGGTCCATCGTCATCTGACAGGCGATGATTCGCACATCCATCTCCAGAGCTTGTTCGATGAGGCTGGGAATACTCTCCACGTTGTGCTTTTTCATCATGTGGCGCATTAAGGCTGCGCCTGCGCCCCAGAAATGCATCTTCGTCAGTCCCAGCTGGTCTGGGTGGCCAGGCATCATCCAGGTCATGGCTTTTTTGATGAAGCTTTTGCCCGAATAGATCGTCTTGTCTTTCAAGACGTTGATGCCCCAGAGCGTACAGAAAATGTTAGCCTCCATGCCAAAGCTGGCAGCACCCAGAGCAATGATAAAAGCCGGCATCGCACGATCGATCTCGTCCCCGGTCAGAATTATGGTTACGCGGTCGGCAGGCTGCTGGCTGCGCAGCTCGGCCAGCTCGGCGGACAATTCTTCCACCTGTGCCTGCAATTGTGCCACGCGGGCATCGACCCGGGCATCAATCAGGCGTTCAAGCTCGGGGGCCAGAACCGGATCACTGTTCAGAACCATACTCATGGGCTTTATTTTACTTTTTGAATAAGGGCTATTTTAACGGGGCCTTCCTCGTAGCGGATCAGCTGCTGGCCCGTCTTGCGGACCCATGCTTCGACATCGGCCCGAAAGGCCGGGTCGGTCGCCTTCACTTCAAGAGTTTGGCCAATCTGCAAATCCCGGAACGCCTTCGCAATTTTGACAATTGGCATCGGACAGTTCAAGCCGCAGCAGTCGAGTTGGAATTCAGACATTACTTATGAAATTTTTTCTAAAGTAGGGCAAACATAAGCTTGCCTGCAATTTGCATCCAAAGGAATACTACATAGAAACTAAGCAAGAGTACGTAGTTAACAATAAAAGGTTACAGCTTGATTCGACGAATGCGTAGAAATCTTCGATAAATGTTGCTTTTGAACCATTACTGGACTCGATTATCGGAACTAATTTGCTTTCGAGTTCCCGATGGATGCCCTGCTTGACCTCGACCGCCGTCTGTTCCTTTGGCTCAACGGCCTGCACTCCCCCGCCTTGGACGATGTCATGTGGTACGCTTCGGCCACCTGGCCCTGGCTGCCGGTCTTTGGACTGCTCGCCTGGGCAGTGTGGAAAAATTTCAGCACCGGAGTCTGGCTGCCGGTGCTGGTGCTGGTCGTCGTCATCACCCTGAGCGATCAGGGAGCCTCGGGGCTGCTCAAGCCCACCGTAAAGCGGCTCCGCCCCTGCAACGAACCCGAGATTGCTACGCTGGTGCACACCCTGCGGGGTTACTGTTCGTCGAGTTACAGCTTTGCCTCGTCGCATGCGAGCAACTCGGTGGCTCTGGCGGCTTTCTGCACGGGCGTTTTTCGAAAGTACCGGCCCCGCTGGCTGGTGGTTCTGGTCTGGAGCTGGGCTGCCCTGCACAGCTATTCGCGCATCTACCTCGGCGTGCATTATCCGCTCGATCTGCTGGGCGGAGCCGCCGTGGGCCTGCTGGCGGCAGCTCTGGGGCTGGGGCTGCTGCGCTGGCTCCAGTCGCGCCCCCGATGGACCCGCCCGATGGGCAGCCTGCTGCTGCTATCCATCCCCTCGCCGCTGCTGGCCCAGGACGGCGATCTTTTTTCCGGCCGGTGGGACGACTACCTCTCTGAAATCTTTGAAATCTTTGATGGGGCCTTGCTGCTCGAGATCAGCCTGGCCCTGCTGGCCACGGCGGTTCTGATACTGATATTCTGGCTCAGCCGACGTGCTCGCATCGTAGTCGAACGCTGGACGGCCCGCCGCCTGATCGACCGTCTGCCCGACCTGCGCATCCAGAACTTTACCCTCGTCGATCGGACGACCTGGATGCGAGCGGCTGGCCTGCTGCTGCGGGCAGGCCGGCTGGTGATACTGCTGCTGGCTCTCTACATCTACCTGCCCATTGTTTTCAGTCTCTTTCCGGCAACGCGCGGCATTGCCCTGCGGCTCATCGATTACATCATCGAACCCCTGACCTATGTCGGGGTAGCCGTGCTGGACTATTTGCCCAAACTCTTTTTTGTGCTGGTCATTGCGGCAGCCACGCGCTTTCTGCTGCGCCTGCTGGCCCTGCTTTTTGAGGCTGTAGGCGAGGGCAAGATCGTCATCCAGGGCTTTTACGCCGACTGGGCCAAGCCTACCTTTAATTTGGTACGACTGCTGGTCATTGCCTTTGCGCTGGTGGTGGTCTTTCCATACCTGCCGGGTTCCAGTTCGCCTGCTTTTCAGGGGGTATCCATTTTTCTCGGGGTGCTGCTCTCGCTGGGTTCGTCCTCGGCCATTTCCAATGTAATTGCGGGCTTGGTGCTCACCTACATGCGTCCGTTCCAGCTCGGCGATCGCATTCGGGTCAACGATCTGGAAGGCGACGTCGTGGAAAAAACCCTTTTCGTAACACGGCTTCGTACCCCCAAAAACATTGAGATCAGTATCACCAACGCCCAGATCATCGGCCAACCGATTGTCAACTACTCGACCATGGCCCGGCAAGGAGGCATCCTGCTGCACACGAGCGTAACAATCGGATACGATGCTCCTTGGGCCAGGGTCGAGAGCCTGCTCATCGAAGCGGCCCACCGCAGCCCGCGCATTCTGGCCGAGCCACCCCCTTTTGTGCTGCAGACCGCTCTGCAGGATTTTTACGTCAACTACGAACTCAACGCCTGGACCAGTGATCCCCATCACATGGCCGAGGCTTACTCGGAACTGCACCGACACATCCAGGACTGCTTCAACGAAGCAGGTGTCGAAATTATGTCGCCCCACTACCGCGCCCTGCGCGAGGGCAACGAAACAACGATCCCCGCCAGCTACCGTCCCTCAGACTACCACCCACCCCGATTCAGGCACGAGGTCGATACAGATGCCTCATAGGATTTGCCCATCCAGAGAACCCGCCGGGATTTCGAGAACAATACGACGATGCTCAAATCATTTGCCGATCTGCAGGTAATCGAGCTGGCTACAGTACTGGCAGGGCCAGCCGTCGGCCAGTTCTGGGCCGAGCTGGGAGCCCAAGTCTGGAAAATTGAACCGCCGGGCGGCGACGTTACCCGAGGCTGGCGTACAGCCAGCGAAGATCCAACCAGCGACCCTTCGTCGTACTTTGCCTGCGCGAACGCCGGCAAGCGAAGCGTACTGCTCGATCTGCGCCAGCCCCAGGCCCGCAAACAGCTCTTCCACCGACTCGAAACGACAGACATTCTCTTAACCAACTACCGGCCCGGGGCCGACGAGCGGCTGGGTCTTGGCCCCGACGAGTTGGCCCAAAAGTTCCCGCAACTCATTCAGGGGGCCATCTCAGGCTACGGACCTGCGTCGGATCGGGCAGGCTACGATGCCGTCATCCAGGCTGAAAGCGGATTCATGTACCTGAACCGTGAACCGGGCCAGCCTCCCACCAAAATGCCCGTGGCCCTGGTTGATCTGCTGGCAGCTCATCAGCTCAAACAAGGTCTGCTTTGGGCACTTTACCAACGGGCCATCGACGGGCGGGGCCGTCGGGTCGAGGTCTCGCTCATCGAGGCCGCCGTCTCGGCACTGGCCAACCAGGCGACGGCCTGCCTGCTGACGGGTATCGAACCCGAACCCTTGGGCAGCGAGCATCCGAACCTTTACCCCTACGGGGCACTCTTTGACCTTGCCGACGGGGCGTCGGTGCTGCTGGCAGTGGGCAGCGACCGCCAGTTTGCCGATTTGGCCGGGCTGCTGGGCCAGTCGGCCTGGGCGGCCGATGGCCGCTTTGCGACCAACACAGCGCGGGTGCGCCACCGAGCCGAGCTTCGCCCCCTGCTGGCCGATGCACTGTGGGGCTGGCCAGTGGACGAGCTGCTGTCCGCCTGCCGAAAGCAGGCCATTCCGGCAGGGCAGGTACTGCGGGTGAGTCAGGCACTGGCGTTGCCCGAAGTCGAGGCCCTGCATCTGGGCGGATCGCTGCGCACGGCAGTTTTTCTGCCAGAAGCCGAGCGTCGGGATTTGTTGCCTCCACCCCGCCTCAATCAACATGCGGCTGAATGGAACGAAAAGGCAGTGTGAGTTTCAGGTTCTGGGAGCATGACTTTTCGCAGCACGTCGAAAAAAACTGCTAACTTTGTGCCCTCAATCCAGGGCCCATAGCTCAGCCGGTTAGAGCAGCAGACTCATAATCCGTTGGTCGGGGGTTCGAGTCCCTCTGGGCCCACTTTTCTCAACTTGATTGATTTTATTTTAAGAAGTTCAATTGAAGAATCCGCTCTTTGATTCAAAATTCAATTGACGCAGCTTACGAATGCCGAAATTGCTTGATAAAGCATAACGGCAAAATCTGCGTTAAACCGCCTGGCTGAGCCTGATGCCAGTGAATCAAAAGAATAAGACAAGCTTTCAAGAAAATGCTTAGTTTTGAATCGCACATTAGTCCTGCATTCCATGCCCGAAACCGCCTCTTTCAATACCCCACCGATTATCAATCCGCCTGATCCCAAGATGTTGGAACGCATCCTGTCGCTGATTCAAGCGATGGGCGTAAACCGGCGTACCTTTGCCCAGTCGGTGCAGTACAGTGAAAGCTACTTGTCGCACATCCTTGCAGGACGCAAGGCCATCACGCGCAAGTTTACGCGGGCATTGCGTGATAGCCATGGTGTAAACTTGCACTGGTTTTTTACAGGCGAAGGCGAAATGATGGGGCCCAGCATCATGCCCCGCCTCAAGGATAGTGAATACAATTTCTGGACCTCCGATCCCAATCCTTTTCCTCTCGATCTGCCGGAAGGTTTGCTGCCTGTTTTCGATCTTCCGCCCGACGGTGTTATTGCCGACCGGTGGCCCGACCCCCTGCCCCGCACCATCGATCGCTTTAAGGTTGATATCTACGTAGGAACGACCCACGTCTTCCGCCTGCGTTCGTATGAGATGTACCCGCGCCTTGGCCCCGACGACCTGATGCTCTGCACCCTGCTGCCTTCGCTCGAAACGGTAACGCCTTCGCGCCGCAAGGTTTACGTCATCCAAACAGGCAACCGCATGCTCACGCGCTACATCACCCAGGTCAACAGCCACCAAAACAACATCGAAGTGGTTGCCGAAGACCCTGCCCTCGGTCCCGAGGAAATCCTCGAGCTGGGCAACGTCGATTACGTCTGGGCTGCCCGCTACCTGCTCATGCAGGAAGAGCTTTCGGCCTGACTTCCTGCCGGCAGCAATCCGCAATGCATACCCCAGCCCACCCTCCCCGAGGGATGGGCTTTTTTCTTAGAGCTATTGTTCAGGGCCAGCGAAGCCCAATGACCAGAATGTCATCGGTCTGGCGCACGTCCTTGCGCCAGTCCTCGAGCAGCATGTTGATGAGCAACCCCTGTTCAGACATGGGGTGGCTGCTGAGCTGAAGCAGAATCTCCTTGAAACGACGCAGACTGAACTTTTTGTGCTGCTCGCCCCCGAACTGATCGGGCAAGCCGTCGGAAAAGAGGTAGATACAATCGCCCGATGCCAGTTCCCAGGTTTTGCTCTCGAAGTTAAGGTAAGCCGTATCGATGGGATTGTGGCCAATCGACCGCTTGGTTCCGGCCAGTTCGAAAAGCTGGCCCTCACGCACGATGTAGAGCGGACGATTGGCCCCTGCAAACTTGAGCAACCGGGTATCGTGTTCGAGCACACACAAGGCCAGGTCCATGCCATCGTAGGCCTGTCGCTGCCGCGATTCGCCCCGCGACTTGCCCAATGCCCCTTGTACCCGAATATCGAGGTAATTGAGAATGACCTCGGGATCGAAAATGGCGTATTCGCTGACAATCTGATTGAGAAAATTAGCCCCGATAACCGACATGAGTGCTCCGGGAACCCCGTGGCCTGTGCAATCGACAGCTCCCAGAATGGTGCTGTCGCCGGTGTGGTGCCACCAGTAAAAATCGCCGCTGACGATGTCGCGGGGCCGCAGCAGCACAAAAGAGTCCGCCAGATACTCGCTCAAGGATTCCAGAGGCGGCAGAAAGGCTTTCTGGATGCGCTGGGCGTAGCGGATCGAATCGGTCAGGTCCTCGTTTACTTCCTCGAGCTGGGCTTTGACCGACTCGACCACGTCTTTTTCCTGTTTGAGAGCCTGGGCATTGTGTTCGATCTCACCGTAGAGGCGGGCGTTTTCGATGGATATGGCTGCCTGCGAGGCCAGCATCTCGAGCATCTCGCGGTGGTGGGCGTTGAACTGGTGCTTGCCCATGACCACCTCCAGATATATGAAACCGTAGTTCTGGTTCTGGTATTCGATGCGGGCGGCCATCTGGCGGGCATTACCCTGCTGGGCATCGAGCAGCAGGTCGATGTTGTCCAGAAAATGGCTGGTCAGCAGGTCGATCTCCTGCTGCGAGAAGTTGGTGAGCCGGTTGGCCGAAAGCTGGCCTGCACCCGACATGGCCACCACCCGGTAGTTACCCTTCTCGCGCAGGATCAGCACTCCCCGCTGGGCCTCGGTGCATTCCAGGGCTATGGTCAGAAACTTGTCGATCAGCTGCTCGGTCTTGATTTCGCTCGAAATCTCGCGAGCCTGCCGGTTAAGGGTTCGCAGCAGTTTGGTATAGACGTTCGACTCGGTCAGTTCCTGGCTCTGGTTGTAACTTTTGATGGCTTTTTCGAGGGTGAGCATCAGGTCGTCCTCGTCCCAGGGCTTGATCAGGTAGCGGTAGAGGTTGGCCTCGTTGATGACACGCCGCACGGCTTCGAGACTGGTCTGGCCTGTGAGCAGGATGTTGACCGTATCGGGCATCATGCGGTGAGCCGCCACCATGAACTCATCGCCCTTGATGCCAGGCATGACCTGGTCGCAGATGATGACCGACACCTCGCGCCCCTCGGCCCGCAACTCCTCCAGAATTTCGAGACCTTCCTCGCCTCCCTCAGCCAGCTCGATCTCGACCCGTCCCTTGAACCAGTTCATGATTTGATCTTCCAGGCTATTGAGAATGATTTTTTCATCATCGACGCAGAGGATCAGATTTTTCTTCATAAATGGTTCGGATACGCGATCGACAGACAGGCCGAGTTATCGATTGAGGTGCCTATGCTTTACGTAAATATCGCAATCGGGTTGTAAATATGTGCTCGTTTTTGTGTAAGCCTATGGCAGTCTCTCCCTGCATCTTCATTTCGGGCATAACCCAGGGCATCGGTCGGGCCTGTGCCGAACGCTTCCGACAAGGCGGCTGGCAGGTTGCCGGTTGCGCCCGTCCCAGCGGACGCCTCGATAAACTGAAACAGACCTGGCCCGAGGCCTGCCTGTTCGCAACCGATCTCTACGACCCAGCCCAGGTCGAAGCCTTGGCCCGCCAGCTGGCCGATCTGGAACTGGATGCCCTGCTCAACAATGCCGGCGTGTTTCTGCCCGGGGGCATCAGTACCGAGCCGCCCGGCCAGCTGGAACGTACCCTCCAGCTCAACCTGCTGGCTCCCTACCATCTGGCACGGGCCGTGCTGCCCCGCATGAAGGCCCGGAGGCAAGGTACGATTGTCAACCTGGGGAGCACTGCGGGGCTGGTGGGCTATCCCAACGGCGGCTCGTACTGCATCTCCAAGTTTGCCCTGCAGGGGCTGAGCCGTGCACTGCGCGAGGAGCTGAAGCCTGCCGGCATACGGGTCGTATCGGTATCGCCGGGTGCCACACTCACCGAGTCGTGGGCAGGAACCGACCTGCCTCCCGAACGGTTCATGCGCCCTGAAGACGTGGCTGAGGCCGTCTGGCTGGCCTGTACCCTGCCCGCTGGAACGGTAGTCGAAGATATCGTGCTGCGTCCGCAGCTGGGCGACCTTGGCTGAGCGGCTGCTGGGGGGGCTGCTGCTGGTGCTGGCGGCCTGCACCCGCCCCGATGCAATCGAGGGCCGCTGGCTGTCACGGTCCGAGGCTTTCGTCCCCCGCACGGGCAGCCTGCCCTCTGATTCGACGGTGGCACGAGCCGTGCTCAAGCCCCGAACCAGCGACACCCTGACCCTCGCGGCCAGAGGTAACTTCGAGCGGAGACTCACCGGCCAACAGGCTGAGGGCCGCTGGAGCCGTTCGGGCGATACTTTATGGATCGAATACACGGGTGGCACACGCGACTGCTGGCTGATCTGGCGGGCTGGTGCCGATACGTTGATAATCAGCCCCCTGGCCAACCCTTCGATTGTGCGGGTTTATGTCCGGAGTCCCTAGATTCGTAAAAGTCATACTCGGCATGTTACCACCAACAAAAAAAGGCCCCGCTTGCGGCAGGGCCTTTTCTGTTTTGACAGGGTCAGAGGGGATCAGTGATGGGCAATCTTGAACATCTTAGGCCCGTTGTTGGCGATTTTCTCCGCCAAGGGCCGGTTGTTCATTGTGTGGGTCAGCTTATCGTCGGGCAGGTTGAGGCCCTCGAAAATTTTGAGCCAGTCGATGTTCACATGAAAGGTACCGCCTGCGCCTGGTTGAACCTTGATCGAATGATTCAGCTCAACGGTGCGCAACAAAGGCAACGTACCTACGTGATACTTGAAAGATTCACACTGCTGATGATCGGGACCAAGCCCTACCTCGCAATCAAAATCGCCTTCGGCTTTGATGAAGATGTAACCTGAGTTCCACGTCCAGTGCATCGATGGATCACGCAAGGCCAAGGGGTGATTGGGGGCACGCAAACTGGGATCGCTGTGGTTGGCAGCACTGTCTACACCGATCTGAAAGCGAATGCCCGTGTAATCACCACTTGGAGCCTGCCCCAGGTTGAACGTTTGGGCATCCTTGGTTACCAATACATAGGTGTCCTTGAATTTGACGGTCGATCCGTCGGCCTTGAGCAGCTCGAAACCCGATAGATAGAGCTGGGCAATTTCGAAACTGACCTTGCGATCTTCCCAGGGAAGCGTTACAGGGTGGTCGATGCCGTAGACCATTGGCTGATTGCCGCGCATGGGATGCACCATGAAATTGACCGGTGCTTCGACCGCCGGCTGTGGATTGGGTTGTGGATTCTCGTCCTTATCGTCGTCCTTCTTGCAGGACATTTGGCTGAAGCCTACCAACAAGGCTACAGCTAGTATAACCATCCACCGGATGGAGAAGAAAAATGGGGATTTCATTGTGAAGAATTGAAATTAGATGAGTTGAACAAAAAGACTGCTTGCCCGTTCGTCTTGCTACGAATGAGAAGAAGGGGCGTTCGATTCCTCGAGGGAATCAAGCTCAGGGTGTGTTCAACTCAGGCTCGCGGCGGCGGCGGCTCAGGGCTGGCAGAGTCGTTACGGGGCAGCGGCCAGTCGGGGGGGATCAAAAGAGTTGCATCGCATCCAAGTGCCCAATGAGGACACTCAACCTCATCGAGTGGCAGCAAGCCCCCGATCCAGCCAAATTCAAGCGGAATACGTGGAGCTTGGGCGGTCGGCTGCTCATCGGCAACACGCAGGTGTTTGGCGAGGTAGCACCGTCCGTTGCATTTCAACTCCGGCCTCATGCGGTTTTCGCAGTAGCGTTCGGCCAGTGCCTGCTGGTTGAGCTTCCAGCTGATCCAAGGAAGCCACGGTGCGCCACAAGCCCCAGCCCAGAGCACCAACAGCGATAAAGCAATTTGTCGGCGATTCGTTTTCAATTCGACGTAAAAGTACGACAGAATCCACAGCAATCGTGCAACTGGCATTCTATTTTTGATGCTCGGAAAGCCCGGGGCCGCAATCGGGACACAGCCCATTGACCAGCACGTGCAGGAAGCATCTTTTTTATTCCGCCGGAGCGTTTGGTATGCTATACTGCATGAATTACCCCCAGCATCGAGCAGGCATGTAGATTGCCTGTAAGGCAAAAAGTCCCCGATTCATCAGCAACAGCTCCAGCAAGTCAGCCCTGCAAATCGATCTGCGAATGGAGGGGGCCTCGGCCCGCGAATTGGACTTCGTCGAAAGCCGCCACGAGACGTTCCCTTTGGTTAACTTGCCCACCCAAACGACCCCACCATGTCCCGACCCCTCGAAATCCTGATCTGCAACGACGACGGCATATCGGCCCTGGGCCTGCGCAGCCTTGTGGAAGCCGTCCGCGGCTTGGGCCGCCTGACTGTCGTAGCCCCCGATAGCCCTCAAAGCGGTATGGGGCATGCCATCAGCGTAGGTAAACCCCTGCGCCTCGACCCCTCGGACCTGCACCCGGGCACCCGCTGCTGGTCGTGTACCGGTACCCCGGTCGACTGCGTCAAGCTGGCCACGGGCGTACTTCTCGACCAGAAGCCCGACCTGCTCGTTTCAGGCATTAACCACGGCCTCAACGCTTCCATCAGCGTATTCTATTCGGGGACCATGTCCGCCGCCGTCGAAGGAGCCATCGAAGGCATACCTTCCATTGGTTTCTCGCTCGACGACTTCAGTGCCAACGCCGACTTCAGTGCGGCCATTCCCTATGTACGGAGCATCGTCATCGCGGCCCTTGAAAATGGTATCCCCCACCAGACAGCCCTGAACGTCAACATCCCCCGCCTGCCCGCCGACCAAATAAAAGGCATCAAAATCACGCGCCAGGCGGGTGGACGCTTTCAGGAGGAATTCGAAAAGCGCGTCGACCCCTACGGCCGCGACTACTACTGGCTGACGGGGCATTTTGCCCTCGACGACGCGGGCGAGGATACCGACATCTGGGCCTTGCGAAACGGCTACCTCTCGGTCTGCCCCGTCGAAATCGATGCGACCGCCCACCACCACACCAGCTTCCTCAACCGATGGGATTTTCGGCAGGTCTGACTGTTTTGCTGCTGTTCGGACTGGTGGGGTCGCTGTCGGCGCAGATGCGTTTTCAGGGGCAGCTGGTCTACCGCATCCAGGCCGAAGGGGCCTACCTGCGCAAAGTAGACAGTGCCTTTGCCGATACCCTGCGGATCTGGATGCGTGAAGACCAGCTGCTGGTAGCCTTCAGCGGACGGCGCACACGCCACGAATGGCTGGGGCGCATGCTCATCCGGGCCGATTCAGGCATCGTCTACAAGCTCCTCGATTCGCTGCGCATCGCCCAACGCCAGCGCATCGAACTCGATGCCTCACCCTACCGCGAGTTTGCCAACCGAAGCTGGGTGCCCGCAGCCAAAAGCGAAAAAATAGCGGGATTCGAGTGCCGCCGTTACTCCACGCAGGTGTATATGCCGATGACTGGCGGTGAATGTCAGCTTGACCTTTGGATATGGAGTGATTTCGACGCACCCGGTGCACCGGTACCCGTCGATTTGTTTCCGGTACTGGGCGGCGTGCCCCGGCTCAAGGGGCTGGTACTCAAAAAAAGACTGCACATTCCCAGTCTCAAACTCACGCTCACTCAAACCTGCGTTTCAGTCAAACAGATGCTGCTGCCCGAATCGCTGTTCGCCATCCCGCCCGACTATACCATCGGCGAATACTTCCCTTTAGAGGAGCTGCCCTCGCGGGCACCGCTACCTCCGAAGAAAAAACTCGAGATCGAACCTTTTCGACTGGATAAAACCAGCCCCCTGCGGCGCAAGTCGCAACCCGAGACCGAAGCGGAACCGGAAATCAGCCCGGAAACGCCCGTGCGTCAGGGAAGCGACTGAAGCAGGCGGCCCAATTCCGCCTCGATCGATACCTGCATCGCTAAGGGATCGTCATCGGCTTCAACAAAGGCCTGGCCGGTCAGTTTTTCAAATACCAGGCGATATCGCTGGGCCAACTCGTCGATTACTGTCTCGGGCAAGGCAGGTGGCGGCATGTCATCCTGACCTGAGTAATTGAGAGCGAGCAGCTGCTGACGCAGGTATTCTTTCGAGTACTGCACCTGGATTTCGCCCCGTTCCTGCCGCTCGGTGAAGCCTTCAGCCCAAAAATAGCGGGCTGCATCGGGGGTGTGCAGCTCGTCGATGAGCCAAATCTGAAAATCGACGTAGCCGAATTCGTACTTGGCATCCGCCAGCAGCAGGCCGCGTTCCACCGCCCAGGCCTGACCTCGCCGAAACAGCTCCAAAGCCATCGAACGCATCTGCATCCACTCGTCGGCAGGGATAAGGCCCGAACGTGTGATCTCGCTTTCGCTCAGATCGGTATCGTGACCAATCCGCGATTTGGTAGTCGGGGTAATGATCGGTTCAGGCAGCGGATCGTTCTCGCGCAGGCCCTCGGGTAGTTCCACGCCGCAGAGACTGCGCTCGCCCGACCGGTAAATACGCCAGGCGTGCCCGCACAGGTGCCCCCGTACGACGACCTCAACCGGATAGGGATCGCAGCGGCGGACGATCGATACGCGGGGATGGGGCACCGCCAGCAGGTGGTGGGGAATGCCCGCCGTCTGCTGTTGCATCAGGTAAGCCGACAGAAGATTGAGCAGCTGCCCCTTGGCGGGCACGGCTGCAGGCAGAATGACGTCGAAGGCCGATACGCGATCGGTAGCTACCAGCACCAGCAGCTGGCCTTCGATATCGTAGAGATCACGCACTTTGCCCGCATGGCGGCGGGTGTCGAACCGAAACTGGAAATCACTATGGAGCAGACTCATATCGTCGAGAAAGGGTCAACCTAGAAAATTCATCCTTTTGGAACACAAGTAATAAAAAGAAAGCACCCCGATGGGGGGTGCTTTCGCAGAAAAGATGGTATCGTCAAAACTCAATGGATGAGCAGCTTCTGGTGCTGGATCGTGTCCCCGATCGAGATGCGCAGCAGATACATGCCCGCAGCGACGCGCAGCTGAACAGGAAGCTGGTAGCTGCCAGCAGCGAGTCGCTGGCGAAGAGTTTCCACCACTCGACCACTGGCATCGAGGATCGTCAGATCGACTTCAGCAGCGGAATTAAGCTCCAGATCAACGACAAAGTCGCCTTTGCTGGGGTTGGGGTATACCGAGAGTCGATCCAGAGCCGAAGTTGCTGCCAAAGCTTCGCGCAGCGACTGGGTCTGGAAGGCTACGCTCGGCGACCAAGGGGAGAGGTCGCTGCCGCAGCGCGAACGAATTCGTACTTCATAGCCGGTACCCGGCAGCAGGTTGTTGATCACGAACTGGCTCAAACTCGGCGAGGTGAGCGAAACCGATACCCACGGAGCAGCTACTACCTGCGTACGCCGCCACGAGATGACGTAACCGGTCGCACTGGGAATGGGCGTGAAGTTCACCTGAGCCGCCGTCTGACCGGGTTCGACGCTCAGGATGGTTGGTGCCACGCAACCCGCCGGACCCGAACTCACCGGTACCACAACTGAAGCCGAAGCCTCACAGCCGCGGGCATCGAAAACTAGGGCAGAGTAGGTGCCAGGCAGCAGACCGTTAAACTGGCCACTGGACTGGGTAGTAACTCCGCCGTCGATCGAGAAGAGGTAGGGAGCCAGGCCACCGGCAGCCGTCAGATTGATGCTGCCCGTAGCGCAGGTGCTGCAGGCCGCCGCCGATGCCACAGCCGTCAGCGTAGGTGCAGCAAACACCCGCACAGGTACCGTCGTGCTGTAGGTGCAGGCCCCATCGAAACCAAAATAGGTGATGAAGTGCGAGCCGGTGCCTGCTGCCGACGGATTGAAGAATCGGCCGTTGACAATGCCCGGGCCACTGAAAGTGCCACCGGCAGGCGTTCCCGTCAGCGGTACCAGGATGTTTTCGAGACAGTACTCGCTGCTGAGGCCTTGGATCGCTACCTCGGGCAGGCGGATTTCCACCTCGTAGCTCCGCGAGAAGGGGCAGTTACCCTGCGGATTGATGCCCGAATACGTCAGCGTATAGGTCTGATTGGGGGTCAAGCTTTGCGGATTGAACGTATTGCCCACCACACCCGGGCCACTGAAGGTGCCCCCAGCCGGTTGGCCCGACAAACTGACAGGCGGAGACAGCGCGCAGTAAGCCGACAGGATGTTCGTCGTTACCGCCGCACTGACATCCCCGACCACCACTTGGGTTCCCACCGAGTAGGCGCAGCCATTGGGCAAGGTTCCTGAATAGAGGATGACATGCAGTCCAGGACCAGCCGCAGCAGGGTTGAATACATTGTTCGCAACACCCGGGCCGGTAAAGGTGCCACCTTCCGGCGTACCCACCAGCGGGATGGGCGGGCTGGTAACGCAGTAATCCGAAGCCAGGTTGTCGATGCTAGCCGAAACGGGAGTTACCTCCACACGAACCGTAGTGCTGCGGCAGCTGCCACTGCCCGAGCGGGTTACGGTGTAGACCGTCGTCTGATTCGGACGGGCGGTAACCGTCTGGCCAAACGCGCTGGAAAGGCCTGCCGGTGGCGACCAGAAGTAACTGAAGTTACCCGGCAGCGAGGTAGCCGCCGACAGGGTCGTCGATTGCCCCTGGCAGATGGTCGCGGGATTGGCAGTAGCTGCTACTGTAGCCGGTTCCACGGTTACCCGCACCTGCTGGGTAGCCGTGCAGCCTTGGAAGCTACCGGTTACGGTATAGGTGGTTGTCGCCGTCGGCGAAGCACTTACCGTGCGGCCGGTGGTAGCGGACAGATTCGTATTGGGTGCCCACTCATAGGTATAGGGCGTCGAACTGCTGGCTGTCAGGCTGGTACTGGCCGACTCGCAGATCGTCGGGTTGGCGGGCGACACGGCAATGGGGAAGGTGCGGCGCACTTCGACGCGAACCGTTGCCGAAAGGGCACAGCCACCGCGGCGGGCCGTAACCGTATAGGTACGTGACTGGGTTGGCGATGCTGTTACCACCGCACCCACATTCGAGCAGTTGGGGGCGCAGCTCAGGCCTATAGTTGGTGCCCACGTATAGGTATCGCCACCAGTCGCCAACAGCAGGGTGCTTTCGCCGTTGCAGAGCACCGGTTTTTCTGCCGATACCGTTACGGCGTCGGGGGCATCGACCTGAACGGTTCGGGTGATGGATGCTGAACAACCGGTCAGCGAATTGGTCAGGACAGCAGTAAGCGTGTGCGAGCCACTGCCTGCCAGCACCGGTACGAAACGGAAGGTACCGTTCGGCCCATTGATGACTCCCCGACCGCTGAAGGTTGCCGAGACACCGGTTTGCGGGGGCGTATAGGTCAGCAGATAGCCGCTGGTATTCGACGCACAGAAGGGCGGGCCAGCCGGGCTGCCGCTGAAAGCAATGGTAGCGGTCGTCGAAGGAATGGGATCGACACGAACTGTGGTGCTGCCGGTGTAGGGGCAGCCGTCGAACGTTCCATCGACTACGATGGTGTGAGTACCCGGGCCTGCAGCAGCCGGATCGAACTGGTTACCCGTTACACCCGGTCCACTGAAAGTCCCTCCTACAGGGTTACTGGACAAGGTTACCGGTGCGGCGTTGGCACAATAGCTCGGAGCCAAGCCACTGATTGTCGCGTTGGCATTGGGCTGAATTTGAATCGTAAACGTGCGGAAGACGGAACAGCCTTTGGCATCGACCACATTTACGGTGTATGTACCTGCAGGTACATTGATTAAATCCTGGAACGCAGAACTGGTAGACCACCAGTAAGTGTAAGGCGGTGTGCCGCCACGCGGCTCGATGTCGATGATGCCACGGTCGCGGCCTTTGCAGGTGGTATTGCGCAGTTCCACCAGGTCGATGACCAGCTCGGCAGGCGGAGTCAGCGTGATGAGGTCGCTGGCGCGGCAGCCGCGGGCATCGGTTACGGTAACGCCATAGGTACCGCCCGCCAAGCCCGTGCGAACGGGCTGCTGGGTGAGTGATCCCGACCAGTTGTAGCGGTAGGAAGCTGTTCCTCCCGTGGCCGTGACGGCGATTACCCCATCGGCAGAGTTGTGGCAGCGAGGGTGCTCCACTTGCAGGCGGACAATGGCCAGCTGATCGGGCTGGGTAATAAAGTCGCTGTGGGTGGCACGGCAGCCATTGGCATCGGTAACGGTAACGGTGTAGGTACCGGCAGGTATGCTGTTGAGGTCTTCGGTGGTTGATCCGTTCGACCAGGCGAAGGTATAGGGCAGTACTCCGCCGTTGACATTGATGCCCAAGGCACCATTCGAGGCTCCATTGCAGCGGGCTTCGACCTTGGAACCCGTCGTTACCACCAACTGAGCCGGTTGCAGGACTTCCTGCGTCAGGCTCACCGTGCAACCGGTGTTGTCGGATACCAGTACGGTATAGGTTCCCGCACCTACGTTGTTAATGGTCTGGTTACCCGGGGGGCCATTCCAGATGTAACTGTAGGGGGCGACTCCACCGGTAACCGATACAGTTACCCGTCCGTTGGTTTCGCCGAAGCAGCGTACGTGCTGCACCGAAGCGAGGCTGACAGTCAGCACATTCTGTTCAACCACCGTATAGGTAGCAAAAGCGAGGCAGTTATTTTGATCGCTGACAACGACGCTGTAGAAACCTGCGGGCAGGTTAACGAGGTTAGGCCCAAAACCTCCATTGCTCCAGCGGTAGGTGTAGGGGCCGGTACCGCCATTGGCCTGCACCAGGAGCGAGCCGCTGCTGCCATTGCGGCAAGTAATGTTCTGTTGTGCCAGCAGCGATACCGTCAGCGGCTGCGGTTCGGTGATGGTAAAACTGCGCTGCACAGCACAGCCATTGGCATCGGTTACCGTTACGGCATAAGCCCCTGGGCGCAGATTATCGACAAACTGGGTGGTCGGGTTATGCGACCAGCGGTAGGTGTAGGGACGGGTGCCGCCGTTGGCGGTTACACTGATGGCTCCATTTTGCTGGCCATGGCAGGTGATGTTGTTGACGAAATCGGGTTCCACCGTCAGCGCGGTGGTGGGGCCGCCCACTTCAAAGGTGCGGGAGGTTGTACAGCCGTTGTTGTCGGTAGCCACCAGCGTGTACTCGCCGGGTGCGAGGTTGCCGCGGTCTTCGGTAGTAGGTCCGTCGTTCCACTGGAAGGTATAGGGCGGCGTTCCGCCGGTTACTTCAACTGCAATCGCGCCGTTGTTCTGGCCGCCGCATTGCACATCGGTTACAAACTGCGGGATGATTTGGACAAAGGAAGCCGGTTGCGTTATGGCCAGATCGGTACGCACCCCGCGGCAGCCGCGCGAGTCGATGATGGTCAGGCTGTAGATTCCGGCAGTCAAGTTGGATACGTTGGCAGTCGTTGCGCCGTTGGACCACTGGTAGGTGTAGACGGGCGTGCCACCGGTTCCAGCAACCGCAAAGCTGCCCGTAGCCTGACCGCGGCACAGGACGTTAGTCTGAGCCAGCACGCTGGCACTGACCGGCGCAGGCTGGGTCAAGGTAACCGACGCAGGAACCGTACAGCCACTGGCGTCGGTAACGGTTGCGGTGTAGGTTCCGGCCACGGCGAAGGTCAGTCGCGATCCCGTCCAGCCATTCGACCACAGGTAGGTGTAGGGCCCGTTGCCACCTGAGGGGACAAGCAGCGCACTGCCGTTGTTGTCGCCGTTGCAGGTCGGGTTCACGACTTGAGTAACCGTTACGGTCAGCGGAGCCGGGTCTACGAGCTGGAAGACGCGCTGTTGGGTGCAGTTGCGGCTGTCGCGGACGGTAAGCGTGTAGCTGCCTGCCGGCACATTCACCAAATCCTGCGCCGATGAGATGAAGGTTGCGCCACGCCGCCATTCGTAGGTATAGCCGGGTGTTCCCCCAAAGACCGTAACATCAATCAAGCCATCGCTGCCACCGTTGCATGACGGATTGCGCTGCGTGATACTGGACAAGGTTACGATTGTAATCGGATCGGGTTGGGTGAGCGTCTGCTGGACAGTCGCCACGCAGTTGCGCTGGTCGCGCACCGTGATGAAGTAGGACCCCGCTGTCAGGTTGTTCCGCGAGCTTCCACTGCCGCTGCCGGGTGCCCATGCGAACGCATAGCCGCCATTCCCACCGGCTGCAGCTACCGTAATTGCACCATCGTTGCCACCCGGACAGCTGACATTCTGGAAAGAAGTAACGGAGAGGTTGAGTGGCGAGGGCTCGGGCACCGTGTAGGTCTGCTGCGCCGTACAACCATTGGCATCCGTAACGCGAATGGTATAGGTACCCGCCGGTACGTTTACGATGCCATCCTCGGTCGACGGATTACCAATCCAGCTGATACTGTAAGGCTGGGTACCTCCCGAAATGGTCGTCGCAACCTGTCCGTCGCTGCCACCGGCGCAGCGCACCGGCGTGATGAAGTTGAGCGTAATGGTAAGCGGTCCTTGGGGCTGATCAAGAACTACGGTGCGGCTGGCCTGGCAGTTACGGGCATCGCGCACGGTCAGCGTATAGGTGCCTGCAGCCAGTCCAGTAGCCGTGGGGCCGGTTACAGTGCTGACGTTGGTCGAGTTGCTCGTCCAGGTGTAAGTATAGGGCAGGGTACCGCCAAATACTTCAAAGCTGATCGAGCCATTGACATCGCCGTTGCAGCGGATAGGATTGATGCCGGCCACGTTGACCGTCAATGCATTGGGCTGGGTGATGGTAGCCGTACGGACAGCTGTGCAGCCCTGCTGGTCGGTTACAGTCAGCGTGTAGGTACCCGGTGCCAGGTTCGAGCGGTCGGAGATCGTCGGGCCGTCGTTCCAGCGGAACGTATAGGAAGGCGTACCGCCCAAGGCTTGCACGTTGATGACTCCGTTATTGAAGCCGTTGCAGCTCACGTTGACGACATCGGTAAAATTGACCACTACAGGAGTCGGCTGCCCCAAGGTTGAAGTCGCTGTTACCCGGCAGCCTTGTCTATCGAAGACATCCACCGAAATGGTGCCCGCCCGCAGGTTGGTGGCTTGAGCCGTGGTTTCGCCACTGTTCCAGAGGAAGGTATAGCCGGGCGTACCACCATTGACCTGTACAAGAGCCTGTCCGTTGCTGCCCCCGTGGCAGGTGGGCTGCACACGGTTGACGATAGTAGCTGTCAGCGGATTGGGCTGACCTACGGTTATGTTGCGGGAAGCCGAGCAGCCGCGAGCATCCGTTACATTGACTTGATAAGTACCTGCGGTCAGCCCACTGATATTTTCTTGCGTCGCCAGATTGCTCCACTGGATGGTATAGGGTGCAGTGCCACCAGTAAGGTCGATGCCGATCGAGCCGTCGTTACCACCGTTGCATCGCACGTTAGTAACACTGTTGACCGTAATGGTCAAGACACCCGGTTCTGGAACCGTATAATTTCGGATGATGCGGCATCCTTGGTCGTCGGTGACCGTAACCGTGTAGACTCCTCCAGCCAGACCGCTGATGCTCGCGGTATTGGCTCCGTTCGACCACGCGTAGGTCAACGGAGGTTGACCGCCGGTTACCGTCAAGGCGATGGCTCCGTTGCTGGCCCCGTTGCAGGTAACGCCCGTGATGATCGGCGCATCGATGATGATGGGCGAAGCCAGGAATAGATTGATATCGGAGACAATTCCCCGACAGCCGTTGGCATCGGTAACGGTAACTGAATAGATGTCGGGTGGCAGGTTGTTGAGGCTCGGGGCAGTTGATCCATTCGACCACAGGTAGGTGTAGCCCGGAGTACCCCCGCTGACATTGAGGGTGATCGAACCTACGGGCGAGTTACAGCCGGGCTGGTTGACCGTGCCCAGCGTTACACTTAGAGCCGTGTTGGGTTGACCAATCGTTTCAGTATAGACCCTTGTACAACCTGAGGCAACATCCGTAATGGTGACGGTGTAATTGCCAGCGGGCAAATTGGTAACATTGGCTTGGGTTCGCTGGGCCGGTGGCACGTTGTTATCCCACTGGTAGGTATAATTGGCGTTGGGATCGAGGGGACGGATGTTGATGCCGCCGGTACTTTGGCCACGGCACAGCACATTGGTTACCTGCGGAACAAACTGAATGGTAGTCTGGAAAATAATTCGAACCCGCACGTCTTCGATCGCCAACCCATCGTTACCCAGATTCAGATCCGGGTCTTCCCAGCGAATCCAGAAGTCCTGACCATTGGGTATGGCAACGGGTATGGGAGGTACGGGAATGATCTCGCGGTTAGCCGGAGCGTTTCCATTGAGTACCACCGGACCGGCCAGGGTGAAGGGACTGTTGAAATCAAACCCGATAACCGGTGTCCAGGTACCCGTTGTGAGCGAGGTCGTGGCGGGATCGGTGCTGTAGGACAGGCGCAACTGGTCAGGGGCAGGGCCAGTATTGCCGCGTCGCCACTGCTCGCCTGTGTAATCGATGCGAATCTGGGTGATCAGTCCGCCGGTATTGTTGCGGAATCGGGCACCGATGGCGTAGCCCGCCGTACCGCTGCGCAGGGTACCCAAGGCACGATCGGTACTGCCGTCGGTTCCGTAACTGTAGGCACCACCTTGGTCGCAGCTGCCATCGTCGGCGTTGGTGCGATTCTGTGTACCCGATACACGTTGAACGTACCAGCTAGGCAGAGTCAGGTTATTGATGAAAGTGAGGTTGCCAGGCGTTCCACATCCGTTGGTCGTCGGAGTCAGGGTATTGAAGTCCTGGAAGTAATCGGTAAACTGGCACGTAAACGCCACCGGAGCACACGGCTGCACCGTAAAGCAAATCGGCGTCGGCGAAATTTCGGCGCAGCCCGGAGCCGTAATAACGGGGCGGTAGCACTGATTCTGGGTAATATTGGCCACCGGCAGGGTGGGCGCGTTGCTGTTGACCGTTCCGGCAACGGTAGCAAAGTTATCGGTCGAAATCTCCCAGCGCACCACATTGCCTGTGAAGCCCGTCAAGGTAACCTGAGCCAGCCCCTCGCCTGAGCAGAGGGTCGTAGGCACGTCGGAAGAGAGGGTACCGGGCACCGTCAGGACGTTGATGGTAATGGGGGGCGAGGTTACGTCCGGACAGCCCGCAAATCCTACTACGGCGCGGTACGAAGTCGTTACCTCCAGATTGGTGTAGTTGAGTGTAGGCAGAGCCTGGTTGATGACCGTAGTGAGCAGCGGGTTGACAAAGTTGTCGGTCGAAGCTTCCCAGCGCAACACATTGCCAGTGAAGCCCGAAAGCGTCAGCGTACCGCTGCCCTGTCCAAAGCAGGCGTTGAGCGGCCCGCTCGACGAAAGCGTTCCGGGCGTGTTGCTCACGTCGATGCACTGCCGGTTCGAACGTGCCGCCGGACATTCGCCGCTCTTGACTTCCACTTCGTAACAAGTCTGCTGCCGGATGTTGGGTGCCGGAGTCAGTGTCGCACCGGTAAACAAGATGGGCGTTTCGGTGGCAAAATTATCCGTCGACTCAAGCCAGCGGACGATGTCGCCAGTGAAACCGTTGAGTGTGAGGAGTACTTGATCGTTGTAGCAGACCAGATTGCCACTGGTCGTCAGGTTGCCAGCAACCGTTTGGGGAGCAATACTAAACCGAACGCTGGGCGGGGGAATCTGGGAATTGCAGCCCGTTACCGGGTCTTCAATCGATATAAAGATGTCGTAATTGCCCGGTGTGAAAATCGTAGCCAAAGGATTACCTACGCCAACGACTGTACTTGTTACCGCATTTTCCCAAATCACATCGAAGCTGGCGGCAGGCGGTGGTGTGGCTTCTAGCAGAACAGTAGACCCTTCGCACTTGGTGCCCGTTGCCGTGAGGGTAGTGGGCATGGGCACTGTATTGGCAATGATGTTGAAATTATCGATCGCCAAACCATCGTTGACGAATCCTACGGTATTGAAGTCCGTCCAGCGGAGCCAGAATTGCTGATTGGGCAGGATGTTCAGGCCCGTAATGGTATGCGCCACCTGAGCTTGGTTAGCCGGATCGTTGCCATTGAGGGCTGAATTGACCAGCGGACCGGTGTAGGGTGCGATGAAGTCGAGAGCTGCTACCGGAATCCAGGTTGCAGTGGCATCGTCCAGAGCAGTCGCATCCAGACTGTATTCGAAGATCAGGCGGTCGGTGCCCACCGGCGAATTGCCACGCCGCCACTGCTCGCCAGTGTATTCGATGATCAGATCGGTAATGGGGATCGGCGCATCATTCTGGAAATTGACCCCGAACATCGACAGGTGATCGCCCGTCTGGAGGGTACCCAATGCACGGTCGGCATCGCCACTCGCTCCGTAGAGGTAAGTTGCTCCACCAGCGCAGTTGCCGTCGTTGGCGTAAAAGCGGTCGTTACCGCTAACAAGTGAGCGGTACCAGCCCCGGATGGTCTGGGCGTCCACCCAGTTGATGTTACTGGGGCCGGGCGAGCAGGCATTGGTATTGGGCAGCACACCGTCAAAACCTGTTCCATAGGCGGGCTGCAGGCAGCTCAGCAGCAGCGGCCCACAAGGGCCCAAGTCTACATTGAGCCGGAAGGGTGCCGTGGTGCCGCAGGCATTGCTCGCCGTTACTTCCAGCGTATAGGTATCATCGACTGCGGTACCCCAGTCGATGGTAATGGGGTTGCCCGGGTTGGGAGTAGTGTAGGATGCCCCCGCCGGAGCAGGCGACCACGTGAACGTAAAGGCATTGTTCTGAGGTATGGCCGTATAGCTTGTCGATGATCCGACGCACGGGTTACGTGGCCCGAGGATATCGGTAATCGGTGGCGGAGTCGCGTTGATTTCCAGCTCGAAGTCATCCACAGCTAAACCATCGTCCGTTCCCGGGATGTTGATATCGTTCCAGCGGAACCAGAACTGCTGCCCCGGAGTAATGTTGAGACCCGTAATCGTGAAGGCAATTGCCGCCCGGTTGGCGGGGTCGTTGCCATCTCGGGCTACATCCGTGAGCGGCCCAGTATACGGACTTTGAAAATCAAGCTGAGGGACTCCCGTCCATGTCCCAGTCGAGAGCGACGTAGCATCAGTACTGTATTCAAAAACCAGGCGGTCGGGGCCAGTTCCATCACCCCTGCGCCACTGCTCGCCCACATAGCGGACGGTCAGCTCGCGGATGACCTCCGTCGCATTGGCGTTTACAAAGTTGACCCCAAAGCGCGAAACGTGGTTATTGGATCGCAGCGTACCAAAAGCCCGATCGGGGTCGTTGTTAGGGCCATAGAAGTAGGTACCGCCCGTGTTGCAGCTGCCGTCATTGGCGAAGAAGTAGTCATCGGGTCCTTGCTGAAGCTGGCGGTACCAGCCCTCGACCGTCCCGTTGTCCGTCCAGGTGATGTTGCCCGGCGGGGTGCAGCTGTTGACCGTAGGCGTTACGGTGTTAAAATTCTGCTCGTAATTGGGCTGGTTGCAGGCCACGGGAATTGGCCCGCAGGCTCCCAGACGAACCGGCAGCTCGATCGTTCCCAAACCATAGCTCACGCGGACAGTATAGACCCCAGGAGGTGCCGTACCCCAGTTAATGGTTACGTTGTCTTGATTGGTAGGGCCGACATACGTAGCCCCTACGGGCAGAATGGCCGTCCAGGCATAATTGAAGCAACTATTAGGCGGATCGACCCGGTACGTAACCTGATCGTTGGGGCAGACATTGGTCGGACCAAGGATCGCTGTCGGCGGAGTCGGGTTCACGCCTTCGGCGATAAAGAAGAAATCGTCGATGCCAATGCCATCCTCACCACCAGCGGCATTGTCGGTGCTCCAGCGAATCCAGAGCTGGGTGTTGTTGGCCCAGCCGCCGGGAATGGTGATCGTGAACAGGCGTTGCTCGCGGTTGGCAGGCAAGTTTCCGTTAACTGGGCCAGGAGGGCCAGCAAATGTTGTCGGTGTGCAGGCATCGAGGTTGGTAACGGCATTCCAGGTTGCCGCTGCGTCGTTAATGGCTGTAGCATCGGTACTGTACTCGAAGCGCATGCAGGTCGTACCCGTAAGGCGCACGCGTCGCCAAAGCTCAGCCGTAAAGCCAATCGTAATGTCGTTTACCGTATTGCCGGTCAGGTTACGAAAACGGGCACCGACTGACCAGTTCTGCCCATTGCCGGGCAAGGCTCCGAAAGCTCGTTCGCCACTAGGGTCGTTGCCATACCAGTAAAGACCATCCTGCCCGCAGTGGCCATTCGAGGAATTGAAGTTGAAGCCTCCCAGACCGTTGAGCTGCCCTCGCCATCCCGGCACAGTCTGATCGTTGAACCAGACATTGCCTACTTCCATGTTGCCGGGTGCTGCACAATTGGGGCTGTTGGTCGTAGGCATGCCCGTCACATTATCGAAATCCTGGGCATAGGTCGGGTCGACGCACGTAATGTCAATCGGCCCGCAGCGCACAACGGTAATCGTTCGGGTTCGCTGCCCCGTCCAGCAACTGCCGGGTATATTCAGGTTGCCCTCGAAAACCATGTCCAGTTGCAGGGTATAGGTTCCGGGCGTTACGTTGCTGAAGTCCACCGTAACGCTGCTAACTCCAGGACCCGCTGCAGGTCCCACGAAAACGGGGCCAGGGTTGATAAAGCTCCAGGTGTAGACCATGCTGTTCGGGTCTGCCGGGTTGAAGGGGGTAGTGTTTCGCAGATCAAACGTCAGCTGCGACCCGGGCGAATTGCAGGCCTGAAACGTAGTCGCCCCAATAAACGCCCCCGCTGGCAGGTAGCGGAAAACGGGCCGCACGATGATTTGAGTAATGCCCAGACCGTCGTCGTCGCCGCCCGGCAAGTCTTCATCAATCCAGCGGAACCACAGATCATCGCCGGCAGGTATGGACACAAAAGGCGGAAAGTTGACCGTAGTAGTTCGAAGCTGCGTTGTCAATGTCGGGTCGACCGGGCCAGCCGTTGCGGTCTCGGGGCTGGTATAGTCCATGGCGGCCACATTGGTCCAGATGTTGAACGGATCGTTTGCAGGGTCGATAGCACTGATATCGCGTCCCCACTGGAAACGCAGGCGATCAGGGTTGCCACCATTACGGCCCCGCCGGAACTGCGCATAGAAAACCTGTATCTCGAAGCCGATGATGTCGGTGTTCGAAGTGTTGGTCAGGCGCAGTAAAATTTGATTGGTTCCGGTATGGTTGATCGAACCAAGGGTTCGCGCACCAATACCTCCGGGCGCATTGTACATACCCGTCAGGTTACAGCTTCCGTCCGTCGAATTGAACGGCGTAACGGTGCTCACGTCGTTGTTGACGGCCACGTACCAGCCGGGGACGGTGTTGTTGTTCAACCAGTTGATCTGGTTGGCGTTGTTGCAGGTAGGCGTGTTGTCGACTGCCGCTGCAAAGTTGCCGAAGTTCTGAAAGTAGACATTCTGCGAGTTCTCGCAGCTGACCTCATTCTCGGCCTGTGCCAGCAAGTGGCCCGGAGCAAGTGTGAGTGCCAGACCCAGCACTCCAAGTAAACGGTACAGGTAATTCATAGGCCCGCAGGTTATTGGGGGTTCCACGATTTGATATTTTAAAGCAAAATACCGCAAAAAACGTGCATTCAACGCTTAACCTGCGATAAATGTACGATAATAAGCGGTGGATTGCAAAAACAAATCTGACCTGACCGGCCCAGGCAGGCAGCAGCTGTCCGCCTGAATCCCCAAGCTGAATTTTTGCGATTGAATTCGCGACGAGCTGGCCCGCCGAGCAAACTTGGGCTTTTTTGCCGAAATTCAGCCGATTAGTGCCCAGCTGCATGCCCAACCCCCGTCAACTGGAATTGCTGCGCCAGGTCGTCTTCCTGGCCGACCTGCCCGAAAGTCTGCTGGCCGAGCTGGCCGACCGCCTGACCCC
>CALDDN010000055.1 GCA_937936615.1 uncultured Bacteroidia bacterium | reverse complement strand
TGGCATCGTAGGTAACAAGCTTGCCCAAAAGTTTCCCGTTCAGGTCCAGAAACTCGACCCCGGGCAAGGAGCTCTTGGGTTCGAACCGGAAATCGGCCGCGGCATCGGCCACAGCCGGCCAGCTCCCAAAAGGCCCCAGAAAAACCTCCGGTTCCAGCAGCTCGTTGCGCAGCGGGTAGCCCTCGAAGAGCGGAAGCAGAGCCAGGCGGTAGCTCGTGTCGCTCGAGGCTTTGATGACGTAATAGGCCCGTCCGCGGTCGGTCAGCAGTTCGAACTTGGGGCTGGCCATGAGCCGGCGCACGCGCCCGCTGTCGGGCAGGTAGCGATTCGTGTTCCAGTACCGGAGCTGGCCCTCGCGGCTGTAGTGCAGAACGATAGCTCGTCCGGGGGGACTGATCCCCAGGCTGTCGCCCAGGGCCACGAGCTTTTCTTCCAGTTCGAGGGCCACGCGGCTGAAATCCTCCTGCACCCGACTGCTGACCAGTCTGAGCACGCGCGTGTCGGTCAGCAGCGATTCGGTTACGATGCCCAGGGCGGCAGATGCCAGCAGGAAGGCAGCCAGCAGGTTGCGGAATCGCGGCAGTAGGCTTGCGGCTTGGGGCAGCCAGTGGAGCTTCATGTGCGACAGCACAGGCCCTGCAAGGAACCTCAGTCGTGCATGTTGCGCGAAATCTTACGGATCATATCGCGCGTCAGGGCACGCCGCTCGCGCTGCTGACGCAGGTTGTTTTCCAGCAGGTTGTCGAATTCCTGCAGCGCATAAAAGGGCACCCGCAGCGACCGGCGAACGAATTGCCCCTCCCGTGCCTGAACGATGAAATGGTAGTATGTGACCGGGTAATCGGAGCGCACGTAGTAGTCTTTGATGTCCTGCCACTCGATGAAGGAGAACTGCATGCGCAGCCGCCGCCAGTTGAAGCGTTCCAGCAGGATGCCTTCGGTGCAGATGTACTGCACCATAAAATCTTTGAGGCCGATATAGACTCCCATCACGCCTACCGCCAGCAGCAGGCTATCCACCGTCAGCTGCCACATCTCAGCGGTGGTCAGCTCGACAAAGCCCAGCTCGATGCGGCCAAAGTGGCCCGCGAAGAAAAAACAGGTCGTTACGAAAAGAGCCAGAATGAGCACAAAGGCCGCTATGGTCAGGTATACGACCTGGGGCTTGCGCCACTGGTAGACTACTTGGGTGAACTGACGCTTATAGATGTAAGCCAGCAGCAGAACCAAAGGAGCGATGATGGCAGGCAGAATCAAGGAACCTGCATGTATGAGCTTGAGCAGCAGGGGCATTGGAATCGGCGGATAGGGGTGTCCGGTAAAGCAACTGTAAACATAACCAATAATTCCGCCAATTCCTAACCCAAGTTGTGGGGGGGGCGAGATATTTTTTTGCCGTCGGTTTTTACGGCTTTTTACCAGTAGGCCTGTGGAATCAGATACTGTTGCACGTAGTGGCTGACGCCTTCCTCGAGGCTTGTCGGTTCGAATTCGATGCCCGACTGGCGCAGTTTGTTCATCGGGGCCTCGGTGAAGTACTGGTAGCTGGCCCGCAGGTTTTCGGGCATATCGATGAACTCGATTTGGGGCTCGCGGCCCAGGGCGGCAAACACCGCCCGCCCCAAATCCAGAAAACTCCGCGCCTGCCCCGTGCCCGCGTTGTAGATGCCCGAGTACTTGCGCTGGTTGAGCAGCTCGAAAATGATGCGCACGATGTCGCCCACGTAGATGAAATCGCGCCGCTGCTCGCCGTCGGCTATGTCCGCGCGGTACGATTTGAAGAGCCTGAGCCGGCCCGTTTCCTCAATCTGCCGGTAGGCGTGCCATACCACGCTGGCCATGCGGCCCTTGTGGTATTCGTTGGGGCCGTAGACGTTGAAAAACTTCAGGCCTGCCCAGAAGTAGGGGGCTTCCACCTGTTCCAGTGCCCAGCAGTCGAAGGCATGTTTCGAGCGGGCGTAGGCATTGAGGGGCTGCAGGCGGGCTGTCGTTGCCGCATCGTCCGAGAAACCCGCGCTGCCGTCGCCGTAGGTTGCCGCACTCGAGGCATAGACCAAGGGAATCTGATAGGCGGCGCAAAGCTGCCACACCGTCTGCGAGTACTTGAGGTTCAGTTGCTCAAATACCTGCTCGTCGGTCTCGAGCGTGTCGGTGCGGGCACCCAGGTGAACGATCGCCTGCACCCGCTGTTCGTTGGCCCGCAGCCAGTTGGGCAGGGCGTTGCGGGCCACCATGTGGGTGTGGGCCTTGCCCTGGTAGTTTTTCCGCTTCTCGGGCCGCGAAAAGTCATCGACCAGTACCAGGTCGGTGAAGCCCTGGCTGTTGAGGTAGGCCGCCAGGCAACTGCCAATGAAGCCTGCTGCTCCGGTAATAACAATCATGTTCAGCTCTTAGGTCGAGGAGCGATTGGACAGGGATTGGGCTGCTCCTTTGCTTTTGACCAGCCAGTAAAAACGTCAGGCCTGTTTTTCGCGGTTGTTGTGCAGGATCATTGCGGCGATAAAATACATCGGGATGAAAAACCCGCTCGAAACAAAGGTGGCGACTACGAAGCCAAAGCGTACCAGGGCGGGTGGCAGATCGAGGCGGGCAGCCACCTCCGCCGCCACGCCCCCGATGATGCGGTCGGTGCGGCGCAACTGGCGCAGCTTGTAGCTGTCGTTTCGCTTGCTTTCTTTGAGCATGCGCACGTACATGCTGTCCATGCGTTCGCGCAGGCGGCCGGCAGGGTTATGGTTCAGCACGCGCATCACCTTCGACAGCCCCCAGACTGTGGCGACCGTACCGAACACCGTCAGTGCCGAATAAAGGCTGCTGATGGAGAGCAGCGAGGCCAGCGGCAGGGCCAGTGCAACCACAGCCAAGGCGATACCCAGCGTCAGAAAGGTTATTTTGGCCGATTTGCGGGCCGATTCGTCCTCGCGGCTCAGTCGTTCGTGCAGCTCGGTCAGTTCGCCAACCTCACGGCTGAGGCGGGCGGGCAGGTCGGTTTGCCGTCCGTCCAGATCAAAGAGTTCGGTCAGCTGCTGGAAATGGTCTCGTATCATGCGGTGGAAGGTAGTCAGGCCTTGATGAGTAAAATAAAACTAAAAAAAATTAAAAAAACAACGGCTCATACCCCCTTGTACGGGCAATGACCTCGGGGGTTGTCTCCGCCAAGTCGGGTAGCAAAAAACAGGCCGCTAGCGGAGCTTGAAGGTATAGGTCAGCCGTACCTTCTGGACGCCCCCGCCACTTACTGGGCTGAACTTCCACTGGTAGATGGCCTCTTCGACGGCTTTTTTGATGTTGATCTGACCGGCGTAGCCTTTGACGATACGCACGTTCTGCACCGAGCCGTCGGGGCGGATCGATACTTCGATGACGAACTTGCCTTCTTCCTGGGCGTTGTAGCGGGGCATGGGGCCGCCGAGGAAAGCCCGTCGACCCAGGCCACCGTCGTCGCCGCTTCCTTCGCCCCAGCCCATGCCCTGCCCGAGGCTGACCGATTTGGGCGAGCCTTTGTTGCCGATTTCATCGCCGTCGCCGTCGTTCGAGCCGCCCGGCGTAAAGAGGGCGTTGGGGTCGGCTTTGGGCTGGGGCTTGGCGGGCTGCGGGCTGGCGGGAGCGGCGGGCTGGGCCTTGCTGGGCTGGGGGCTGGGCTGGGGCGGAGCCTCCTTCACCGGCTGCGGCGACTGTTCGACCTTGGGTGCTTTGACCTCGGCCGGTGCCTTGGTCGTGAGGATGGGTTCGGGTGCCGGAGCCGTGGTTTTGCTTTCCACGGGCTTGGGTTCGGCCTTGGGTGGGCTGGGGGGCGCGTCGGCGGGCGTGCTGCTCGGTGCCTGGAAGTTGTTGACCTTGCGGCTGCCCGCAACGGCGTTGCCGAAGTCGATCGAAGCCTGCACCTCGAAGATCAGCTCGTCTTCGGGCGGAACGGTGCTCTCGGCCACCACCAGAAAAAGACAGAGCAGCAGCAGGACAAGGGCCGCCAGCAGCGTTACGAAGCGGGCAATGGCGCGGTGGCGGCTTTCGAGGGCTTCGGCGGGGTGGTAGTACATACGCGGGATTTCTGCGGCAAAAAACGTGCAGACCGGCTCATTTCGTCTTGCGGGTGGCGATGACTACCGCCCCGCCGTGCTCGGCCACTGCCGAGATCACGAAGGCGGCATCCTGCATGATGGTCTGCTGGTCGGTGCGCAGCGTGATGACCCGGCCCGACTCGTCGTTGCGTCGCGTGGCCGTTTCGATCGCTTCGCGGATGCGCTGGGCCAGGACTTCCTTCTCCACCCGCTGCGCATTCCAGAAAAACTCGCCCTCCTTGTTCACCGTAACGGTGTTGGTGCCCGTGCTGGGTTTTTCGGACGAGCTTTGAGGCAGTTCGACCTTGACGCCGGGCTGCACAAACGACGACGTAATCATGAAAAAAATGAGCAGCAGGAAGACGATGTCCGAGATCGAGGCCAGGCTGAACTCGGTACTGGGGCGGTGGCGTTGCTTGATCCTCATCGGGCTGGTTCCTGCAGAATGTCGATGAACTGGGTCGAAATCAGCTCCATTTTGGAGATGACGTTCGCAATCATGTTGGTCAGGATGTTGTAGCCTACATAGGCCGGAATGCCTACGATCAGGCCCGCTGCCGTCGTAACCATGGCTTCATAGATGCCTCCGGCCAGCAGGCTGGGGCTGACCGTTCCCTCGAACTGCGAGATGGTCATGAAAGCCGAGATCAGGCCTGTTACCGTGCCCAGAAAGCCCACCATGGGGGCGGCCCCCGAAATGGTTGCCAGCAGCGAGAGGCTTTTTTCCAGGCGGTTGATTTCGAGCTTGCCCTCGTTTTCGATCGAGGCAAAGATGTCGGGCAGCGGCGAACCGAGCCGGCGCAGGCCCTTGGCCAGCATCCGCGAGAAGGGCGACTGCTGGGCCTCGCAGACCATCAAGGCGCGCTGCACGTCGCCGTGGCGGATGTATTCGCTCACCTGCCGCATCAGCGGTTCGGGGTCGGGGTTCGAGCGGCGGATGGTCAGGTAGCGTTCCACGAAGATGTAGATGGCCAGCAGCAGCAGCAGCACGATCGGTACCATGAAGGGGCCGCCCGCCAGCACCAGGTCGGCCAGCGTAACGGTTTTTACGTCCGTCTCGGTGATCCGGCTCAGCGTATCGGCCGGCAGGGGTTGGGCTTGCAGCAGCAGGGCCAGCGGATGGTGGTGCATAGCCGCAAATTTGAATACGAACCCTGTTGCCCCCTTGTTCGTAGCCCTGCAAGTTATCCGTAAGCTATTTATGCGCAGCCGGTTCGGGCGGTGGAAACCGAAGCTGTTTACGTCTTTTTACCCTGCGCCTGCAACCCGACCCCAGCCCGGGCCGTGCAGCAGATCAAAAAAACAGCCTGGCTGCCAACTTGGCCCGAAAGATTGCCGGCAGGTCCGGTCGTAAGCTGTTTTGCCTGCTATCGGAATATATAATCACTATATAGGATATAATATAACTTTATTTTATTTCGAGCAGTTTTCAGGTAATATAGGTCTGGGCCTTCCACCAGCGGTCGGGGATGCCCTCCCGCAGGGCCTGTCGGTAGTCGCTTTCGGCGCAGGCCACCAGCCGGTTGCCCCCGCCGCGCGAGCGGGGGCCGCGTTTGGGAGCGGGGACCTCCATCCACCAGCGGCAGGTCTCCTCGTGGCGGTAGAAAACCAGCTCGCGCAGCGCACCGGCTACGGCCACGCGGTAAGTCTGCAGGTTCGAGCGGTCGGCCAGGGGAAAGTCGTCGGGCCGGTGGGCGAAGCCGTCGATCAGGTGCCAGAGGATGAGGGCGCAGGCCGAGGCCGTCTGGTCCTGGTTATCAAGCTCGGGGTTGAATTCGCAGAGGTGGAAGAGGCTCAAGCGGTAGCCCATGCCCGCGAAGCGGGCCAGCCGGCAGGCTTCCTCGAGCGTCAGGCCCGCGGCGGTCGAGTGGCTGGCAGCCGGCGCATCGGCCCGTCGTACCGCTGAGAGGTCGAAGCTCACCAGGTCGGCTAAACGCAGTACGCACTCGGCCCGGGCCAGGTCCTCGCGCAGCTCGGCCAGGCGCACCGCCTCGATTTCCAGGGTATCGAGGGTCGTCAGTTCCTCGGTCGACATGAGGTAGTTCTGCTGGCCTAGCAGGCCGAAGCGGCCCAGCAGGCTGGGGCTTTGGCTCAGGATGCGGTGGTGGTGGCTGCTGTGGTTGAGGCCCCGTTCCGAGTCAAAGATATCGGGCATGGCATCGATGGCCACGTAGTCGACCCGCCGTTCGAGTTTGCCCAGTGCCTGATAAAGGCCCCAGCTCAGGTCGTGCGTGCCTCCCAGCACCAGCGCGAGCTTGTCGTGCTGAATGAACTGTTCGCAGAGGTATTGCAGGGTGAAGTACACGTCCTCGAGGTCGGCTTTGGGCACGAGGTTGCCCAGGTCGGCGATGCGCAGCTGGGGCCAGTGGTGGCAGAGCACGTCCAGTTCGGTACGGATGGCATCGGCCGCTTCGCCGCAGCCTTCACGGCCCAGCCCGCCGCGCTCCTCGGTGCAGCCCAGCAGCACGACATGGGCTGACCTCCAGTCGGGAAAGGCTGCACTGTAACGGTCGAGGGTATGGGCCAGGCAGTCGGGGCGCAGGGGGTAGCTGGTTCGCACTGCCGGCTGCACAGGCTGAAAAAAACAACTCAGGTCCATGTATCGAAAAGCTTGACCAAATTTCCAAGGAAAAAGCACAGCCCGGACGGTCGTTCGCGCAAAAAAGCCCACATCCACGCGCCCCGCCCGAACGGCTTCCTGTGGCTTAGCGGGGCTGCAGCGCAAAGCTGGCCAGCGTGCGGTAGCTCGTACCCGTGGGGGTAGGCTCCGAGAGCCACAGTTCCAGGCGTTCGACGGTCAGGCTGTCTTTTTCCAGGAGCAGGCGTTGGGGCAGCTTGCGGGCGGGCTGCTTCAGGTCTTTGATGCGGCCCAGGGTGATGTGCGGCAGGGGCTTGCGTTCCAGCTCGTGGCCCAGGGCTGTCGCCAGTCTGGTGGCCAGTTCTTCGAACTCGCGGCTGTGGTCGAACTGCGTCCAGATCATAGTAGGCACCGGTCCGCGAAACTGGGTGCTCACCTGCGAGAGCACCAGATCGAACTGCGTCGTCTCGTTGCAGAAGTCCTCCAGGAGTGCGGCCAGCTCCTCGGGCCTACGGCCCTGATCCTCGCCCAGAAATGAAACGGTGATGTGCAGCTGCTGGGCAATGTTCCAGCGGATGCCCGGATCGCTGGGATACTGCGCCTCGCTCCATTCGAGCAGGGCTTCGGCCATTTCGAGGTCAAGTGGGATGGCGATGAACAGGCGCGGGCCTGCCGGGCTGGACTCCATGTAGGCAAAAAGTTAACTTTCGCAGGCAAATAAACAAAAATGTACACGCATGCTGCCGTCCCGTTCCGCGCTTTGCAGCTTGTGCCTACGCCCCCTGCATAGGCTTGCATTTTCGAATTAGGGCTTTAGATTGAAAATGAAAAATACGAAGCCTGTTTACGTACAGATGCGCGTCCTTTGTGATCGATAATCTTCCGGTTATCGTATATTAAGGAAGCCGTAGAGCTGAACGATAGCCGACCCCCTCCGATCGGGGAGACCTTGACTTGAACATGAACCCAATCCCAGCTCTGCCGCCGCTCATGGCAGGCGGGCTGCCCATCTACCTGCCACAGCCTCCCGTCGGCCTGCTCGATAAGCTGCAGGACGTTGGGCCTACGGGCCATACCCTGCTCACCCTCGTTGCCTTGCTCCTGCTGCTCAAATCGGCGGGCCTCTTCTACCTCTACCGCCGCAAGACGCGTGCCTACCGCAACCTGCGCCATGCCGTCGAGCTGATGCGCACCTTTACCCACCTGCTTAGCGAGGAAACCGAAACGGTAGCCCAGCTCAACGAACAGCTCCAGCACGAGCAGGAAATGCGCCTGCAGCTCACCCAGATGCTGGTTCACGACCTCAAAACTCCCTTGCAGTCGATTCTGGTCTCGGGGCATATTGCCGACGTGGATTTGCGCCAGCGCCTCATCGAAGGTTCGGCCCTGCAGCTCCATCACCTGGTTCACAACATCCTCGATCTCTATAAATACAAACACGAGGGCCAAAGCCTGCCCCTCGACCGCCAGCAGCTGCGTCTGCAGCAGGTCGTCGCCATGGCTCTGGTACAGGTAACCCTGCCTTTTGAACTCAAAGGCCAGCAGCTGATCACGCGCATCGAACCGGAGGACCTGAGCATCACAGCCGACCTCAACCTGCTGCTACGGGTGCTGGTCAACCTGCTGAGCAACGCCAACAAATACGGCCTGCCCAACCGGCCGGTCGAACTGCACGCGTACACCATGACAGCAGAAGCAGCCGTCCGCGTGGAAATCCGCAACGAGGGGCCAGCCATTCCACCGGTCTACCGCAACGACCTGTTCAACCTGTACCGGACACCGACGCAGCTCAAGCAGGGCCACTTTTCGTATTCGACGGGCTTGGGGCTGGCGTTCTGCCGGCTGGCCGTCGAGGCACACGGCGGACTCATCGGCTACGATTCACCCCCCGAGGGGCCGGTGTGTTTCTGGTTCGAGCTGCCGCTCGAGTCTCGAAAGGAGCCTCAGGTTGTCGGGGCGCAATCGCCTCCTGCCACGGCGTAGCAGGCAGGCAGCTAGTCGGTCGGGGTGGAACCGGTCGATCAAAAACTGGCAGCTGGCTGTGTGAGCTGCCCCTGAACGATCCAAAAGTCGGAAGTATAATCTTTTTAAAAATTAAAAATTTATATAAATAAATTTTTTAAAAGTATCTTTTTGGAATTTTATTTTGCGGAAACGTTTTAGCCCATAAAAAAAGCCTGCTCCCCAAAAGCAGGAGCAGGCCAACTGAACAAAAAATAGGAGCGGTAGGCTCAGCTGCAGCCCATGCTGTTGCCGCAGTTGAGGCACTTGTAGCAGGTTCCGTTGCGCACGGTGATGTGGCCGCAGACATTGCAGGCGGGCGCGTCGCCCATGAGCTGCTCCATGAGCTGCTGGCTCGGTTCGATGCGCAGAGCCGTTCGGGCTGGAGCCTCGCTGCCGGCTGCTTTCGGGGCAGTTGGGTGGCCGTTTGTAGCGGGCTGGGTCTTGCGTTGCTGGTAGCGGGCTTCGGCCGAAGATTCGGGGCGCGGTGCTACCTGAGGGGTATCCTCGCGGCCTATCTGCACCAGGTCATCGCGGTTCAGGTATTCGAAGGCCAGCAGGCGGAAGATGTAGTCGATGATGGAGGTAGCACTGCGCAGGTTGGGATGATCGACCGGCCCCGAAGGCTCGAAGCGCGTAAAGGCGAACTTGTCGACGAACTCGTCGAGCGGCACGCCATACTGCAGGCCGATCGATACCGAGATGGCAAAGCAGTTGAGCAGGCTGCGCAGGGTGGCTCCCTCCTTGTGCATGTCGATGAAAATTTCACCCAGGGTGCCGTCCTCGTACTCGCCGGTGCGCAGGTAGATGGTCTGGCCGCCGATGTTGTTTTTCTGGGTGAAGCCGTAGCGGCGTTGGGGCAGCGGGCGGCGGCTGACGAGCTTGCGGAGGGTGGCCTGCAGCTCGGCCCCTTCGGGTTCGCTCAGCAGCTGGCGCACGTACTGCACCAGCTCGGCTGGGCTGGGCCGTCCGGTGGCTGGGGATGCCGGCGAGGCCTCCTCGGTTTTAGTCTCTTCTTTCTTCTTGTTTTTGGTCGAGAGGGGCTGCGAGAGCTTCGAGCCGTCGCGGTAGATCGATATGGCCTTGGTGCCCAGCTGCCACGAGAGGAAGTGGCAGCGTTCGATGTCCTCCCACGTGGCCTCGTGGGGCAGGTTGATGGTTTTGGAAATGGCTCCCGAAATGAAGGGCTGGGCCGCGGCCATCATCCGGATGTGGCCGTGGGGATGAATGAAACGCTGCCCTTTGGTACCGCACTTGTTGGCGCAGTCGAAGACCGGGTAATGTTCCTCTTTGAGGAAGGGGGCCCCTTCGATGGTCATCGTTCCGCAGACGTACTCGTTGAGGGTGTCGATCTGGTCTTCGCTGTAGCCCAGGGCCGACAGCAGATCGAAACTGAAGTCGTTGTATTGCTCAGGCTTGAAGCCCAGGCGTTGCATCGCTGCTTCGCCCAGGGCGTAGGCGTTGAAGGCGAAGCGCACGTCGAAGGCCGAGGCCAGCTGGGCTTCGACCCGCTCGAGGTCGCCGTTGGTAAAGCCTTTGGCCCGCAGGCTGTCGGCATCGATGGCCGGTGCGCCGCGCAGGGTGCCGTGCCCTTTGACGTAAGCCACGATGGCTTCGATTTCGGATTCGGCATAGCCCAGGCTGCGCAGGGCCGCCGGTACCGACTGGTTGATGATCTTGAAATAGCCGCCGCCCGACAGTTTTTTGAATTTGACGAGGGCAAAATCGGGTTCGATGCCCGTGGTGTCGCAGTCCATGAGCAGGCCGATGGTGCCGGTGGGGGCAATGACGGTGGTCTGGGCGTTGCGGTAGCCGTACTGCTGGCCCAGGCGCAGGGCTTCGTCCCAGGCCTGGCAGGCCGCCTTGAGCAGGTATTGCGGGCACGAGCCGGCATCGATTCCCATGGGCTGGACGCTCAGCTGCTCGTATTCATCGGCGTTGTAGGCGGCATAGCGGTGGTTGCGCATGACGCGGAGCATGTGCTCGCGGTTGCGTTCGTAGCCCGCGAAAGGCCCCAGCACGGCAGCCATTTCGGCCGAAGTGGCGTAGGCCGTGCCCGTCATGATGGCCGACAGGGCACCGCAGACGGCCAAGGCCCGTTCGCTGTCGTAGGGAATGCCCGAGACCATGAGCAGCGAACCCAGATTGGCGTAACCCAGACCCAGGGTGCGGAATTCATAGGATTTGCGGGCGATTTCGCGCGAGGGGAACTGGGCCATGAGCACCGAGATTTCGAGGGCAATGGTCCAGAGGCGGCAGGCGTGGCGGTAGCCTTCGACGTCAAATTCGAGGGTCTGGTCGTTGAAGAACTTGCGCAGGTTGATCGAGGCCAGGTTGCAGGCCGTGTCATCGAGGAACATGTACTCGCTGCAGGGGTTCGAGGCGCGGATGGGGCCGTCCTCGGGGCAGGTGTGCCAGTCGTTGATGGTTGTATGGAACTGCAGGCCTGGGTCGGCGCAGCCCCACGAGGCTTTGGCGATTTCCTCCCAGAGCATACGGGCTTTGTAGGTGTGGCGCACGCGGCCCGTGGTGCGTTCGATGGTGTGCCAGTCGCCATCCTCGGCCAGAGCCTGAAAGAATTCGGCCGTCAGGCGCACCGAGTTGTTCGAGTTCTGGCCCGAAACGGTGCGGTAGGCTTCGCCCTCGTAGTCGGACGAATAGCCTGCAGCGATGAGGGCGGCTACCTTGCGCTCCTCTTCGAGCTTCCAGCGGATGAAGCTCAGGATTTCGGGGTGGTCGGCATCGAGGATGACCATTTTGGCGGCGCGGCGCGTGGTACCGCCCGACTTGATGGCTCCGGCGGCGCGGTCGCCCACCTTGAGGAAGCTCATCAGGCCCGAGGAGTAGCCGCCCCCGCTCAGCGGTTCGTCTTCGGCCCGTATGTTCGAGAAGTTGGTGCCCACGCCCGATCCGTACTTGAAGATGCGGGCCTCGCGCACCCACAGGTCCATGATGCCCCCTTCGTTGACCAGATCGTCCTTGCACGAAAGAATGAAGCAGGCGTGGGGCTGGGGCCGTTCGTAAGCCGAGGTACTGGGCCGAACCTCGCCCGTCTCGGGGTCGCAGTACCAGTGGCCCTGCGGGGGGCCGTCGATGCCGTAAGATTCGTAGAGGCCCGTATTGAACCACTGCGGCGAATTGGGGGCCCCCGCCTGGTCGAGGAGCATATAAACGAGCTCGTCGTAGAAAGCCTGCGCATCGTCGGGCGTGGCGAAGTAGCCGTAACGCTCGCCCCAGACCCGCCAGCAGTTGACGATGCGGTGGACGGTCTGCCTGGCCGAGGTTTCGCTGCCGAGGCTGCCATCGGGCTGGGGTACGCCCGCCCGACGGAAGTATTTTTGGGCCAGGATATCGGTAGCTACCTGGCTCCAGCCTCGGGGTACCTCCACGTTTTTCATCTCGAAGACGGTATCGCCCGCGGGGTTGCGGATGATCGATGTTCGCAGCTCGTAATCGAAGCAGTCGTATACATTTTCACCGGCCCGGGTGAAGCGGCGTTCGATGCGCAGGCCCCGAGGCGGGTTCTCATTAGTGGTATTACCCATAGGTTACTGTCAAATTTAGAAAGTGGGTGTCTGGTGTCTTTGGGGTAACAGCAAAGTTGAGGGAATTCAACGAAGCTCCAGAAGGGATTGAGCGAAGCTTTATCGACACTTTTTACCCGTCCGATCAACAGGTTTATACCTGCGGCCCTTGGCCCAGTTGGCCGAATGCCCATCGGCCTGGCGGCGGGTTCTGCCGGCCGACTTGTCTACCTCAGGCTATCACCGCACTAGCATTACCGAAGCCGCTCTAGCAATTGTCATACCCAAATCAAAATTACAGGAATGTTCCCAGTGTGGATAACCTTTTTCTGGATTAGACTCTGAAAAAAAGAAAGCCACGACAGGTGCCTGAGGCCGCACATCGTGGCGTTGATATTCCGTCGGGCAGAACAGCGTTCAGCAGCGTTCCTTCTTGATAAGCTCGCCGCGCGAGTCGAAGGTGCACTCGTAGCAGCCGGTCTCGTCCTGAATTTTGATCTTCCAGCCGCCATCCTTGGGCTTGCCTTCGAGGATGCGTGCATTGGGGTGGTTGGCGTTCAGCCACTGTTGAACCGCGGCAGGCAAGTCGGAAAAAGACGTTACCGAACCGTCCTCGACCGAACGCAGGCAGCTTTCCCGCTTCAGAAACGTGCCCTGCGCCGTGAAATAGAACTCGACGCAGCCCCCCGGGCCGTCGGTGTAGACGTTGTAGCGTCCGTCCGATTTGCGTTCACACTTGAACGTGGTCTGATTCGGATAATTGGAACGGAGCCAGTCGCTTATGCTGGCCGGCAGATCGGTGCAGCCGACTGACGAGCTGTTTCCTGAGGGCTTGGGGCTGTCGTCCGACTTCCTGCACGAACCCAATAGACTCAGTGCGACCAGGCAAACCAAGGCTGGAAGGGAGATCGCAGGCCCAATCCCTAAGCGAGTGAAAAGCATATACCCCAAAACAGGTTTTTGAACTTTGAAGAAGTGAAAATCTGTTCAACATACGCAAAAGAACTACAAATAGTTGGGGCGCAGGTCGCGCCCACGAACCCGCAACGATCAGGCAATAAGAAACAGGATGCATTTGCTTGCTATCCTGAGACCCCGTATCTTTGCATGCTGATTTGATTCCGTAGCTCAGTTGGTAGAGCAATTGACTTTTAATCAATGGGTCAGGGGTTCGAGTCCCCTCGGAATCACAACCACCGGCTGAGTCTGGAAACTCAGCCTCCCGCCTTACAGGAGCCGCCCCCCCCGACGGCTCCTGTTTTCGTTCAGCTGGTTGGTGCGTTACTTTTCATCCGGCCAGCAGAAAAAAATCAAAAAAACCAGCAGAAAAATCAGCTCGGTAGCAATCCACTTCACAGTCTGGGTTTTTAATGTTGAAACATCAATCTGTTTCGTAGTATCTGGCAGAATAAATGCAATCCAAATATATAAATGGATAAAATTTTATTTTTTATTTTAATTTTTTTTCTAAAAATTGGAAAAAAAATTTGGAAGGTATTCCTCCGCTGCTCTATCTTTGTGTCATGATTCGCGGGCGCAAAGGCCCACTGCCTTAAAAAGCAGTTGAATCCACCGGAGTTGTTCTAAGTCTGTTTGTTTGTTTGTTTGTTTGAAAGGGGAGGGAAGGCAACTTCCCTCCCTTTTATTTTTATTTTTTACTTATTTATTTATACAGCCTGATCCGGAACAGGTACCGGGTCAGTCCCGCCAGGCTCCGTGCAGCCAGTTCGCCGCAATGGCCAGCTTCCCGAGCCAGGCCACTGTCCGCGGCCAGTTCCAGTCCACCAACCGCTCGATGAGCTGCGCATCGTAGCCCGCCACCAGCTGGTTGTGCAGCGGCACATGTACCAGCATCGTAACCCCCCAAACTACCGCCACACAGGCCGCATTGGCCCAGGCCCAGCCCCGTGGCCCCTCGAAACCCAGCAGCACCACAGCCAGCAGCAGCTCGGCCACCATCGCCGGCCCCACCAGCCCGAACATGCGGCTCATATGGGCCGACTGGTATTCGGGCCACTGAGCGGGGTCGATGTGCCGCGACAAAGGGTAGTGCACCCACTGGATTACACAGATGAGACCGGCCAGATAGCCCGTCAGGGCCAGCTGGACGACAAGCAGCGATTTGAGCATAATTTTCTAACAGCGATTTGCCCCAAAAAAATCGGGGGGTGGGGCACCCCGCTGCTGCCGGCCGCGAGCTTGCGGCCATGATTGCCCGAACCCTGCGCCGCTGCGTCCGCGCCCTGCGCGTGCCCCGCCCCGTTTCGCCCGACCTCGTGCTGCTGCACACCGACCGCCACGGCTGGCGGTGGTACCGCTACGCCGACCTGCTGCAGATGCCCCTGAAGCGACTCATCGCCCTGGAAGCAGCGGGCCGCTGCCTTGAACTCAACCTCTCGCGCGAGCGGCTGCTGGCCCTGCTGGCCGCCCTCGAGGAACGGGCCGCCGCCCACGACTGGCCCGCCGCCCTGCGCATCGCCGCCGAACTGCGCCTGCGGGCCGCGGGACTGGTCGAAGAAGACCTCGTGTTGCAGGCCGCCGCCGTCTACTTCATCCGCGAGGACGAAGACCCCACCGACTACAACCCCCAGCTCGCCCGGGCCAAGGTCGAAGCCTGGCGCAAAGACCCCGAGGCCGCCGCTTTTTTTTTGACCGCGTGGCTGCGCTGGGCCGCGAACTGGAGCGAGACCTCCGCCAGCGACTGGCTCGCTACGCTCCAGAGCCTGCAGCCGCTGGCCCAAGCCCTGAACCGCGCTTCCTGGCCGACGAACTCGCCGAGCTGATCGACCGCTACAACCGCCTGCATTTCCGGATGGCCGCGGGCCGCCTGGCCGAGGTGCAGGCCCTCGAACGCTTGCCCGTCGAAGCCTGGCACCGCTGGCTCGACCTCTGGGACGAACGCTGGCACGGTGAAGCCCAAGTTCCCGATCGCCATACCTGAGCCTCAGGCGTTTTTATGCGGAATTCCCACTTTCCTATCATCCGCATACATCGAGCGTTTGGCCTTTACCGCGGCTCTTTCATCGAAAATACCCCGCCGCACAGTATTGAAGTCAATAACTTAGAATACAAGATGCGTCAGTTATCAAGTCTTTGATTCTAACATTTAACCGATCTTTAGTATGAACAACTTTTTTACCCGCCTACCTTCGATCGACCTGAGCCAGGTTTCATTTGCTTTTTTCTGGAAGCAACGCGGCGAACTCGATCTCTACACTTCGGACCGGATTTACACCATTTGTGGCAGCCAGGTCGATGCACTGCTCCAGAGCCTGAACCTGCGTCATATTCCCGTTGAGGTGATGGCCTGAGCGGCCCGCCTGCGCATTCAATCGATTTTGACGGGGCATCAGCCCCGTTTTGTTTTTCAAATTAAGATATAAGATTATTTTTTAATTTAATTTTTTATTTAAATAAAATATTTTTTGAATTTTT
>CALDDN010000054.1 GCA_937936615.1 uncultured Bacteroidia bacterium | reverse complement strand
GAAAGCAACCTCGTAAAAATGGATATCCTGCTCAACGGCGACCCCGTCGATGCCCTGAGCGCGATCATCCACCGCGACAAGGCCTACGACTGGGGCCGCAAGCTCTGCCTCAAACTCAAGGAGCTGATCCCGCGCCAGCAGTTCGAAATCGCCATTCAGGCATCGATCGGCTCGCGGGTCATTGCCCGCGAAAGCGTACGTGCCCTGCGCAAGGACGTAACGGCCAAATGCTACGGGGGCGACATCAGCCGCAAACGCAAGCTCCTCGAAAAACAAAAGAAAGGTAAAAAACGCATGCGCCAGATCGGCTCGGTAGAAGTGCCGCAGTCAGCCTTCATGGCCGTACTCAAGCTCGATTAAACCCTGACCAGCTAGCGGTCGATTTCGCAGAGCACGATATCGAGCGAGCCGATAATGGCCACCAAGTCGGCCAGAAGAACCCCCCGACCGAGTTCAGGCAGCACGCTCAGGTTCGAGAAACTGGGCCCCCGCGCCTTCACGCGATAGGGAATATCGCGGTTCTTCTGGCTTTGAATGTAAAAGCCCAGCTCGCCCCGCGGATTTTCAGCCCGAAAATAAATCGACTCGCGTTCGGGACGAACCCGCTTGGGGCAGGCCGCCCGGGCATCGAAACCCGCACCCCGCGTACAGTCGCGCAGCAGCCGCTCGGCACACTGGCGCACAATCCGCAGCGACTCGCCCATCTCGGCTACCCGCACCGCAAACCGGTCCCAGCAGTCGCCTACCTGCCCCCGCGCTCCCGTCCCAATGGGAATCTCGAACTCCAGTTCGGGATAGACCGAATAGCCCACAGCGCGGCGCAAGTCCCAGCGCAGGCCCGAGGCCCGCAGCATCGGCCCCGTAACGCCGTAAGCAATGGCCGTGCGCAGAGGCAACACCCCTACATTGGCCGTCCGCTCGACAAAGATGCGGTTCGATTCAAGCAGCTGGCGCAGCTCCAGGAGCTTGGGAGCAAAGTAGTCGCAGAACTCGAGGCTGCGTTCCTCGAACTGGGGCGGCAGGTCGTGCATCAGCCCCCCGATCCAGATGTAGTTGTAAAGCAGACGAGCACCCGAGGCCCACTCCAGCAGATTGAGGATGTGCTCGCGGTCGCGCAGGCACCAGAGAAAAGCCGTAACCGCCCCCAGGTCGATGCCGTAGGTACCGATAGCCAGCAGATGCGAGGCCATGCGGTTGAGTTCGGCCACCAGCACGCGGATGAACTCAACGCGGCGTGGAATCTCGGCTTCGATACCCAGAAGCCGTTCGACGGTCATGGCCCAGGCGTGCTCGCTGTTCATGGCCCCCAGGTAGTCGAGCCGATCGACAAAAGGAATAATCTGGGCGTAGGTCAGGCTTTCGCAGTGCTTTTCAAAGCAGCGGTGCATGTAACCTAAGTGGGGGATGACTTCGGTTACAAGTTCGCCGTCGGTGATGAGCTCGAGCCGCAGCACGCCGTGCGTCGAGGGATGCTGCGGACCCATGTTGAGAATCATCTGGTCGGCGGGCACGTCGCTCTCGCGGGTGCGGGCCGGTGCCGATTTGAGGATCAGTTCCCCATAGGAAGTGGTGTAGCCAAAAGGACGGGGCGACTCGGGCGATGACATCGGTACGGTAAAGGCGCGGATTGGGCGCAGCCGAACAGAGAGCGGTCGTGCCGCACAGGCTGGCCAGCCCAATCGTTACGACAGGACATGAACCAAAGTTCCATCGAACAAAATACCCGCAGAGGGACTGCCGGCAGCTACAAAATGCGCTGCAGGTTCAGGGCCACGGCCATGTTACCTTCGACCTTGAGCTTGCCGGTCATGTAGGCGTTGAGGGGGGTCAGCTGACCCGCAATAAGCTGGCGCAGGGCCTGAGCCTTGACTCGAATCACGCAGTCGGCGGGCGCGTCGCGGTTCGAAACCCGAGGCGGAACCGTAGTGCCGTCTACGAAAAGAGGAATGGGCTGCCCCTCGATCCAGACCTTGAGGGTGGCGGGCAAGCCCAGGTCGGCCGAAATACGGGCTTTAACGTGTCGAGTCAGCTCTTCAATGGTCATCGAGCCATCAGCAGGCAAGTCGGGGCGCGAAGTTTCAAGCATGGGATCGTCAATCGGGTACTTAAATAAACTTGATCCAACATTTCGTTTACAATTTAGTAAAGCTTTGGCTTGTGCAAGTTGGCAACCGATTGGATGTGCGACTATTTTCCATCATTTTGCTGCCATGAAATCGGTAGTGGTGCTGGGCGGGGGGCTGTCGGGAGGCTTCCTGGCGGCGGCCCTGGTCGAGCGGGGCTGCCGCGTGGTGCTTTTCGATGACCCCGCCACCGAAGGAGCTTCGAGAGGCGCGGCCGGCCTCTACAACGTGGTAACAGGCCGGCGCATGGCCCTCACGTGGGGGGCACCCCTGCTGGTGGCCGCCCTCGATGCCTTTTTTGCATCGGCCATCGGGCGGCCCTTGGCCCGTTTTCGGCAGCTGCTGCCCATCTACCGCCCCTATCCCGATGCGGCCATGCAGACCCTGTGGGCGCGTCGTTTCCTCGACCCCGAATACCAGCCCTGGATTGCCGCCGTCGACCGGCCCATCGCACCCGACCGCTACCACAACCCCCTGGGCGGTTTTCTGGTACAAGGAGTGGGTCGCGTACAGGTGGCGGCCTTGCTCGAGGCATTGTTTGCGCTGCTGCAGGCCGGCGGCCAGTTCGAGCGGATACCGCTACGCATCGACTACACGACCATAGACCCCGAGAGCCGACGCATCGACAAAGGGGGTGCCTGCTGGCCTTTCGACGCGCTGGCTTTCTGCGAGGGGATGGCCGCCGCTGCCAATCCCTTCTGGGACATCCGCCCGCTGGTACCCCTCAAAGGTCAGGTGCTGCGCATCGCTGCCCCCAACCTCCGCGAGAGCGAAGTCTGGGTAGGCGAAGGCGTGTTCATCCTGCCCGAGGGCGAAGGCATCTATACCCTGGGGTCGACCTACGAAACCCGCTTCACGAGCACCGGCCCGACGCCTGAAGGCCGCCAGCTGCTCCTCGATGCATTCCAGCGGCTGCTGCCCCACGACCCACCCCCTCAGGTGCTGTGGCATTGGGCCAACCTGCGACCTGCCACCGTCGATCATCTGCCCGTTGCAGGCGAGCACCGCCACCATGCAGGCCTCTTTTTCCTCAATGGCCTGGGGTCGAAGGGGGTATTGCATGCGGCAGCGGTGGCCCCTGGGCTGGCCGACTGGATCGCATGGGGCCGGAGCGAAGCCCTGCATCCGGCCTTTCATTTCTACCGCCCGGTCATGGTCAAGCTCAAAGCCAATACAGGCTGATGTCCGGCAAGTACGGTTTCAAGCTTGCAGCAGCCACACGGGTACCTTACACAATCCTAACCCACCGGTCCGGCCCGAAAACCCCCGCCCGAAAGCAATCGGACACTTGCCGCAGGCTTGTTTTGAATCAAACAGTATAGAAAAAAATATTTTTATCAAAATTTTAAATTAAAAATCAAACTATTTTTTATTCTAAATACCTTAATTAAGCAAGAAATGAAGAAAAAGAGCCTGCGTGTTCAACGAACCGGCTGCCACATCGGCTGAGCGAAAGGCGAAAGACCAAGCGGGGCATTTTGGCTAACTTGCAGCGGATGAAGGCAACATATTACTGGCTGCCAGCATTTCTTTGGCTGGGGATGCTGGGGCTATGTTGGGGCCAGTCTGCCGGAGGCACACTGCCCCGCAGTGAACGCTTGACCAACGGCCTGACCTGGGTCTGGGTACCCAAGGCGGGTCTGGCACAGGATCGGGTGGTACTGGCTTTCCGACACCACAGCGACGCCGTGGCTCCGGTGGGGGTTGCCCGCTGGTTTGTCGAAAGTCTGGCTTTCGGAAGCGATTCCTTCGGCAGCCTGAACCTGGCCAAAGAAGCCGAACTGCGCAATCGGCTGGTTGAACAGAGCCGCCTGCTGAACACCCCCGATCCCCGTCAGCGGGAGGCTGTCGAGCGGCGCATCCGCAACCTGCAGCGCGAATCGGCTCCCTACATTCTGCCCCTGGAAACGACCCAGCTTTACGAACTGATTGGCAGCCACCTGCCCCAGGCTGAATTCGGGGCCGAAGGCCTGCGCCTGCATGGACGGGTGCCCGCACCGCGGCTGGCAGCCTGGCTCGAACTGACAGCCCTCAACCTGAGCCGCCCCGCTTTTCGCTGCTCCGACCGGCTGACCGACCGCCTGCACCTGCTCAACGAAGGCTACCGCCGCAGTCCCCAGCGGGCGTGGGCCGACAGCTGCCGAGCGGCCCTGCTAGGCCCGAGCCGCGATGGCCTCAAAACCTACCGCCTGCCCCCGCGGGGTTTTCCGCCACTCTCGGCCCTGAGGTTCTGGCACGAGGGGTGGTTCGATCCGGCGCGGGCTTTGGTGCTTATCGAAACAGCCCAGCCTTTTGATTCGGTGCGGACGTGGGTGCAGCGCAGTGTAGGCCGCTGGCCTGCCGTTCCGGCACGGGAACCGAACAGCCCGACGCCGGCCGCCCTGCCCAAACCGGCGCGGTCGATTGCCTGCGGGCATCGGGCCAGCGAGGTGCTGGTGCTGCCGTGGGTGGGAAGGACTCACGCGCAGTTCGAGGCACTGGCCGCCTGCCGCTACCGGCTCTGCAACGACTACCGCACCGGTGCCTTCGACCGCCTGCAGCTCAACGGACTGGCCGACACGCTGGAATGGGCGGTCGTCGAAGAACGGGAGCGCAGCTGGCTGCTCATTCGGTTTCATCCGCCGGCAGGCGGCAAGTTGAGCGGCAAATTTCGTCAGGCGGTTGAAATGCGGCTCGACTCGCTGCTGCGCCAGCCTGTGTCGGCTGCCGATTTGATTCGTAGCGGACGATCGGCCCGCGGCGAAATCCAGACCCGCCTCCAGCAACCCATGCTTCGTTTGCACGAGCTGGCCCGCCGCTGGCAGCGTGGCGATACGGCTTCGCTTGGTTTTTTTGTCAGGCATTTTTCACTTGACCCAAACCCCAAGCTTAATTCAGACAGCGTAAATTTCTATCTGAATGAAAACTGGAGCAAAGGCCGCAGGTTCTGGCTTCAGCTCAAGGCTGAAAAAGCCCCCAAACCGCAGCCGATGCCCGAGCCTCATGCCGTGGGTGCCCGCGACAGCCTTTCGGAGTGGGGTCAGCAGTTTGTGGCCCGCTGGGGAGCGCGTCAACGCCCCTCGGCCCTGAACCTGAGCGACGCATGCGCCACGCTGACTCTGGGGCTGCGCCAGCTGCTCTACCACGTGCCCGATGCCGACAGCACGCATTTTGATCTACGTATCCGCTATCACCTGGGCAGCTATCGGCTGCTGTCGCTGCCGCAGCTCTGTGCATTTCTCAATGCAGTAGGCACCTATAAAAAGAAAGCCGAAGAATTGCAGGACAGCCTCGAACGGTACGGCACGCACTACCGGTTTGTGGCACTGGCCGACCAGATGGAAGTGCGGGTCTGGGGGCGTCCGTCGGGCTTGCGCCCGACGCTGAGCCTGCTACAGGAACTGGTCGACTACCCCGACCGCGACTACGCGACCCTCGACCGCGTCATCCGGCGGGAGACCGCCCGTCGGGCTGCCGGCAGCCGTGATCTGCACACCCTGGGTCAGGCCTTGGGCAATTACCTGATCAACAAGTCGTTTTCGCCGGAAGTGCGCAGGCTTTCGACTCCTGAGATGCGGTCGATGCTCGAACCGGCGCGGCTGCGCGATTCGCTGAGGCGGCTCACCCAGCTGCCCGTTACGGTTTATTACCGTGGTCCTCATGCTCTGGAGGCGGTGCATCGGGCCTTGACTACGGACTACCAGTTGCCCAAACGCAGCCGGCGTCCGCGGCGACCCTTGATCAAAAAAATTGCCTATTACCGCAAGCCCGAGATTCTGATCTACCACCTGGCGGGGGCCTCGCAGGCGTATGTTACGGCCTATGCGCCGGGCAATCCCCTGCCTATCGATTCGTTGGCCCTGGCGTGGGCCTTGAACCTGCAGCTGGGGACGGGCGAAGGGTCGCTCTTGCTGGAAGATGTCTACGTGCGGCGGCGCATGGCCTACGAAGCTCGGGCCGAGCTGCAAGGCCGCGAACAGCCGGGCTTGCGGGCTGTTTTCCGGACGGAACTGGTCTGTTCGCCCGAGCGGTGCGAGGAAGCCTTGCGTGCAATCCGGCAGCTGGTTCGGCAGCCTAATCTAGCAGGCCCGGGCGTACGGCGGGCGGCGCGACGGGTATCGGCGCGGGTAGCCTGGTCGCGACCCGACAGCGAGGGACTGGGTCAGTGGGTCGACAGCCTGCGGCGCGACAGCTGCCAGACCGATCCGGCACCGGCGCATTTCGACAGCCTGCAGGCCATCGACTCGAACAAGATGGAAGCGTTTTTTGCCCATCACCTGCGCAAGAAACCGCTCTCGTATGCCATTGTGGCTGATAAGAAAAAACTTGACCTCGAGAAGCTCGGACGTTACGGCGAGGTTCGGTTTGTGCCCCTCGATGAATTCTGGAAGCCTTGAGGGGAGCTGGCTTCAGCGGGTTGAGGGCTGGCGTTCGCGGACGGTCTGCTCGACGCACTCGAGGACGCGGCTGGGGTAGCGGCGGATCAGTTCAGGCTGGTGGGTGGCGATAAGTACAGCGGTGCCCGACTGATGAATCTGAATGAGCAGGTCGTGAATATGCTCGGCCACTTCGGGGTCGAGGTTGCCCGTTGGTTCATCGGCGATGATCAGGAAAGGGTCGTTGACCAGAGCGCGGGCAATGACGGTGCGCTGTTGCTCGCCGCCCGAAAGCTGATGAGGCATGTCGTTGACGCGGGTGGCCAGCCCTACGCGCATGAGCACCTGCAGGAGCCGTTCCCGAATCTTGCGGCTGTCGCGCCAGCCGGTGGCTTTCATGGCAAAGCTGATGTTGCTGCCCACGCTGCGATCGCTCAGAAGCTGAAAGTCCTGAAAGACGATGCCCAGGCGACGGCGTAAAAAGGGGCGGTCGCGGGGCTTGAGGTGCATCAGGTCGTAGGGGCCGACGCGAAGCTGGCCAGCGGCGGGCTTGAGGTCGGCATACAGAGCTTTGAGCAGCGAGCTTTTACCCGCACCGGTGCGCCCCACGAGGTAGAGCAGCTCGCCGCGATCGATGCTGAAGCTGACCCGGTCGAGGACAACGCGCTCGCCGTAGGCCAGGCGTACGTTCTCGAAGCGCACCAGAGCGGTATCGGATGGGGACGGATTCACAGGTTGGGCCTGAAGAGAGGAAAAATGCATGGGTCGCAGCCCTTCAAAGCTCGATCTTGGTAACGACCCCGAAGGGCAGGTCGTGGGCCAGGGTCTCGATCCGGGCAAAGAGGTCGCGATTGGGGTCGTTGGACAGGTGTTGCCCGCCGTTGCGATTGGGCCGAAAATAACCAATGAGCGTGAAAGCCGCATCGCGGACTTGGATGTAATCCGGGATTTTGGCCAGACCCTTTACTTTAACAACGTAGTAGGTTTGCGGGGCCATATCGGCAGTGAATCGGTTAAAAAGTAGGTTTTATTCACAGAACAAGAGTCGATGCTCAAACATTACCGAACAAACAACGGAAAACCTTTCTAATTTTGCGCACACCCCTAGGGGTTATCAAACTCAAAAAAGGCCATCCGATCGTGTTGGATTCTATGACCCTGCGTTACCGCCGCATTATCACCTTGGGCCTGTGTATCGCTGCCGCAGCGGGCCTCATCCGTTGCAAGAGCTTCAAGGGAGCCAATGTCAACGTCAGTCCCAACCCCTTGGAGGTGCATGCGGACTCTGTCAAGTTTGTCGTCAGTGCTTCGGTTCCACCCAAATCGGGGCTAAACAAAAAATCGATCTACAACGGCAAGCTTGTAATCGAAAATGGGAATAACAAGCACGAAATGGGCACCAGTACCATCAACGGTGCCAGCTTCCCCGACATTAAAAAGGTAGGGGCCAGCACGTCGGTAACAGCCAGCAAGCCTTTCGTTGAGTCGATGGACGGCGGACGGCTCAAAGCCAAAAACAGCTTCACCAAGGGCAAAAAGACCAAAGAACTACCCGAACTGGACCTTGCTCCATGCTGCATCACCACCTCGATGCTCTACTGCGATGGCAGCGGCGATTCCAAAGACGGCAAAGGTGATGGCGATGGCATTGCCAAAAATTTCATCCGCTCGACCTACGATTACCAAAGTTCCTCACCGCTGAGCCTGACGGCCAAATTCCAGTTCCCGCAGAACATTTACGACATTCAGCCCACAGAATACGAAAAAGAAGAGATCAAGAAAATAGGCGAATTCATCAACAAGCGATACAAAGCCACCAAAATGGAAATTTCGGGCTTCGCTTCACCCGAAGGCAAATACCGCCGCAACCAGTTCCTTTCGATTGCCCGCTCGCGGGAAGTGCAAAAGTGGCTCATCGATCAGCTCAAAGCCCGAGGCTACGTAAACTACCTCGATTCGTCCTTTTTCTACATCACCACGACCTCGGAAGACTGGGAAGGCTTCAAAGCCAACCTCGACCAGACCGAATACAACGAAAACGTAAAGCGGCAGATCATCCAGATCATCTCCGCCGGCTACGACGAGGATGTAAAAGAGAAAAAAATCATGGCACTCGTTGGCGGTGCGCGTCAGGTCGAATTCATTCTGGCCCCCCTGCGCCGCGCCACTATTCGCATCCAGGGCTTCACCGCCAGCCACACCGACGAGGAAATCCGTACCATGCTTCAGGCTGCTCTCGATGGCAAAGTAGGCAGCGACTCGCTCAAGAAATTCTTCAAAGCCGATGAGTTCCTGCACGGAGTAACGCTGTTCAGCAAACGGGAAGACAAAATCAAGCTCTACCTTGAATTCAGCAAAGCCTTTACCGACGATCACCGCGGCCTCAACGAAGCAGGCCTGCACCAAATCGCCGACGGCAAAATCGACGAAGGCATAAAGACCCTCAAGCAGGCCGACGAACGCAAACCCAACAACCCGGCCGTGCTCAACAACCTGGGGGTAGCCCACCTCAAACTCAAAATGATCGATGAAGCCTTCGAATACTTCAAGCGATCGGATGCCATCGAAAGCACCCCACAGTCCGCCTTCAACCTCGGATTTGTGCACCTGCGCAAGGCCCGCTACGTCGAAGCCATCGAAATGTTCACCAAAGCAGGCAACGAAATACCCTGCGCCCGTTACAACAACGGACTGTGCAAGCTCCTGACCAACGACGTGTCGGGCGCGGTATCCGACCTGCAGGCCTACCTGCGCATCGACGACGGCTCGGGCTTAGGCTACTACCTGCTTGGCGTCGCCGGTGCCCGCCAGTCGGACATCGACATGATCAGCTTGAATCTAAAAAAAGCGGTGCAGCGCAACGACCAGTTAGGCCCCAAAGCCGCCAAAGACCTGGAATTCCGCCGTTACCACAGCGATGCCCAGTTTCAGGCGGCCATCAAACCCTGAGCCGCAGCAGTTTTCCTACCGAAATCTACGGGAGTTTTGCCTGCCTGCAGCGCAGAACTCCCTTTCCTTTTCCCAAACAGCCTTTGTAAACCCTAAATTTGTTGATTCTCTGCGAACACGTTTCGCCCCACCTGATTATGACTTTTGAAGAGCAGCTCGACGCGATCGAACGTGCCTATTTCGATGCGGATGAAGAAAACCGCGATGAAGTGCTGGAGTATCTCCAAGGCGTGCACAAACAAATCCTCAAACTGCCCGCGGAACAGGCCCGTCCCTATGTACTGGCACTGGCCAGCTGCTGCGGCGGCCTGATGATCCCCTACCTGTTTTGGTACGAACTCCTTCGCTTTCTGGAACAGGATTCGGACTCGAGTCTGATTCAGGAACTCTTGCGCCGCTTCGCCAATTCGAATTTCGACGAGCACGACCAGAAGCTGCTCAAGCCCTTGGTAGCCATCTACTTCTACCACGAGAGCGAGTTTCAGCTCGACCGCTTCGAAACTCAGGTTATCAACACCTCGCACCCCGAAGTACAGAACTACTTCAAAAAGCTGCTCAAATTCGCCCAGTCGGGCAACGCAGCCTCCATCGAAGCCTACGAGGAAAAACTACGCCTGCTCAAGCCCTATTACCCCGATTTCGATTCCTTCAACCTGCCCGTCAATCGTCTGCGCGAGGAACTGGGCATGGACTAAGCCGTGGCGACCAAATTCCTGTGGGTAGCTTTAGGGGGAGCCTGTGGGTCGATGGCCCGCTACGCACTGGCCCTGCTCCTGTCCCGTCCACACCAGTTCTGGCCGCTGGGCACGTGGGTCGCCAATGCCTGCGCCAGCCTGCTGCTGGGACTTTTCATGGCTTGGACGCAGCGACAATATAACCCGAACGAATCGGTTCGCCTGCTGGTGGCCGTCGGCTTTTGTGGAGGGTTCTCCACCTTCTCAACCTTCAGTGCCGAAGTGTGGCAGCTCTTCCAGCAGCAGGCCTACGGTTGGGCCTTGGGCTATGTGGCCGCCAGCTTCCTTCTGGCAATAGCAGCCCTGGCCCTGGGTATCTGGCTGGGAGGACGCTGGCTGACCTGGCCAGACTGGTAACAAAAATGCCGCTTCCCCTGCAGGAAAGCGGCGGCTCGATTTCAGGTAAAAGGATAGCGACTCAGCCCGCCAGCGCATTGGCACCGGCAACGATTTCCAGAATTTCTTTCGTAATGGCCGCCTGACGGGCTTTGTTGTAGCTCAGGCGCAGTTCGCGGATCAGTTCGCTGGCATTTTCGGTGGCGTTGTCCATGGCCACCATCCGCGCTCCGTGCTCCGAAGCGTTCGATTCGAGAATGGCACGATAGAACTGCACCTGCAGAATCTGCGGCATGAGCTGCGTAACGATGCCAGCTTGGTTGGGTTCAAAGATGTAGTCGATGGCAAGCCCCCCGTCGCCGGGTGGAGTTTCGAAACGTACCGGCAGCAGGCGTTCGCCCGTACGCACCTGCGTGGCCACGTTTTTGAACTGGTTGTAATAAAGCCAGACTTCGTCCCACTGCCCCGCCACAAAGCCCCGCATGATCTGCTGGGCCGTTTCCTGAACGCGGGCGAAGCTCAGGCCCGAGAACAGGTCGATGTTTTCATCGACCCAAAGGGGCAGCCTCAGTTTGGAAAGGGTTTCGTAACCCTTGCGGCCTACCGCAGCGTAGAGGTTGGCAGGCGATTCGAGGCCCCCGAACCGATCCTGAGCCTCGACCTGCAGGTGCTTGTAAATCCCCGAGTTGAACCCGCCACAGAGGCCCCGGTTCGAAGTGATGAGCACGATCAGGCGGCGGCGGACAGGACGCACCTCCAGATAGGGACTCTCGACGGTCAGCTCGGCCCCCTGAACGATGTGCTGAAGCAGTTCCTGCTGCTTGCGGGCATAGGGTCGCAGAGCCAGGATCATATCCTGAGCACGGCGCAGCTTCGAAGCCGCCACCATTTTCATGGCCTTGGTCGTCTGCTGGGTAGTCTGCACGCTTTTGATGCGCAGACGGATGTCCTTTAAGCTGGGCATGTCAGGCGTAATAGGTAGTCAAGGTCTCCTGTGCTGCCTTTTTGAGCTGGTCAGCGATTTCGTCGCTGAATTTGCCCGCTTTCAGGTCGGCCAGCACCTGGGGCATCTGGCTGCGCAGGTAGGCCAGGTATGCCTTTTCTGCTTCGGCTACCCGTTCGACGGGCACGCGATCGTAGAAGCCGTTGGTCGAGCCGTAGATCGAGGCCACCTGCTCTTCCACGGGATAGGGCGTAAACTGCTTCTGCTTCAAAATTTCGACGTTGCGGCGGCCCCGTTCCAGCTGCTGCTTGGTGGTGGCGTCGAGGTCGGAACCGAATTTGGCAAAGGCTTCCAGCTCGCGGAACTGCGCCAGGTCGAGCTTGAGCGAACCGGCAACCTTCTTCATCGACTTGATCTGCGCCGAACCGCCAACCCGTGAAACCGAAATCCCCACGTTGATGGCTGGACGAACCCCCTGGTTAAAGAGGTTCGATTCGAGAAAAATCTGGCCGTCGGTGATCGAAATGACGTTGGTCGGGATGTAGGCCGAAACGTCGCCCGCCTGAGTTTCGATGATGGGCAGGGCCGTCAGCGAGCCCCCCCCTTTGATGAACTTGCGGAAACTTTCGGGCAGGTCGTTCATCTGCTGGGCGACCTCGTCGCGGGCAATGATCTTGGCGGCCCGTTCCAGCAGGCGCGAGTGCAGGTAGAACACGTCGCCCGGATAAGCTTCGCGGCCCGGCGGACGGCGCAGCAGCAGCGAAACCTCGCGGTAGGAAACGGCCTGCTTCGACAGGTCGTCGTAAATGACCAAAGCATGACGGCCCGAATCGCGGAAGTACTCGCCGATGGCGGCTCCGGCAAAAGGAGCAAAGAACTGCAGGGGCGAGGGCGCAGAGGCTGGTGCAGCCACTACCACCGAATAGGGCATCGCTCCGTAGTCTTCCAGCGTCTTGACGATCTGGGCAACGGTCGAGGCTTTCTGGCCGCAGGCCACATAAATGCAGTAAACCGGGTCTTTGCCCGACTCGAAACCCTGCCGCTGGTTGAGAATGGTATCGATGGCGATGGCCGTTTTGCCCGTCTGACGGTCGCCGATGATGAGTTCGCGCTGGCCTCGCCCGATGGGAATCATCGAGTCGATGGCCTTGATACCTGTCTGCAGGGGTTCGTTGACGGGCTGGCGGTAGATGACCCCGGGGGCCTTGCGCTCGAAAGGCGAGTCGAAAAGTTCGCCTTTGATGGGGCCTTTGCCGTCGATAGGTTCTCCCAGGGGGTTGACGACGCGGCCCAGCATGCCTTCGCCCACTTTGAGGGAGGCAATCTGACCGGTGCGGCGCACGTTGTCGCCCTCTTTGATGCCCTCGCTGGCACCAAAGAGTACGGCTCCGACGTTGTCTTCTTCCAGGTTCAGAACCATGCCTTTGAGGCCATTGTCGAACTCAATCAGTTCACCGGCCTGCACCGAGGTCAGGCCATAGATGCGGGCGATACCGTCGCCAATCTGCAGCACCGAACCGATTTGCTCCAGTTCGGTGGCACTTTTAAAACCGCTGAGCTGCTGACGCAGAATCGCGGATACTTCATCGGGTCTTACTTCCAGCATGGGAGGCAGGGGTAGGTAGGGTGAGTAAAGATTGGGGTTTGGCTCAAAATGCCAAAACAAACTGTTCTCTTAAAGTTCAATTCAGCGACCATTCGCGTCGGATCAGGCGCAGGCTGTTGGCTACGGTGGCGTCGTAGAGGGAAGTACCGATTTGCACCTCGAAGCCGCCAATAACCCGCGGGTCGATAACTTCCTCGAAAATGATCGTCGTCTGAAGCTGGCTTTCCAGTTTGGCTTGCAGTTCCTTTTTCAGGACTTCGGGCATGGGATGAGCCGTAATCAAGCGGGCCTCGGTCAGGTTATGAGCTTTGCGGTATTGCCGGCGGTACTCAGCCAGAACCTGGGGCAAAAGGGCCTCACGGTTACGCCGCGTCAGGTTGACGATGAACTGGCGCATCAGTTCCGAAATTTTGCCCTTGAACAGCGCATCGATGATCGGGGCTTTGCGTACGGCCGTGATGACAGGGCTGCGCAGCAGGATGCGCAGATCCCGCGACTGCTCGTAAAGCTCTTCCAAGGCCAGAACTTCGTTGTAAATTTCGTCGGCTTCCTTGCGTTCGAGGGCCAGATCGTAGAGCGACTTGGCGTAGCGGTGGGCGATGCGGTCGATGAGCATGTGAGTTCCTAGTTGACGCGCGTATCGGCAATGAGACCTTTAATAAAAGCCTGTTCTTCCTCGGTGTTTTCCAGCTTTTTGCGGATCACTTTTTCGGCGATGCTTAGGGCCAGCTCGCCGGCTTCTTTGCGCAGGGCGGCCAGAGCGGCGTTTTTCTCGAGGTCGATCTGCTGACGGGCGTTGGCGATGAGCTTGTCGGCTTCGAGGGCAGCCTGTTTGCGGGCTTCGTTGACGATCTGGTCTTTCATGGCGTTGGCCTCGCGCAGGACTTTATCGCGCTCGGCACGGGCTTCGGCCAGAATCTGCTCGTTCTGGGCTGTGAGCTGCTGCATTTTCTTTTCCGCTTCGGCGGCAGCCTGCAGCTTGCGGTCGATGTCTTCCTCGCGGGCCTTGAGCGACCGGAGGATGGGCCCCCAGGCAAATTTGCGCAGCAGCAGAAAAATGGTCAGAAAAATGACGACCGTCCAAAAAAACAGGCCAAACTGGGGCAGAATGATTTCCATAGGGCGATACGCAGTGATGGCGCAACTAAACGGGGCAAAATTATCCAATTTGAATGGAAAGCATCCACCACGGCCGGTATTTATTCACAGCGGTATTACAACTGGCCGATCTGGGTTTCGAGGAAAGCATCCACCACGGCCGGTATTTATTCACAGCATACGCTGCTGCTGAACGGCGTAGAGGCAGATACCCGCAGCCACCGACACATTGAGCGAACCCAATGGCCCGACGGTGGGAATGCGCACGTGCTGGCTGCAGACGCGCAGCAACGCGGGGCGGATCCCTTTATCCTCGGCTCCCAGGATGAGGCAAAGTGGCCCCGTAAACTGGCCCCGCTCGAGGGGCTTGGAGCCTTTTTCGGTGCAGGCGATCAGTTCGAGGCCCGAATGAACGAGCAGCTCGGCCGTGCGCTCGGGGTTGGCGATGCGGCATACGGGCAGGTGGTTGAGGGCACCGGCCGATGTTTTCATCATGTCGGCACTCAGGGGCGGCCCGCCCTGCAGGGGGATGAGCAGCGCATCGGCTCCCAGTTCGAGAGCGGTACGGGCAATGGCCCCTGCGTTGCGCAGGTCGGTAACGCCATCGAGCCAGACGAGCAGCGGCGTACGTCCCGCCTCGTAAATCATGGGAATGAGCCGGTCGAGGCGTTGGGCTTCGACCGAGGCCAGACGGGCTACGATGCCCTGGTGGTTGCCATACTGCGTCCACTGGTCGAGCCGTTCGGGAGGCACAAACTGCACCGGAACGCCGATGCGGCGCAGCTCGTCGCAGATTTCAGCCAGGACAGGGCTGAGGTGGCCCTGCCGGACAAATACCTTGTCGAGGGGCAGGCCCGCGGCCAGCCGGTCGGCTACGGGCCGGATGCCGTAAATCAGTTTCTGGGCCATCAGGGCTGGAAGTTGGGCAGCTGTACCCCGGCGGGCAGCTCGGCAGGCGTTCGGGGGTCGGGTTGGCCCCGCAGCGGACGCGGACGGCCCGTCAGCTGTTCCATCAGGGTCGGGTCGCCGGTGAGCATTTCCCAGTCTTTGGCCACGCGTTCGGCTTTGGCACGGTCGTTCAGCTCGTCGCGGTAAAAGTCGAAGAGGGATTTGAAGGTATAGGCTGTGGTACGGGCCATGCGGTCCATGCGGGCCATGTTGCGCGAGCGCGTATAGTCGAGCATGCGGAATGACACGTCGTAGAGGTCGGCAGCGATGCTGGCGGTCAGGGCCCTGTCTTTAAGCTCGCGCTGGGCCATGAGGAAGATGCCCTGCAGGCCGTAGTAGTTCATGTCGTTTTCGTAGATCATGCCCTGCAGCTCGATGTCGTAGCGGATGTCTTCCATGCAGCGTTTCCACGAGGTTTCGAGAATCTGCTTGCCGCGGGCCGGGTCGCCGGCCGCGATGTAGACCCGCGCATACTGCGAGTAGTAGTAAGGTTCGGTGCGCACGGTTTCGTCCGTGATTTTTTCCTCGGCAAACTGGACGAGTTTTTGGGCCCGGCTGAGGTAATCCTGCTGCTGTTCTTCGGTCAGGAAGTAGTCGGCCGAATCCTTGGCACGGCTGTCGCGCAGCTCGCGGCTGTATTCGACAGCATCGACGTAATCGGTAGCCAGACGGATGTAGTTGTGGCGCAGGTTGCCGATCATGCGCCTGATGTCCGAGTTGTAATAGACGCTCGGGTCGTTGAGACCACGCAGGCGATAGACTTCCATGAGGGTCTTATACATTTTGTCGCGGTGGATGACCTCGTCGCCCCGGGCGCGGCTGCTGGGAATAGGTACCACGCGGTAGGCCATGCCTTCGAGCTGGAAGAAATTATTGAGGCCGATGAAGCTTTTAGTGGGAATGGTAATGGCAAAGTAAATGGGCCGCTTCCAGCCTTGGCGGGCATTTTCCTGTATTAGATCGAGAATCATCAGGTCCTGTTTCATCAAATAGCCGGACTCCCCTTGTTTGTTGACGTCGACTTTCCAGACCATGGGGCTGACTACCTTGTTGGTGTCCTGGGGCCGGATGACTTTATTGGCTAAAAGGGCCTGTTTGTCCACGGGCAGGGTAATGGTCAGGTTGGGATCGACGCGCTTCGAACTGTTCATCTCGCCCATGTAGAAATCCTCGTTCACGCTCAGAGGCAGAGGGGGGGAGTCGTTGCAGGGCATCTTGAGCTGGTGAATATACCAGTCGGTATTGAGCAGGCTCAGGTTGACGATGCGTACATCGGTGCGCACGCCTTCCACTTCCTGCAGGTACCAGAGGGGGAAGGTGTCGTTGTCGCCGTTGGTAAAGAGGACGGCATCTTTTTCGCAGCTCATGAGCATGTTGTAGGCCGAGTCGGGGGCCACGTAGTTGCCGGCCCGGCTGTGGTCGTCCCAGTTTTCGGCGGCCATGAGCACCGGCGCGGTCAGCAGAGCCACGCCACCCGCCAGAACTGGTGCCGGCTTGGCCAGAGGCTTGACCCGCTGAAACAGCTCGCAGAGGGCCAGCACACTCAGCCCGATCCAGATGCAGAACGTCTGGAACGAGCCGGCATAGGAATAGTCGCGTTCACGGGGCTGCAGCGGGGTCTGATTCAGGTACAGAATGATGGCCAGGCCTGTGAAGAAAAACAGAGCCAGTACCACGAAGAAATCGTATTTGTTACGCTGGTAGTGCCAGACAGCCCCCAGGATACCCAGCAGAAAGGGCAGGTAGTAGTAGTGGTTGCGTGAGGGATCGTTTTTGGCGTAATCGGGCATGTTGTCCGAAGCCGGCAGCAAGCCCGATTCCCAGTCGTCGATCCGGCTTTGCTCGTCGCCCTGCCGCCCGATGAAGTTCCACGCAAAATAGCGCAGGTACATGTATTTGACCTGGTAGGCCCAGAAGAAGGCCAGATTTTCGCCGCTGGTAGGCCTGTCGTCGGACGGGTCGTTGGGGTCGTTGCCCAGGTCTTTGACAAAGTTTTTGTAGCTGTAGGTGCCCTTGCCGTCGTAATGTGCGCTGCTGTGCATGCGCGGGAAGAAACGGCTCCCCGGCTCGAATTCAAAGTCGCGCTTGCGGTCATAGATCACGTACCGCTTGTTGAGCTTGTTCAGGTCGACTTTCGAGGTCCAGTTCTCGGCGGTCTGCTCGTTGATGAACTTGTAGTACATGGCCTTACCCGGGCCGTCCTTATAGGCCACCGGCACCGAGTTGTACATCGTACCTGTGAGGATGGGCCAGTCGCCGTACTGCTCGCGTTCCATGTAACTGAGAAACGTGAGGATGTTCGAAGGGTTGTTCTCGTTGATGGGCGGGTCGGCATTGGCCCGAATGATGATCATCGCATAGGACGAGATGCCCAGGTAAATAAAAACCACCCCCAGCAGCACCGTATTGAGTATCACCAGCCGCTTGCGGATGCTGTAGATGATGCCGCCCACGATGCCACCCAGCACCAGCAGCGCAAACACCAGCGCGCCCGTGCCAAAAGGCAGCCCCAGACCCGACGATACGCCGGTGCTCAGGTCGTAGGTACCGGTAAAAAACCGCTCGAAACCCATCGCCAGCGAGAAGGTCTGCTTGATGATGACCGAGTTGAAAAGCCCCAGAATGACCACCGAAATACCCAGCGAGGCGGCGAAGCCGCCCCAGCTGAAGGGGTATTTGCGGAAGTAGTAGATCATACCCAGCGCGGGAATGGTCAGCAGGTTGAGCAAGTGTACCCCTACCGAGAGACCCATCACATAGGTGATGAGCAGAATCCAGCGCAGGTTGTCGGGTTCATCGGCCCGCGCCTCCCACTTGAGCATGAGCCAGACCACCAGGGCCGTAAAAAGCGAGCTGGCCGCGTAAACTTCCGCTTCCACCGCGTTGAACCAGATCGAATCGCAGAACGTAACGGTCATCCCGCCCACAAAGCCCGCCAGCGCGAGAGCTACCGCCTGTTGCCCCGTCGGCTCGCCGGTGGGGGCCAGAATCTTACGGCCAAAAGCTGTGATGATCCAGACCGTGAGCATCGAAGTCAGGGCTGTAGCCAGCACACTGAGCATGTTGACCATGAGGGCCACCTTCTCGACATTGCCAAACGAAAAAATGGCCAGGATGCGACCCAACAACAGATAGAGGGGCGCACCCGGCGGGTGCGGGACTTCCAGCTCGTTCGAAACGGCGATAAACTCGCCGCAGTCCCAGAAACTGGCCGTAGGGGCCACTGTCAGCGCATATACGACAAAAGAAAGAGCAAAGACGACCCAGCCGGTCAGATCATTGAGTTTGCGGTAATTCATGGTATGCCAGGGGCGGGTGAAAAAAAAGCATGCCGACCCGCAGGGGCCGGAACCAAACCTGCGAAAATACAGACTTATCCGCATCCTCGGCGGCGCAGGCGACTCTACAAAGAACTAAACAGCTCAAGGGAGTAGGGCTGCAGCACTTTCAGCCATGGCCCGATGAGCGCAACCCAAACGTTCAGCCCCATCCACCCACGACATGAAAGCGAAAGCACCAACCCTGATCGAGGTTTCTGTCAAAAGCAGCAGCTGCTCGCCGAGAGGCCGATCCATTTTGCATCCGCTCAGACCAGAACGACCGTTATATTACTTGAATTAATAATTTAATTAGTAATCAAATCAAGCAAGAAGCAGCCAGTACACCGATCCAGCGAGGTTAAACCCTCAGGCAATGCAAACCGCCCCAAGGCCGCGGGTACTATCTTTGAGTACAGGGTCGTTGGGGCCCCTATTAGTCTGATTCAAAACTGCCAGCCATGCGTATTCTGCTATTTTCGCTATTGTTCGCCTATGCATGGAAGTTCGCACCAGCACAGAACCGCGAGAATCCCAATTCGCTCGATTCGCTCGAGCGCGTCATCGCCAGTGCACGCGTCGATAGCGTGCGGATACTCGCACTCTGCCAGCTGGCAAACGATCTAGGGATACTCAACCGCTTTGATGAAGGCGTGGAAGCGGCCCAAAAAGCCCTCGAGCTGAGCCGTCGGGCAGGCTTTCGTAAAGGCGAATACCTGGCCGAAATGAAATTGGCCAGCCTATACGATCCTTCGGGGCGTGCGTCCGAGGCCCTGCCCCTCGCCCAGCACGCGCTCTGGGGCTTTCGCCAGCTGGGACTGTCAGAAGAAACCGCCATGGCCAGCAACGCCCTGGGCAACGTACATCTTAGCCTCAGTCAGCTCGACAGTGCGACTTACTGCTATCAGCAGTCGATTGCCTTGTTTCGCCGACTGGCAGACCCAAGCCCGGCAGCATCTCCCCTTCTGAACCTGGCTCAAGTCAAACGGCAACTGGGCCAGCTAGCGCAGGCAATCCAGCTCTATCAGGATGCCTACCGGTATGCTAAAGCCGGTGCACATCTGGGGCTGCGGGTTCAGGCCTTACAGGGTCTGGCCATTACCCACAACGCCAACCAGCGCGATGACCTAGCGGTTCAATACTACGATCAAGCCCTCCAAATCCTCGATTCCTGCCAGTGCAAACCCAAACTCTACAGTTCGCTGGCTTACAACGCAGCTTTGTCCTACCTGAATTTGAAACAACGTCCCAAGAGCATACAGCTTCTCGAAGCTGCTCTGCAAGTGGCCCGGTCGATCAACTACTGGCCCATCCTGGCGCATGGGGCTTCGAGTCTGGGCCTGCTCAGGCTGGAAACCAACCAAGCCGAAGCAGCCCGTCCGCTCTTCGAAGAAGCCTTGCAAGCCGCCCGCCAGGTCAACTGGCCCGATGTCGTCGCATCGGTTCAGTATAACCTGGGCCAGTATTACCTCCAGAAGGGCCATGCAGCCCAAGCCCGCCAGATGGCTCGCGCCGGGTTGGCTTACGATAGTGCAGCCCGGAGCATCGACGGCCTACGCATCGGCTACCAGCTGCTCTACCGCTCGGATTCCGCCCTGGGCGATTTCCGCGCGGCCTTTGATCATTACAAGCTCTGGCAGATTCAGATCGACAGCCTGCGCAGCTTGAGCCAGACGGTTGAAATAGCCCGGCGTGAAGCCCAGTTCCAGGCACGGCAGGAAATCGAAACCCTCAATATCCGCCGGCAGGCCGAACGCGAGCAGGCCAACTGGGTTATTGGCAGCGTATCGGTCATCTCGGTGCTGCTGCTGGGAATGACCTTCCTGCTGTTTCGGGGCAGGCGGAAAGAGCACCGGGCCAACCAGGCCCTGCGCCAGCTCAACAGCGAAATCCTTAACCAGAAAGCCGAGATCGAAGCCCAGAACAGCGAAATCATCGCCCAGCGCGACCAGCTTGAAGCCCTCGACCGCCTCAAAGAGATGCTTACAGGCATGGTAGTCCACGACCTGAAAAACCCGCTCAACACCGTGCTGGGGCTTTCGACTCTACCCCCCGATGCCGCCCGCCTGCGTATGATCCGGCAGGCAGGCCAGCAAATGACCCAGCTGGTGATCAACCTGCTCGACATCCAGAAGTACGAAAGCAACGAACTGCACCTGCAGCTGGCCAATTGGTCGGCTTTTGAACTGATCGCCCAAGCCCTCGAACAAGTCGACTTCTTGGCCGAATCGAAACGCATCGAATTCGACCTCACCCAACTGGATGCACAGCTGCAGATCGAAGCCGATGCCGATTTATTCATCCGCGTCTGGGTCAACCTGCTGACCAACGCCATTAAATATGCGCCGGACGGCGACCGACTGCTCATCGAAGGCCGACTCGATGCAAGCCACAGAGCCATTTTCCGGCTGACCGACCACGGCCCGGGCATTCCCCCCGATCAGCTGGAACGTATCTTCGACAAGTTCTCTCAGATCGATGGCGGGCGGTCGAGCGGCCGACTGCGGTCGACAGGTCTGGGCTTGACTTTTTGCCGCCTGACGATCGAAGCTCACGGCGGGTCGATTGGTGCCGAATCGCAACCGGGTCGCTATACGACTTTTACCTTCAGCCTGCCCGTGGCGCGAATATCGGAAGCTGCTGTAAGCTTGATCCCGACAGATACCACCCCCAGCCAGACTGTTTTTCCTGCCATACCCCCCGAACTCAACAACCAGCCCCTGCTCCTCGAGCAACTGCGGCAAATCCCCATCTACGAAGTGTCGCAGCTCATCGACTGCCTCAACCGCCTGCCCGATGACCCCGAAACCGCCGTGTGGAAATCCGCTATCGAACGGGCTGCCTTTGCCGGCGATACCGAGGCTTACCTCCGGTTGCTCCGTTAAGCCTTTTGTGTACTTTAGAGCATGCTCGACGCTGCTGCTACCGATTTCACACCCATCCGCCAACTGGGCGAGTTTGCCCTCATCGACCGCCTGGCCCAGCTGCTGGGCCGCCCCACCAGCTCCGACCTGCTGACCGGCATCGGCGACGATGCTGCCGTCATCCGCCTGACCGATGACCGTGCCCTGGTCTGGACGACCGACCTGCTGACCGAGGGGGTGCACTTCGATCCGAGCTACGTCCCGCTCCAGCACCTGGGCTTCAAAGCTCTGGCCGTCAATGCCAGCGATATCTACGCCATGAACGCCCGCCCGCGCTACGCGCTCGTAGCCCTGGCCGTCAGCGAACGCTACTCGGTCGAGGCCCTGGAACTGCTCTACGCAGGCCTGCATGAGGCCTGCCGAGCCTACGGTATCGAAATCGTAGGCGGCGACACCACCTCTTCCAAGGGCGGGCTGGTACTCTCGCTCACGGTCATGGGCGAGGCCCACCCCGATCGCATCGTCCGCCGCGGCGGAGGCCGCCCCACCGACCTGCTCGTTGTGAGCGGCGACCTGGGCGCAGCCTATGCAGGCCTGCAGGTGCTTGAGCGCGAAAAGGCCGTCTGGCTTCAGAATCCCCGCATTCAGCCCGACCTCTCGGATGCCGATTACGTGGTCGAGCGGCAGCTGAGGCCCCGTGCCCGCCGCGATGTCTACGAGTGGCTGGCGGCCGCCGACCTGCTGCCCACCGCCATGATCGACATCAGCGATGGCCTGGCCTCCGAAATCTGGCACCTCTGTACTGCCTCAAAGACCGGTGCGCTGGTCTACGCCAGCCGTATCCCCATCGACTACCAGACCCAGCGCACCGCCGAAGCCTTCGGGCTGGGCGGGCTGGGACTGGCCCTGCACGGCGGCGAGGACTACGAGCTGCTCTTCACGCTGCCGGTTACGGCCTTCGATCGCATTCAGGGCCTGACCGAACTGCACGTCATCGGCCATCTGACCGAAGCCGAGCGGGGCATTCATCTGGCCCAGGCCGATGGTTCGATCATCCCACTCGAGCCGTTGGGGCACGACCACTTCCGCCCGTCGGAAGCGACGGAATGAGACCCGAGATCAGCTCAAGGCAACAGGTCGCCAGACCGGTTGGGGCTCCTCGGGAAATACCGTTCGTCCGCGGGTGCCAATTTTCAGCCTGGACTCATTGAGCTGGGGCTAGATCACCTGGTGGTTGAAGGGTTGGAGCACCAGCTCGGACATGACGGCCGTTTCGGGTTGCTGAGCCGCAAACCAGATGGCCTTGGCGGCATCGGCGACGCTGATCATCTTGTCGCGCTGCACCCGCAGATCGATGGGGTCCCAAAAAGGGCTGTCGACTCCGCCAAAAAACAGCGTGGTTACCCGCACGCGGGTACGTTTCAAGTCTTCGCGCAGCGACTTGACATAGCCGACCAATGCGTATTTCGAGGCTCCGTAAGCAGCAGCACCGGCCATCGGGGCCTTACCAAGCACGCCCGGTACGTAGATCAGGGTGCCTTCCTGCCTTTCCATAAGGGTAGGCAGCAGGGCTTGGGTGACCCAGACGGCCGAATAGAAGTTGTCGCGCATCGACCGCTCGAAATCCTGCGCCGTAAGCTGGGGGGCGGCCTTGAGGATGCCTTCGCCCGCGCAATGCACCAGCACATCGACGGGGCCAAAACGGTTCTGGGCTTCATGAACCACCGCCTGTCCATCGGCTTCGGTGGCGATGTCGCGGACGAGGGGGTAGTAGCTGTCAGTGGGTGGCGGCGTCGGAACTTGCGAGCGGCCGGCGGCCGTTACGCGGGCCTTGGACTGGAGCAGCAGGTCGGCCAGCGCACGGCCAATGCCCGAAAAGCCTCCCGTGATGAGCACATGTTTTTGGTGTAGAGCCATGAGCTATCAACACACCAAACAGGGATTCCGTTTATTAGTACGGATTTCAGCTGGCCTGGCGGTCGGCCTCTTCTTTTTGGTCTTTTTGGTCGAGGGCCTGCAGGAAGCGGCGCACCAGAGCCATGTAGTCATCGGTGTGGGTGTGGATGGCCGAATGGCCGGCCTGGTCGAAAATCTTGAGGCGGGCTTGAGGCAGAAGCTGAACCAGCTGGTGGGCGTGCGCGGGGGGGACGATCAGATCGTGCGACCCGCCGATCACGAGCACGGGTATTTGAAACTGGGGCAGCCACGACCGGCTGTCGAATCTGAAGAGATCGTGCAGGCTGTGAAGCAATACATCGGTACGGTTCTGGCGCATCATACGCAGGTACCAGCGGTAAGTGGCCGGGTCGAGCTTGCCCACCAGTTCCACCAGTCGCGGATGCAGGAGCTTGCCCAGGCCCTCGGCCCCTACCCGACCGATGACTTGGGGAACGAGCCGCTTCTGCAGCCGTTCGAGACCGGTCAACGCTTTATAGGCAAAGGTGTTGCTCAGAATCAGGCTTAGAACCCGGGTGGAGTGGTGGTGGGTGAAATGCTGGGCCACTGCTCCGCCCAAGGAATAACCCAACAAATGAACAGCATCCAGACCCAGAGCCGACAGAATATACTCCAGATCGCGGCTGTGTTGCGCAATCGTGTAAGGACCTGGCAGTTCACGGCTGTTGCCATAGCCCCGCAGATCGGGGATGATGACCAGGTGCTCGCGGGCCAGTCGGTCGATTACAGGGTAGAACATCTCCCCGTGCATCATGAAGCCATGCACCATGAGCAGGGGGCTGCCGCCTCGGCCCCACACATCGAAATAGGGTATGCGCTTTTTCAATATTCGATCTGCTGCTTTCTCAACATTCAAATATAGTACCAGTGGTTCCTGAAACCTTCGACAGGCAGTCAGCCCTTTTTGCAGTGGCTTTCCAGAAAGGGAAGTTTGCCGGATCACCAGAAAGGGAAGTTATGCCGGATCAATAAATTTGGCTGATCGATGCCCAGAACGTAAATTCAAACCATGGATGCAGCACCCAAAACCTACCACGACTACGTCATCAAAGACGGGCAGTTCATCGGCCAGTTCGAGGAGATGTACCGTGAGGTAGACGACCCCTGGCACCAGTCGCAGCAACCCAATCCCTACTCGCGCATGGCGGCAGCGTTGCACCTGCGCCGTTTGGGTGCCCGGCGGGTACTCGAGTGCGGCTGTGGGCTGGGCTATTACACCGACTTTCTGACCCGCCAGGCAGGCGTCGAGATTCTGGGCATCGATACCTCGGCAACGGCCATTGCCAAGGCCCGGCAGCTTTTTCCCGCCTACCGCTTCGAAGTGGGCCGCGTGCAGGAACTCGAGCAGTGGGGTACCGATTTCGATGCCATTCTCTTTGCTGAAATCACGTGGTACATTCTGCCCGATTTGCACGAAATCATCGAAAAGCTGCGGCAGCATTTTGCAGGCAAACCGCTGGTTCATAACCTCGTGTTCTACAAGGGCACGCAAAGGTATGGTACCGACTACTTCACCAATCTGCGCCAGCTGATCGACTGGATGCCTTTCCCGTGCATCGCCTGGTGCGAGGCGACGACCGAAAGCGATTCGACGATCGAAACTTCGGCGGTTTTCCGCATCCAGTAAAGGTTCCCGAGCTTCAGCGGGCACCCCCAATCAAGAGCTGCAGCGCAGCCACAACCAGAAAGGCAAGCACCACCCGCCGGAAAATTCGTGCCTGAATGCGGCCCGCCAGTCGACGCCCCAGCCACGAACCGGCCAGCGAAACGCCCCCCAGCAGCAGACCCCAACTCAAGGTCTGGCCACCCAGCAGATCGATTCGCGCATAGGCCAGTGTTTTGAGCAGATGCACACCCGTAACGGCCAGAGCCTCCGATGCAATGAAAGCCAGAGGAGGAAGGCCCAGCTGCCAGAAAGCCACCGCCGTAAAAGGCCCAGCAATGCCCGCCACTGCCGAGAGCAGCCCCGTTGCAGCCCCCACGAGCCAGAAACGGGGCTTCCAGTCGCGCCCCAGCACCGACTTGGCCCCCAGCCCCAGCAGGATGGCTCCCCCCGCCACGCGGGCCAGGGCATCGGCCGGCAGTTCGCCCAGCACCCACGCCCCCACCGCAACGCCCGGCACAGCTCCCGCAATGAACCAGAGGGCAGGCCTCCAGGCCAGATCGCGCCAGCCCAGAGCTGCCCGCGAGCCGTTGGCCATGAGCTGGGTCAGCGTGAGCACGGGTACGGCGACCACTGGCCCCAGCGCATGGGTGAGCAGCAGCAACAGCAGCGAACCACCCCCTACCCCAAAGGTACCCGACAGGGTGGAAGCCGCCAAGGTGCCGGCCAGCAACAGAACGAGCGTTTCGGTACTCATGGGCTGAATTTAATGCCCCTGAACAGTAACCCAACGAACAGGAGACCAGGCAAGTCCGAAAACGGAAGGATGACTGAAAGTGTCAATTATTTTTAAATTTTTTTATCAAACAAGAAAACTTTTTCAAAATATTTTTTCGAATAAAGCAAAAAAGTAACTTCGAACGGCAGCCCCCGAACTTCAAACTCGCCACCGCAGCCCAATTTACCCCGAAACCGCCACTCAACATCGCCTGAAAAGCACGAATGGGTAGGCTGCCGGTCGATCGGATTCCTCGAGTCGGTTTTTTTGTAAATTCAAACGCTGCTGACCGACAGCAACAAAGCCCGGTCCTACGCCTTATGACTTCCGCACCGTCCGTCTCCGTTCAAATCGATCTCGATGTGCTCCTCAAAGCCTGGCGGCTCATGTGCTATGCCCAGGAACTGGCCGAAACTTTCGACAGCCACCGCGAACTTTTCAAATACGTGCACTCGACCTCGCGCGGCCACGAAGCCATTCAGCTGGCTGCTGCCCTGCAGCTGCTGCCCACCGACTACGTCTACCCCTACTACCGCGACGAGTCGATCCTGCTGGGCATTGGCATGACGCCTTACGAGATGTTTCTACAGAACCTGGCCAAACGCGACGATCCGTTCTCGGGCGGACGGCACTACTACGGCCACCCCAGCCTGCGCCGCGAACATCAGACCCAGGTGCCCTACCAGTCGTCGTCGACGGGCATGCAGGCCATACCCGCCACCGGTGCCGCCCAAGGGCTGAAATACCGCGAGAAAATGGGTCTCATCCCCGACGACTACCGCCAGCCCCCCGTAGTAGTGTGTTCCCTGGGCGACGGCTCGATGACCGAGGGCGAAGTCGCCGAAGCCCTGCAAATGGCCGTGCTGCATGCTGTGCCCATCATCTACCTGGTGCAGGACAACAACTGGAGCATTTCGGCCTACGCCGACGAGATTTACGCCATGGAAGCGTACGAATACGCCCAGGGCTTCAAGGGGCTGGAGGTGGTGCGTGTCGATGGCAGCGATTTCATCGCCAGCTACAACGTGCTGCACCGCGTGCTCCAGACCGTACGCAGCGAGCGACGGCCCTTCCTCATCCACGCCAAGGTAGGCCTCATCGGGCACCACACCTCGGGCGTTCGCCGCGAATGGTACCGCCCCGAGGCTGAACTCGAAGCCAGCCGCGCCAAAGACCCCTTCGTTCTCTTCGGTCAGGAACTGCTGCGCATGGGCCTGACCGAAGAAGTACTGCGCGAGATCGAAGCCGACGCCCGCGAGACCGTACGTCAGGACTTCGAGCGGGCCAAGGCCGCCCCCGAACCCAACGACATCCACAGCTACTACTACGCCCCCACGCCCATCACCGAGGAACGCGGCACCCGTGAACCCGCTGGTGGCAAAAAAATCGTCATGGTCGATGCCGTGCTGCATGCCATGGACGACCTGCTGCGCCAGCATCCCGAAGCCCTGCTCTACGGCCAGGACGTAGGCGGCCGGCTGGGCGGGGTTTTTCGCGAAGCCGCCACCCTGGCCGACAAGTACGGGCGCGAGCGCGTCTTCAACACCCCCATTCAGGAAGCCTACATCGTAGGCAGCACGGCGGGCATGTCGGCCGTGGGCCTCAAGCCCATCGTCGAAATCCAGTTTGCCGACTACATCTGGCCGGGCCTCAACCAGCTCTTTACCGAGCTGAGCCGGTCCTACTACCTGTCGTACGGCAAATGGCCCATTCAGTCGCTGATCCGTGTGCCAATCGGGGCCTACGGCTCGGGCGGGCCGTTCCATTCGTCGAGTGTGGAATCGGTGCTGCTCAACATCCACGGCATCAAGGTAGTTTACCCCTCGAATGCCGCCGACCTCAAGGGGCTGCTCAAGGCCGCCTTCTACGACCCGAACCCCGTAGTGATGCTCGAACATAAAGGACTGTACTGGTCGAAAGTGCCCGGCACGAAAGAAGCCCAGACCATTGAGCCGGACGATCAGTACATCATCCCCCTGGGCAAGGCCCGTACCTTTCTGCACGCCGACCCTGCCCGCATCGAATCGGGCGAAAGCTGCGCGGTGGTTACCTACGGCATGGGCGTGCACTGGGCCTTGAATGCTGCCCGCCAGTTCCTGCCGGGGCAGATCGAAATTCTGGACTTGCGCACCCTCGAACCGCTCGACTGGCCCATGATCGAAGACATCGTCCGCCGCCACGGCAAGGTACTGGTTCTGACGGAGGAAAACCCCGTCAATTCCTTTGCTGAAGCCCTGACAGGCCGCATAGCCCGACGCTGCTTCCGCTACCTGGATGCCCCCCCCGAGCTGCTCGGCAGCGAGAACACTCCCTGCATTCCCCTCAATTCGACTCTCGAGCAAATGGTGCTTCCCAGTGCCGAGAAAGTGGCGCGTGTGCTTGAACGATTGATCAACGATTGATCGACATCAGCGGCTGACGGCCTGCCTGGCCTGCTGAAACGACTTCATGAGCCGGTAGCTGGCGTTGAAAAACGCAGCCTGTGTATTGGCATTCTGACCGATTTCGGTCAAGAGGTCCTCGAGGGCCTCGGCGACTTGTTCCAGACTCTCGAAGGTCTGAACTGCAGCAAACTTGCGTACAAATTCGCGCTGGACCCCAGCTACAGCTGCAAGCTGGGGCACGCCGCACGCAAAGAGCAGGGCATCGCGAATCCGCCCCAAACCATAGGTCAGGAGCAGCTTATGATACTCTTTGGGCTGCCGGTTGATCTCCTGCGTCCACTGGATGAGTTCGGTCAGGTTGCCACTATGGCAGCGGCGCATCCACTGCACGAAGGTCTCGTGCAAGGCAGCATCACTCTGGCGGGCGATGGCCACCGCACGGTAGAGGCTGCCATCGGCGATCTGGGCCAGCTCGCGGGCATGGCTCTCGGGCACCTCGAGCAGACGCGGCAGCAGCGTTGCCAGTTCCTGCACCGACCAGCGGGCCAGGCGCAGCTGCTGGCAGCGCGATACAATGGTGGGCAGCAACGCGCCCTCGCCTTCGACGAGCAGAAAAAAGAGGGTCCGTTCCGGAGGTTCTTCCAGCACCTTGAGCAGGGCGTTGGCCGCTTCGGGGCGCAGCAGCTCGGCCTGCCAGAGGACGACGCAGCGGTAGCCCCGCCCCCCCCGCGCGAGCGACAGACTGCGGCGCAGGTTGCGGATTTCATGCACGGGGATGGCCAGCTGTTTGTTTTCGGCATCCAGAGCGGCAGCCCAGTCGGCAGGACCGAAATCGAGGGTACCGGCAGCCGCCTCCTGAAAGGCGGCCAGAAAATCCTCGGTGGTAGCGGGCCGTCCATCCTTGATCTGGCTGAAATAGGGAAAGAGCCAGATTTGGTCGGGATGTTGCAGAGCGGCAGCCTGACGACAGCCGTTGCAGTGGCCGCAGCTGTCGGTTTCGGTGGGGTGCTCGCAGGCCAGCCGCTGCAGGGCTGCCTGCACGAAACCTAGAGGGGCGGCCCCCTCCGGCCCGCGCACCAGCAGGGCATGGGGCATCCGCCCGCCTTGCACGAGCTGCAGGAATTGCTGTTGGGCGGCCCGCTGGCCGCCGTACTCTTCAAAGCGCATGATCGATGCAGCAAGTTCTGCAAAAGGACCGATTGGCTGGCTGTCTGTACAGGCGGTTTTTAATCTCCCATCGACTCGGGCGGAAAGGCCCGATGCTGCTTTCGCTTTTTCATTCTCAAGGCTGAGGTGAATGGCCAGCAGGCGAATATAACAGACAGATAGCCTGCTGTGCTCAAGGCACCAGAGCCACGACCGAGATTTCGCAGCGGGCATTCTTGGGCAGGCCCGACACCTCGACTGTCTCGCGGGCGGGGTAATGGCCCGCCGTGAAGTGGCTGCCATACAGGCTGTTAAGCTCCGCAAACTGCCCCATGTCGCGGATGTAGATCGTTGATTTGATGACCTGATCAAAGCCAGTGCCTGCCTTGGCCAGAATGGCCCCAAGGTTGGTCATCATTTGCTTGACTTCGTCCTCGAAGTCGGGGCCTTGAAGTTCGCCCGTACTGGGATCGAGGCCAATCTGGCCCGAAACGAAGAGTAAATTACCGACGCGGACGGCCTGACTGTAGGGGCCTATGGGGCTGCCGGCAGCGGGTTCGATGATGATCTGTTTTTCCATGGCTTGGGGCTTTGGGGCTTGACAGCCTGCAAGATACAGCCCGATGAACAATCCAAGCAAGCCGCGCCATTTCCGGGTCTGACTCATTGTTTTTTTACGATCAATTACCAAAGTTGTCTTGAGTCTACTTCGATCATTTCAGCGATTCAAATCCAAATTTGTATCCAATATGGCTTGAAAAAAAACCAGCTTATTGGAAAGAAATCATACAGACGATCCTTACAGCCGGGTGGCAGCCGGTGCGATCGGTGCACAGCTCGTCGGAAGACCGGCCTTCGGGCCTCCGAGGGGGCTTCCAACCGACTGGGTTGCTGTCAAGAGCAGGCCCAGTCAGCGACCGGCTGGTCGCAGGACTGCAGCAGGTTGAATTTTGACTATTTTCGCGCTTTGCCACCCCATCAGTTAGCCTGAACGTGTCTACGCAAGCCTATCCCCAGCTTCTGGCTGGAAAAACGGGCATCATCACCGGTGCTTTGGACGAGACGTCGATTGCCTGGCAGACGGCCCTGCGGGCGCACGCCGCCGGTGCTCGTTTCCTCTTGACGAACACGCCCGTAGCCTTGCGCCTGGGATCGCTGCAACGTCTGGCCGAGGAAACGGGCAGCGAGATCGTACCTGCCGATGCCACCAGCCTCGACGACCTGGAGAAACTCTACGCCGCCGCCCAGGAGCGGTTCGGGCAGATCGATTTCCTGCTTCATTCCATCGGCATGTCGATGAATGTACGAAAAAACAGGCCGTATACCGATCTGAATTACGATTTTCTACAGAAAACCTACGACATATCGGCTGTTTCCTTTCATAAGATGCTGCAGGTGGCCTGGAAACGGCAGGCATTCCGGCGGGGCGGCTCGGTGGTGGCCCTGAGCTACATCGCTGCACAGCGGGCCTTCCCCAAGTACGACGATATGACTGAGGCCAAGGCTCTGCTCGAATCGATCGCCCGTACGTTTGGCTATCACTTCGCCCGTCGCGACGGCGTGCGCGTCAATACCGTCTCGCAGTCGCCGACTCCCACGACGGCAGGTTCGGGCATTGCGGGCTTCCAGAAGATGCTCCAGTACGGAGAGCTGCTCTCGCCCCTGGGTAACGCCACGGCCGAGGAATGCGCCGATTTCATCGTCGTACTGTTTTCCGATCTGACCCGCAAACTGACGATGCAGAACCTCTACCACGACGGCGGTTTTTCGACCACGGGCCTGAGCGAGGCCCTGCTCGATCTGCTGCCCGACCCGCCCGCCGCTACCGCCTGAACCGCCCCAGCCAAGTCATGTACGAACCACTGACCGCCATAGCACCCATCGACGGGCGGTACCGCCACCTGACGGCACCGCTGGAGGCGATGTGGTCGGAAGTGGCTTTTTTTCGCTACCGCCTCCACGTCGAAGTCGAATACCTCATCGAGCTGGCCCGCGTTCCCGAGGTCAGTCTGCCGATTCTGGCCCTGCCCGATCGCGACGTGCTGCGCAGCCTCGTCACGGGCTTCGATCGCCTGCAGGCCCGCCGCGTGAAAGAAATCGAACGCACGACCAATCACGACGTCAAAGCCCTCGAAATCTACCTGCGGGAGCGCATCCGCGAAAGTGGCCTCATTCAGGCCCAGGCCTTGCTGCCCTATGTCCATTTTGGGCTGACGTCGCAGGATGTGAACAACACGGCCCTGCCCCTGATGCTGCGCGACTCGATCGAACGGGTGCTGAGCCGCGGCTACCAGCGCGTGCTCGAGCGACTCGAGCAGCTGGCCGAAGCTACGGCCCGCCGGCCCATGCTGGCCCGTACCCACGGCCAGCCGGCCTCACCCACGACCCTGGGCAAGGAACTGCGTGTTTTCATCGAACGGCTGCACAACGCCCTGCGCCTGCTCGATATGCTCGATTACCCTGCGAAGTTTGGCGGCGCAACGGGCAACTTCAACGCCCATGTGGCAGCGTTCCCGGGGGTGGACTGGCCGGCTTTTGCCGACCGTTTCGTCGGCGAACGGCTGGGTCTGATGCGCAACCGCACCACCACCCAGATCGACCACTACGACGGACTGGCCGCCATCTTCGACGCGCTGCGCCGCATCAACGTCATTCTGCTCGACCTGGCCCGCGACTGCTGGTACTACATCGGCCTCGATTATTTCAAACTGGAAGTACGGGTCGGCGAAGCCGGGTCGTCGGCCATGCCCCACAAGGTCAATCCGATCGATTTTGAAAATGCCGAGGGCAATCTGGGGCTGGCCAACGCGCTCTTCGATCACCTGAGCAACAAGCTGCCCGTTTCGCGGCTGCAGCGCGACCTCTCCGACTCGACCGTTACACGAAACATGGGCCTGCCCCTGGCCTGGACACTTATCGCCTTGGAGTCGCTGGCCCGTGGCCTTGAGAAGCTGAGTCCCAACGCCGCTGCATTGGATCGCGACCTCGAAGCCAACTGGCAGGTGCTGGCCGAGGCCCTGCAGACCATCCTGCGCCGCGAGGGCCACGATCGCGCCTACGACGACCTTAAAGCCCTGACCCGTACCGGACATCCCCTCGACCGCCAGACCCTGCACGGGTGGATCGATGCCCAGAGCTTCAGCCCCGAGCTGACCGCCGAATTGAAGGCTCTAAGCCCCTTTACCTACATCGGCACGGCCTGATGGCCGACTGGCAACAACGCTGCCGATCCAATCCTAAAATTGCCCCCGCTCGTAGACCCCCAGACCAAAGAGGGCGAAATCGAAGCGCACGGGATCGGTGGCGTCGAACTGGCGGAGCCGGTCCGTCAGCTCGCGGGCGGCTTTCCAGTCGTTGGTTTTGCGCCGGAGCAGGCCCAGCTGGCGGCTGATGCCGGCGGTATGGACGTCGAGGGGACAGACGAGCTGGCAGGGCCTGGGGGCGGACCAAAGTCCGAAATCGACGCCCCGGCTGTCGCGGCGCACCATCCAGCGCAGAAACATCGAAAGCCGCTTGGCGGCCGAACCGCGACTGGGATCGGAGAGGTGCCGCCGCGAGCGAGGCAGGGCCTCGGGCTGGGCAAAGAACCAGGCATGCAAAGCCGCCAGAGCCTCGCCGGTATCGGGGGCTTGGGGCGGACAATGGCGGGCAAAAAAACCCATCAGACCGCCTTCGTGCCGGTAAAGCCGCTGCAGGCCCTGCACGAAAAACACGGCATCGGTTCCGTTGAAGGTACGGTGCACAAAACCTTGCAGGCGGTCGAGGTCGCGGCCTGTGGCCCTGTGGGTAAAGTCGGCAGGGGCATCGTCCATCAAAGCCAGCAGCCGCCGACCGCTGCTCAGGATGCTGCTGCGACGGCCCCAAGCAAGGGTTGCGGCCCAAAAACCTGCGATTTCGATATCCTCGCGCTGCGTGAAGCGATGAGGCAGGGAAATGGGGTCCTCGGCAATGAAATCGGCCCGGTTGTAACGATCGTGTCGGTTTTCGAGCAGATCGCGCAGCAGCAGATCTTCGGGGTTCAGGTCGTCGGGCGGATGAACCACAGGGTAAGTATGTTTTTTTCCAAAAAAAATTGAACTTGTATTGATCTTCAATATTCGAGCTGCATTTGGAGATCAATGGCTTTAGATGCCTTTCACTTTTTTAAACCAGATTTCAGATGTGGAATTCGAGCGGTTCCGTTCGCTGCCCCGCGGGATGATATCGCTATCCTCGCCGCGGAGCAGTGCAACAAAGGGGGCCGTCCGCTTTTGCACATTCTCGCCACACGAACCGCTGCCCCTCCGTCGTTGTTCTATCTGCGAAACACATAGTTTTTGTAGATTTGTCCGTCATGGTATTCGATTCCTTTCTTTTCGCTCTGATGGGCTTGGGCACGCAGGAAATCCTGCTCATCGTCCTGGCTGTACTGATTCTTTTTGGTGCCCGCAAGATTCCGGAATTTGCCCGCGGCCTCGGCCAAGGTATCCGCGAATTCAAAAACGCCACCAACAACGTCAAAAACGAAATCCAGAAGGAGATCGACCAGACATCCGATGCGGCCCGTAAAACCGAGCCGCCCGCCAAGTCTTCCTGAGAGACTGGCTCCGCTCTTTTCTATTTCTTGCAGATAAAGCCCGCGAACTTTCTTTTCTTGATTTGAGACCAAAAGAGTTTTATACTTTCTGACCGAAGCAACAAAGCACGCAGACCTATTGACGAACCTGAAATCTGCGAGCCGCTGAAGCTCGTCGTTTGCTGTGAAGCCCATTTATCGCACCCTGCACGCTGTGCAAGAAGCACGTCGGCAGGATGAAATATCATTTGCTGCCTTGGCCGAAGGCTATCTGGAACGCATCGAGGCCCGCCGTAGCCTGAACGCCTACCTCGATGTCTATGCGGACGAGCTGCTGGCTCAGGCCCGTGCCCTCGATGACCGCTGGACACGCGGCGAGGCAGGACCGCTGGCCGGGATGTTCCTGGGTATCAAGGATGTGATCTGCTATGCCCGTCACCCTTTGCGGGCTTCTTCCAAAATTCTAGGCAATTTCCGTTCCCTTTTTACGGCGACGGCTCTCGAAAGGTTGCTGGCCCAGGATGCGCTGGTGATCGGCAGCCTCAACTGCGACGAGTTTGCCATGGGCTCGTCGAACGAAAACTCGGCCTTCGGGCCGGTGCGCAATCCGCTGGACGAAGAGCGCGTGCCCGGTGGCTCGTCGGGTGGCTCGGCGGCAGCGGTGGCGGCGGGTCTGTGCCTGGCAGCTTTGGGCAGCGACACGGGCGGCTCGGTGCGTCAGCCGGCGGCTCTCTGCGGGCTGGTCGGTTTCAAGCCCACCTACGGACGGGTCTCGCGCTACGGGCTTATCGCTTACGCCTCGTCCTTTGATCAGATTGGCCCGTTGACCCACACGGTGGACGACGCGGCCCGCCTCTTCCTGGCGATGGGCGGGGCCGACGAACGCGACAACACCTCGGCTACCTGCCCCCTCGAAAGCTGGGCCGACTACGAGCAGCCCCTGACCGAACCGCTGCACGTGGGCATCCTGCGCGAAGCCGTCGAAACCGAGGGACTGGACCCTGAAATCCGTCAGGCCGTCCTCGATACGGCAGCCCGCCTCGAAAGCCAAGGCCACCGCATCGAATGGCTCGAATTTCCCTATCTGGAGTACCTGATACCGGCGTACTATGTGCTGACGACGGCCGAAGCTTCGTCGAATCTGGCCCGCTACGACGGCGTGCGCTACGGCTACCGTGCGGACGGTGTGCAGAACCTCGAAGACCTCTACACCCGCACCCGAAGCGAGGGCTTCGGTCCCGAAGTGAAGCGGCGTATCGCTCTAGGGACTTTCGTGCTGTCGGCAGGCTACAAAGACGCCTACTACCGCAAGGCGCAGCAGGTGCGTCGCATAATCTACGATGCGACTCGCCAGCTCCTCAAGCGATGCGATGTGCTGCTGACCCCTACCACCCCAACGACGGCCTTTCGTCTCGGTGAAAAGATCGACGACCCCATTGCCATGTACCTGTCCGACGTCTATACCGTACACGCCAACCTCGTAGGCATGCCGGCGGTATCGCTGCCGGTGGGTCGGCACAGCAACGGCCTGCCCTATGGCCTGCACCTGCTGGCCGATTCCTTTGCTGACGTTCGCCTGCTGCGCATCTCCCGCGATATCTTCGGTTTATGATTTTTTATTTTATAAGTAAAGATTTAAATATGTTACCTAAATAAATAGCCCAAAAAATATCCACACACAAAAAAAACTATCCTATGAAGCACGTTCGACCCCTGTTTGCCTTGCTCTGGATGGGGCTGCTGCTGGGCGGTCCGATGGTGGTTTGGGCGCAGCGTCCGTCGATCAGCGACGAAATCGATGCAAGCCACATGGCCTTGCTCGACAGTCTGCTCGAACAGTTCCATAACCGCCTCAACTACGGCTCAGGCGACAAAAGTCTGGCTCAGGAGTTTGCCAATGCGCCGACGGACGTACCCTACGTCAGCCCGCAGGTCATCCGCCAGCGGCTCAAGGAAATTCCGGCCATCATGCCCCTGGACTACAACTCCAAAGTACAGGCCTTCATCGACCTGTACGCCGTGCACAAGCGGCACCTGACGGCCCGCCTGCTGGGGCTGCAACAGGTCTATTTCCCGATGATCGAGGAAGTGTTCTACCGCGAGGGCCTGCCGCTGGAACTCAAGTACCTGGCCGTGATCGAAAGTGCCCTCAACCCCAAGGCCGTTTCGCGGGCCAATGCCGTGGGGCTGTGGCAGTTCATGCTGCCTACGGGCCGCATGTACGGGCTGGAAGTCAACTCGCTGGTCGATGAACGGATGGACCCCTACAAATCGACCGTGGCCGCGGCCCGCTACCTCAAAGACCTGCACGCCATGTACAACGACTGGCAGCTGGCCATCGCCGCCTACAACTGCGGGCCGGGCCGCGTCAACTACGCCATGCGCCGCACGGGCCTGCGCAATTTCTGGAAGCTCTGGCCCCACCTGCCCCGCGAGACAGCCAGCTATGTGCCTACCTTCATTGCAGCCACTTATGTGATGAAATACGCTACGGAGCACCACATCTTTCCGGTGCCTTACAAATTCAGTTACAACGTCGATACGCTGCACATCAGCCGGCAGCAGGTGAGTCTGACCGACCTGGCCCGCGAAGCCGGTGCCGATCCCGAGTACCTGGCCCGCCTCAATCCCGAGCTGCGGCGGGGCGTGGTACCCTACCAATCGACCCCCTATCCGGTGCGGGTACCCCTGAGCGTGGCCGAGTACTACCGGCGCGGCGGCATGGATTCGCTAATGGCCCGCAGCCGCGCCACCGAACAGGAACTGGCCAAGCGGGTGCGGATTCAATACGCGGTGCGCAAGGGCGACAGCCCCGAATCCATTGCCGAACGTTTCGATGTGCCCCTCGATTCGCTGGTGCTCTGGAACCGGATCAAAAGCGGCATCGTGCACCCCAACCAGCAGCTGGTGGTGAAAGTGCGGCCCGAGATCGCGGCGACCTACACGCCACCAGCTCAGCAGGCTTCGGCAGCCCGCCCGACACGGCCCGCTACCAGCGGCCACGTACACCGCGTTCAGCAGGGCGATTCACTCTGGACGATCGCCAACCGCTACCGCACGACGGTCGACGAACTGCTCACGATCAACAACCTGCCGCGCAACGCCGTGCTGCGTATCGGTCAGGAAATCCGCCTCCGCAACTGACGCGCCGTGGCTCGCCTGCTCTCGCCCGCGGCTTTTCGGGCGGCGGTGCGCCGCTTCGTGCGGGAGCAGCAGCTGGCCGACGCGGGTCAGCCTATTCTCGTGGCCTGCAGCGGCGGGGCCGATTCGGTAGCCCTGCTGCATGTACTTCACAGCCTGGGGCATCCGGTAGCGGTGGCCCATGTGAATTACGGCCTGCGGGGCGATGACTCGGATGCCGATGCCCGATTCGTTCGCGAACTGGCAGCCCGGCTGGGGGTTCCCTGCGCTGAATGCACGGCCTCAGCCCGGCAGCTGGCGGAAGCCGAAGGCCTGTCGCTGCAGGTAGCGGCACGTCGCATCCGCTACCGCTTTTTTCGCGAAGAGCTTAAGCGGCTGGGCTGGACACGCGTCGCCACAGCCCACCATCGGGGCGATCAGGCCGAAACGCTGCTCCTGACTTTGCTGCGGAGCCGGTCGGTTGAGCTGCTGCGGGGCATTCCGGTGCAGCGGGGGGCGGTAATCCGTCCACTGCTTTTCGCGTCCAAGGAGCAGCTGATCCACTACCTCGAGGCGCAGGGCCTGACCTGGCGCGACGACCGCTCGAACGCCAGTCTGGCCTATCTGCGCAACCGCATCCGGCACAGGGTGCTGCCCGCGCTGGCGGCCATCAATCCCCGAATCGAGGAGCACCTCGTCGAGCGGGGCCGAACTTACGAGCGGCAGTTTCGGGCCTTAACCCATGAACACGACCCAGAGCAACTGCTGGCCGGTGTTCTGAAGAAAAGCACACCGGATTCGATTGCGATCGATTTTGCTCTACTGCGATCGAAGTATCCGAATCCCAACACGTTTCATGTTCTTTTCCAGTACTTTTTGGAAAAAAAATACAGGCTGCGCCCTACCGATGCCAGCCGGCTGGTGCGACTGGTGGATGCCCAGTCGGGTACGCGGATCGAAACGCCGCTGGGCTGGTGGTGGCGTACTGCCGAGGGCCTGCGTCTGGTCGCTCCCGAACGCGCGGCTGCCTGCGATGAGCTGCCGCTGGTTTTTGAGTCGGCAAGCAGCCCTTCGGATGCCTGGCGGACGATTCGTCCCGGAAGTGCCTCGGTGCCCACCGGCAGGCTTCACTTCTCGATCCTGAACAGCAGTCAGGCAACTTTGCCTCCGCCTCGGGGAACTGCTTATCTGGATATCGACCGGCTGGCGGGCCTGCTGGTGCTGCGGCCCTGGCGGGTGGGTGAACGTTTCCAGCCCTTGGGGCTGTCGGGCACGCGGCTGGTGAGCGATGAGCTGACCGATGCCAAGTTCCCCTCGCAGCTGCGCAAACAGGCACGTGTACTGGCCGACGACGGGGGTCCGGTCTGGATCGAAACAGGCCGCATTGCCCAGCGGGTAGCCCTGTCGGAAACGACGCAGCGGGTGCTGCGGATCGAGTGGCTGCCGTCCGGGGCCGACGAGCCGCAATAAGCCTGAGCGGAGGCTTGGGCGGCACGGGCCGCGTATGTAATTTGCTCCGAAATCGACTTTTATGCCCATGTTGCTGCGAATCGTTCTGCTTGCTGGTCTGGTGTGGGGGGGCTTGACCGAATCGATGGCCCAACAGCCGGCAACCGGCCCCTTAAACCGCGAGTTGCAGGCTCTTTCGGCCCAGTATGAAAAGCAGCTGCCGCCCGATGTCTGGCAGGCAATGGAAGCAGGCATTGCAGAGGTGGGGCAATCGGCGGTGATGCAGCAGGCCAAACGGACAGGCGATCAGGCCCCCGACTTCATGCTGCCCTCGGCACAGGGGCCTTTTGTGCGGCTGAGCGACCGGCTGGCTCAAGGGCCGGTGGTGCTGGTGTGGTATCGCGGGGGCTGGTGCCCCTACTGCAACCGGCAGCTGGCAGCCTGGCAGGGCATGCTGCACGAACTGAACGTAGCGGGGGGCCAGCTGCTGGCCCTGTGCCCCGACCTGCCCGACAGCACGATGAGCACGGCCGAGCGTCAGGGCATAGCCTTCCCCATGCTGAGCGACACGGGCAACGTGGTGGCCCGCAGCTACGGTCTGGTTTACGAACTGCCCCAGGCTGTGGCCGAACTCTATCGGGGCATCAACCTGCCGGCCTACACGGGTAACCGGCGTATGGAGCTGCCCTTGGCTGCAACGTACCTGATCGACAGCGAGGGGGTGATTCGCTACGCACACGTGGGAGCGGACTACCGCCAGCGGGCCGAACCCGATGAGGTGATCCGCCAGCTGCGGCAGCTGCTCAAGCAGAAGTAGCGGGCGATGTGTTTTTTTCAGGAAATGACCTGGGAAATGACTATTTTGGTCAGAGCCTGAACGTGCTTTCTCGATCCAGCTGCAGCACGCCTCAGCCCCAACCGCGCTTCCCCCATGCCCCCTCAACCTGCCGTAATCGTTACGGGTGCCAGCAGCGGCCTCGGCCTCTGGACGAGCCGCTACCTGCTCGAGGCTGGCCGAACCGTAATCCTCGCCTGCCGGAATGAAGCCAAAGCCCGTCAGGCCACCCGCCAGCTGCCCGCGAACGCAGCCGATCGCTGGGAAATTCGCAGCCTGGACCTCGCCGATCTGGCAGCTGTCGAACGCTTTGCCGATGCCCTGCCGACGGAATCAAGCTACGATCTGGTCTGCAATGCCGGCCTGATCTACCAAGGCCCGACCCGTTACACGGTCGATGGCATCGAAGAAATATTTGGCGTCAACCACCTGGGCCATTTCTACCTGACGCGCCTGCTGCTCGCTCGGGTCGCTCTGCGCAAGGTGGTGGTCGTTTCGAGCCTGCTGCACGACCCCGCCAAGTGGTCGCCCTTTCCCAAACCGGCCCTGGCCAGCGTTGAACAGATGGCCCGGCCCTCGGGCAGCATCGAAGCCGCTTACCCCACCTCCAAGCTTTGCAACGTGCTGTTTGCCTACGAGCTGCACCGCCGCTACGGCGATCGCCTGCTGGCCAACGCCTACAACCCGGGTTTCATGCCCGATACGGGTTTTGGCATGGGTTCCTCGCCCGGGCAGCGGCTAAGCCGCCGCTTGCTGAGCAGCATCGGGCCGCTGCTGGGTTTCGCTATCCGGGCCAAGGATTCGGCCCGCCACCTGGCCCGACTCATCACGCACGAGCAGCGGAGCGGCCTCTACTTCGACTGCGGTCGCGAGGCGCGGTCCTCGGTTGAAAGCTACGACCAGGCCAAAGCTCAGGCCCTCTGGAACGAGAGCGAGACCCTTCTGGCCAGCCTGAGGCCCCCAAGGGCTTGAACGGCCCGATGTCTCATTCCCAAGGGTGGGCGAGGGATATTAATTTGATTTACTTGCTAAAAAAATATTTTATTTATAATTTAATAAACAAAATATCAAAAGCTCATATTTCACTAATAAAGAAATATATCACAAAAAGTTGGCCCCAAAAGGTTGAATAGGGTGCAGCAGGTCGGCCTGCAAACGTTCCAGGATTCAAGCTCAGAACCTGAAATTCCAGCTGATGGCCGGCAGGGCCGGAAACAACGCCACGATGCGGGCACGCAGGCCGATCGTTACGCGGTTCTCGTCCACGACCTCCTCAAATACCAGCACAAAGGGGTTGGCGCGGTTGTAGGCGTTGTAGACGCTGAAGACCAGTTCCGATTCGCCGCGCTTGGGGCGGAATTTCCAGGTCAGGCTCAGATCCAGCCGGTGGTAGGCGGGCATGCGGAAGTTGTTGCGGGCCTCGAAAATGGCCACCGTCTGCCCCAGATCGACTCCGGACTCGCCGGTTGCGGGGTTGTTGATGAGGCCAATGCGGTTGATGCCCTCCAGGTCGCGGAGCAGGGTGCGGCCCGTGGGTACCGACACGGCTTCTCCCGTCCGGTAAACGAAGGCCGCCGAGAGGCTCAGCCGCGGCCAGAGCTCCTGCACCAGCACCACGCTCAGGTCGTGCCGCCGGTCGTAGCGGAAGGGGAAGGGCCGGCCCTCGTTGAGGAGGGCAAAGCCGTCGCGCCCGTCGAAGAGCCGGTCGGTCCAGGAGAGGGTGTAGGCCACCCAGCCCGAGGTCTTGCCCTTGGGCTTCTCGACCTGAAACTCCACCCCCCGGCTTGTGCCCAGCCCCTGCACCAGGTCGCGGTCGAGGTCGGGATTGATGAACAGAAGTGCCGCCGGCCGCAGCTCGACCACATTGCGCATCCACTTGGCGTAGCCCTCGACCGTTGTAACGAGGCCCAGCTTTTTCCAGCCCCAGACTGCCGCGGCCGAAATCAGATCCGACCGCTGGGGCTGCAGATTGGCGGTACTGGGGTACCAGATGTCGGTCGGCAAGCTCAGCGTCGAGCTGGAGGCCAGGTGCTGGTACTGCCAGCAGCGCGAATAGCCGCCCTTGAGCGAGAGCCAGTCGGTAGCGCGGAAATTGGCGGCGGCGCGGGGTTCGAGGCCGCCATAGGTGCTCTTCTGGCCGAGCCATCCCGATACACGAAGCCCGTTTTCGAGGGTCCAGCGCGAATTGATTTCCCAGTTATCGCCGAGCCACACGGCCCCTTGCCCACCCCTAAGCACCTGCCGGAACTGAAAGCGCAGGTCGTCGGCATCGCCCCGCGCATCGAGCAGACTGGGGAAAAACTGGTGGCCGATGAGGCTGGCCCCCGTCTGCAGGCGGTGGCCTCGCCCCCAGGGCCGCTCGTGGCGCAGGGTCAGATTGCCGTCGCGTACGCGCGAGCGCAGGTTGCCCGAAAACGCCCCCAAGGCCGTGCGGATGCGGTAATCGTATTGGGTGAAGCTGGCCTGCACGCTCCACGTTCGGGCACCGGCCGTCAGCCGCTCCCATTTGAGGCTGGCCGCCGAGTTGCTCCAGCCAAAATCGAAATTGAAAATCCGGTCTTTGAAAGCGATGTTGTCGTTGCCATAAAAGCCCGTCAGGGTGAGGCGGTCGGTGGCGTTGAGGTGCCAGTCGGTGCGGGCATGGAAATCGGTAAAGGCGTAGTTGGGCAGAGGGGCGTAATCGGGATCGCTGGCGTTGGCAGCGTTGAGGGTGCGGGTAAAGAGGTCGAGGTAGGTGCGGCGGGCGGCCAGCAGCAGGCCCGTTTGGTTGCGGCGCAGGGGCACGTCGACCGCCACGCGCGAGGAGATCAGCCCCAGTCCCCCCGCCACGTGCCAGCGGTCGGGCTGGGGGGCACGCGTCCGCACATCGATCACCGACGAGAGCCGGCCTCCGTAGCGGGCCGGGAAACTGCCCTTGAAGACATCTAGTCCCTCGATGACATCGGAATTGAAGGTGCCGAAGAGGCCGCCCAGGTGGGTAGGGTTGTAGAGCAGGCTGCCATCGAGCAGCACGGCGTTCTGGTCGTTGCTGCCTCCCCGCACGAAAAAACCCGCCGTACCCTCGACCCCGACCTTTATCCCGGGCAAAAACTGCAGGATTTTAAGGACGTCGACTTCGCCAAAAATGGCGGGCAGCTGGCGGGCTTGGGCCATGTCGATGCGGTTGAGGCCCAGCTGGGGGCGGTTGAGGGCTTCCTCGACAGCATCGGCTTCGATGACGACCGGCCCCAGCTCGCCGACCGAATCGGCCAGCACAAATTCCAGTTCCAGATCGCCCTGCAGGTCAAAACGGTGAAATTGCGTGGCGTAGTTGAGTGCACTGACGCGCAGCGTGCGCCTACCGGCGGGCAGGCGCAACACAAATCGGCCCTGCGCATCGGTGTAGGTTCCGGTACGCAGGGCCGGTTCGGCTACGGTAACTTCTATGAGGGCTTCGCCGGTGCGTGCCGACCGCACGCTGCCCCGCACGGTGTAGTTCTGAGCCAGCAAAGCATGGGGCACGCTCAGCAGAACCAGCAGCAGGGCCACCGCTGCCAGCGGCCTAGACCCGCTCCAGTTCAGAGAAGAAGAAAGCAGCTTCGCGCAGGGCGTTTTCGTCGGAGTCGGAACCGTGGACGGCGTTTGCTTCAATCGATTGGGCATAGAGCTTGCGGATGGTGCCTTCGGCGGCCTTGGCGGGGTCGGTCGCTCCGATGGTCGCGCGGAAGTCCTCGACGGCATTGGCTTTTTCGAGGAGCATCGGCAGGCACGGCCCCGAAGACATGTACTTGACCAGATCGCCGTAAAACGGCCGCTCGCGGTGAACTTCGTAAAACTGACCGGCCTGTGCTGCCGTCAGGTGGATGAGCTTCATCGCCCGGATGCGGAAGCCCGCGCCCAGAATGTGGTCGATGATTTTACCCGTGTGGCCATTTTGCAGGGCGTCGGGCTTGAGGATGGTGAGGGTGAGGGTTCCCGCCATGGTGCTGGATGGATAACGATTTGGAGGCAAAGTTAGTCCAATTTTGAGGCGGCGGACGAGGTATTTTGTTTAGCGATTAAGTAAAAAATAACAATCATCACATTTTATTCAAACTAATTTTTTTTATAAAAACATAAAATTAAAATATAGATTTGCCTGATACTGGAATTGATTCAAGATTTTATTACAGGATTTAATTCAGATGAAAACTCCGGGGGAAGCAGTCGGGGGCGGCAAAGGCTCCGTGGCTGTTCCGATGCCTGGGTTCGATGCCCCGATTGTATTTTCGCTCTCTGGCTTCTGTCGCCCATCCATGACCGATACTCCACAAATCCCCGGTCGTAACAGCACCCTGCGTCTCGAAATCGACTTGCCCGATCTGGCACCGGCTGCAGCCCTGTTGACCGCCTGGGGTTTCCGCAGCCTCTACGAACTGGAGGAACCCGAAGAATGCGCCGTATTTACCGACGGTTTTTTTAATTGGGTACTCACCCGGCGGCCGGCACCGGCTCAGGTATGCCTGCACTACCTGACGGAGGATTGGGATGCGTGGCTGGCTACCACGGCTGCCGATGTGCAGCATACTGCCCGTACCCATGCCGACCCCGAGTGGGGGATCAGCTTCGAGGTTTCGGAGCGGGTGCATGTGCAGATTCAGTCGGTGGCTGCCGATCTGGAAGTGCCACCCGCGGGTTTTTCGCTGCTGCCCGACGGACGTTTTGCCGAAGTGGGTATCGGCACCGGCAGTCTGGCCAGCGAGCTGGCCCGCTGGGGCCAGCTGGGTTTTAAAGTCCTGCGCCGCAGTCAGCCCGACGAGGTGCCCTATGCCCTGCTCTTCGATGGCGTGCTTGTGATCGGGCTCTATGAACAGGCCAGCTGGAATGGTCCGTCGCTGGCTTTCTTTGCCGAGGAACCGGCAGCCCGCGCCCAAGCCGCCCACGAGCTGGGGCTGGGCATCGAAGAGCTGCACGACGGGGCCTGGCGGGTCTGGCTGCCGGGCCAGCTGTCCATGCTCTGGCTGCCTGAATACCGCAGAGTCGAACCTCCGTCCGATCCGGTCTGAAGCAGGCCGGTGGACAGGCCGAGCAGGGACGTTCGGGTGCTTTTTGGGTAAATGCTGCTGATTTTGAACAAGGGGCACGAAGTTTTCGGAAGAAATCCAGTAGCTGCCGGCTGGTGGTGGGGCTGCAATCCCCAGCCTGTGCGCGGACAGGGTGGTGCTGTGCGCATAATCCGCCTTGCACGCCTGCCGGTTTGGGGCCAAATTCGCATCCGCAATTTTCCAGCCTGCCATGCAATCCTACGACCCGACTGCTGAAGTGGCCCGCGCCTTGGGCCTGCGCCCCGATGCCGTGCGCCGCACCCTCGATCTCTTCGAAGCAGGTGCCACGGTGCCTTTCATCGCCCGATACCGCAAGGCCCAGACGGGCGGCCTGGACGAGGAACAGCTCCGCGCCCTCGACAAAAGCCGCCGCCACTTCACCGAGCTGCACGAACGCAAACAGACGGTGTTGCGCAGCATCGCCGAACAGGGCAAGCTCAGCGACGAGCTGCGCCGCCGCATCGAAGCCTGCAGCGACCTGAACACCCTCGAAGACCTTTACCTGCCCTACAAGCCCAAGCGCAAAACCAAGGCCATGGTCGCCATCGAGAACGGCCTGGAACCCCTGGCCGACCTGATGCTGACAGCCACCAGCGGCGATGCCGATGCCCTGGCCCGCGCGTTCATAAATGGCACCATCTGCACGCGTAAGGAAGCCATTCAGGGGGCACAATATATCCTCGCCGAGCGCATCACCGAAAACGCCGACATCCGTGCCCACGTGCGCCAGACCCTGCACGAAAAAGGGCTGGTGCAATCGAAAAAGAAAGAAACCGACCACAAGGAAGCCTTCAAATTTGAGCTTTACGAAGATTTCAAGCTGGATGTACGCAAGCTCAAGCCCTATCAGTGGCTGGCTCTGCACCGCGGTGAGCAGCTCGGCATCCTGAGTCTGGGGGTGGTGGCCGATACCGAAGCCCTCGCCCACTTCGTAGAACGGCACCTGAAGCTGAGCGGGCGGCTGATTTTCATCGAGGAGTGCCGGGCGGCCATCCGGCTGGCCCTGAGCCGCTACCTCGAACCGTCGATCGAACGTGAGGTGCGCCGAACGCTCAAGGAAGCAGCCGACCGGCACGCCGTTACAGTCTTTTCGCGCAACCTGCGCAACCTGCTCCTGCAGCCGCCTTTGGCCGATAAGGTCGTGCTGGGCATCGATCCGGGTTTTGCTTCGGGCTGCAAAGTGGCCGTAGTGGGCCGGCAGGGGGAATACCTGGCCGGCGAAGTGATCTACCCCACGCCACCCCGCAAGCAGATCGCCGCTGCCCAACGCGTGGTCCTCGACCTCATTCAGACCTGGGGGGTGGAAGTCATAGCCATTGGCAACGGTACGGCCTCGCGCGAAACAGAGGCCTTCGTGGCCCAGCTCATCCGGCACTACGGCCTCTCGGCACGCTACCTGATAACCAACGAGGCGGGCGCGTCGGTCTATTCGGCTTCGGAGGCTGCCCGCCAGGAGTTCCCGCAGCTCGAGGCCGCCGAACGGGGTAACATCAGCATCGCCCGCCGCGTGCAAGACCCGCTGGCCGAGCTGGTCAAAATCGATCCCAAATCCCTTGGTGTGGGCCTCTACCAGCACGATGTGGACCAGTCGATGCTCGAAAACGAGCTGCAGGCCGTGGTCGAATCGTGCGTAAACGAAGTGGGGGTCGATCTGAACTCAGCTTCTCCGCAGCTGCTGGCGCATGTGTCGGGCCTGAATATGCGGCTGGCTCAGGAGATCGTGCAGCACCGCCAGCGCATCGGTCGCTTCGAGGCTCGCGATCAGCTGCGGGCCGTGCGGGGCATCGGCGAACGCACCTTCGAACAGGCGGCTGGATTTCTGCGCATTCGGAGCGGCCGCGAGCCGCTGGACAATACGAGCATCCACCCCGAAAGCTACGAGGCCGTGCGCCGACTGGCCCGGCACCTGGGGCTGGCCGCCGACCAGTTCCGCCAACTGAGCGAGGCCTTGGAGTCGATGAAGCCGGCGGAGCGGCAAGCCCTGGCAGCCAAACTGGACATCGACCCGCACACCTTCGAGCTGATCCGCCAGAACTTGGCCCGGCCCGGCCGCGACCCCCGTGCCGATGTGCCCCCGCCCATCCTGCGTTCCGATATCCTGGAACTGGACGATCTGAAGATCGGCATGGAGCTGCAAGGCACGGTACGCAACGTCGTCGATTTCGGAGCGTTTGTCGATATCGGCCTCAAAAACGATGCCTTGCTCCATGTCTCGAAGCTGGGGCGCGGTGGGCGGCGGATTACCGATCCGCTCGAGGTAGTACAGGTGGGCGATATCCTGCGGGTTCGCGTCTGTCAGGTCGAGCCGGAAAAGCAGCGGGTATCGCTGGAACTGAGCGGCCAATAGCACTCAGCGCGAGAGCCAGACGATGGCTTTGTAGATAATGGCTCCCAGGAACATGGCTATCGACAGGCGATTGATGTTCCACATGACCTTGAGATTGAAACGCGAGGATTTACTCAAGGGCGGCGGCGCGTCGGCAGGTGCGGGTGAGGTCTGAGGTGTGGGCTGCATGGCGCAAGCGATTAGTTTTCAAATTTAATCGAAAATACTTCGGGATAGTGCCCGAACAGGCCGGACTCGTGGTCTTTTTTCAATGCCAATGCACGCAAGGCCGGATGCCTTGGGGCCCCTAAGGCTTCCGCTTCGGAATCGGGTATTGGATCGGATTCCCATCTTGCTGCGGGCCGAAAAAACAATTATCTTTGCACCTGCTTTTTCGCGGAGGCTGTAGCTCAGTTGGTTAGAGCATCAGATTGTGGTTCTGAGGGTCGCGGGTTCGAGTCCCGTTAGCCTCCCCTCCCCCGTTTTTTAGGATTTGGTCTTTTTGACGACGGCGTTCATGGGGTTGCGCAAGCCTTTGTGCTCGACCAGCTCGCATTTGATGCTGCCCACAATGACGGGCGACTCGCAGTAGACGGGAATCATGTTCTCGTCGTCCGACACCCAGATAACCATTTGGGTATCATCTTTGAAGACGCGTCCCGCTACGACCATGGGGCTTATTTTGATGGTGCGCATCCTGCCAAACTGCGTCTTGAGGGTCTCGCGGCCCAGAATTTTGAGGCCCAGGTTGTAGACGTCGTCGTCGATGAAAACCGGGATTTGGTGCACATAGCCCACGGGCGCGTCACGCAGCGGCAGGCAGCGTGCGTAATAGAAGGCAGAGATCATATCCTGGGTGTAGGCGGGCATGGTGAACTCGCCCCGTACGCCCTTGACCTGCTGCCGGCTGTGGTCGAAATAAACCGCATCGTCGAAGCGGTAGTCGCCTTCGCGGTTGGATCGGGTGTAGTGGTGGGGCACAATGGCCTCGCGGTCGACGTAGGTATGGAACTCGTTGTGCAGTTTATAGAACCATTCGAACGAGGGCGCACTTTTGACAATGCCATGAAGGCGGTAGCAGGGGCGGCCACGGTAATTGACCCACTCGGGGTCCGAATAGAAAGTAGCCGTTCCCGCCGTGAACGGTCCATACGAAACGCGGTAGACAAGCTTTTCGCCCGGCTGAAAGGCCTGGGTATTGAGCTTGCGCCAGTCGGGCGGGGCCGGCAGGTCGCCCTGGCCCATGGGCGTGAACGCCAGCAGCGGCAGCACCGCGGCCAGCAGCAGCATCAGTCGAAACGGGGTGCGCATGGGTAAAGCGGTTTCTTATGGTTTGATGACAGCATACAGGCAAAGCAGGTGCCAAATCGGGACAGAAAAACAACACCGTTGCTGTTTTTTGTATTTTTAATCATTTTTGAAAACTTATTCTACAATCAGGGTCTCGAAACTTAAACCTTGACCGCTAGCGTTGTTATGGATGAAACGCATCGCAAAATCATGCAGGTAACGATCGATCAGCAGTCCGGATTTTGCTTCGGGGTGGTCTATGCCATCGAAATGGCCGAAGATCACCTGCGCCGGCACGGCCAGCTGTTCTGCCTGGGCGACATCGTTCACAACGATGAGGAAGTTCGTCGCCTTCAGGCTAAAGGACTGGAAATCATCGACCACGACCGCCTGCGTGAGCTGCGTGACTGCTCGGTACTCATCCGCGCCCACGGTGAACCGCCCGAAACCTACCGACTGGCCCTCGAGAACAACATCCACCTCATCGACGCCTCGTGCCCCGTGGTGCTCAAGCTCCAGAACCGCGTGCGCCGCGCCCACGACGACGAAAAACAGATCGTCATCTTTGGCAAAAAAGGGCATGCCGAGGTCAACGGCCTGGTAGGGCAGACAGGCGGACGAGCCATCGTCATCTCCGATTTCGACGAGCTGGATCAGCTCGACTACAGCCGCCCGATCGAATTCTTCAGCCAGACGACCAAAAGCACGGAAAAATTTTACCGACTCAAAGACGAAATCGAGCGGCGCGTGGCTCAGGGGGGCGGATCGTCCTTCAAAGCCAACGATACCATTTGCCGCCAGGTCTCCAACCGTGAGCCCCAACTTCAGGCGTTTGCAGTCCGGTTCGACGGCATTATCTTTGTCGCCGGCCACAAAAGCTCGAACGGTCGTGTGCTCTACGAAGTGTGTAAGGCTGTCAACCCCGAATCCTATTTCGTGAGCTGCGCCGACGAGCTGCAGGCCGAATGGTTCGTGGGTAAGGACACCATCGGAATTTGTGGGGCAACCTCCACCCCCATGTGGCTCATGGAAGAAGTCAAGCGAGCCATCGAAGACCGTTACGTACCGGCCCGCGCCTTGGCCCTGACCTGAAACTGCCCCTCATGGAAACCGGACTGCTGCACACCCATACCCTGGTGGCTTCGCTCTATACGCTGCTGATCATCGTACTGAGTTTTTTTATCATCACAGGCAACCAAAACGCCTTCACCAGCCTGCGGCTCAAGCTGCGCTGGCCCCGTGTCGTACTCGAGGTGGTGCTGCTGGCCACGGGCGGCATTCTGCTCAACCGGGCCCCCGACGGCCTGTCGGTCGACTACCTGATCAAATACGGCCTGACCCTAGTCGCGGTTGTGCTGGCAGTAGTGGGCTTCCGCCGCTACCAGGCTCTGCCCACGATCCTCTCGATTCTGCTGCTCGTGTACGTGTTTTATGCCTCGCGGCTTCACGACTGGCGGCTCCGGTCGGTGGCAAGCCGCTCGGCAGGTATCGGCGAACTGATGGCCACAAGTCCCGAAACGCAGCTGGTCGACGGGAAGCAGCTCTACCACATCAACTGTGTACGCTGCCACGGTGAAAACGGCCGCGCCCAGTACCGCAAAGCCCCCGACCTGGCCCGCTTCGCCAAAGGGGATGCCTACGCCGACCACCTGCTGGTCAATGGCCTGAACAGCATGCCGGCCTTCGCGCACCTGAACGAAAATCAGCGGCTGGCGGTGATCGCCTACCTCAACAGCCTGCGCGGCGAGGTGCAGGCCCTGCGCTGAGGGCTAGTCCTGCTTGGCGTGTGTAGACCGGTGTTCTTTCGCCCAGCCAGGTCCGATGCTGGCCAAAGCAGCCTGGAAGCAGCTACTCGGTGCAGTTCTTATAGTTGAGTGTATCGGTAGCATGCTTCCCCCCTTCACACCGCCACATCGAATTCCCGCAAGGTCTGGTTGAGGGAAGTTTTGAGGTCGGTGCTGGGGCTGCGCCGACCGATGATCAGTGCGCAGGGCACCTGAAATTCCCCCGCCGGAAACGCCTTGGGCAGGCTGCCCGGAATGACGACCGAATCGGGCGGCACGTGGCCTCGCAGGGTCTGGGGTTCGGGCCCCGTTACGTCGATGATTCGCGTCGAAGCCGTGAGCACCACCCCCGCTCCGATGACGGCCCGCTCGCCCACCTGCACCCCCTCGACGATAACAGCCCGGCTGCCAATAAACGCCCCGTCGCCAATGATCACGGGGCTGGCCTGAGGCGGTTCCAGCACCCCCCCAATGCCCACGCCACCGCTCAGGTGCACATCGGCCCCGATCTGGGCGCAGGTGCCTACCGTTGCCCAGGTATCGACCATTGTCCGCGGGCCAACCCACGCCCCGATGTTGATGTACGAGGGCATGAGGATGGCTCCCGCTCCAACAAACGCCCCGTAGCGCACGGTCGCCGGCGGAATGACCCGTACCCCAGCTGCCGGCCAGTCGCGCTTGAGCGGGATTTTGTCGTAATACTCGAAAGGCCCCACCGTGTACGATTCCATCGGGCGGACGGGAAAGTAGAGCAGCACCGCTTTTTTGACCCATTCGCGCACGACCCACACACCCATGGCATCGAGTTCGGCACAGCGCAGGGTACCGGCATCGAGGCGGGCGATAACCTCTTCGAGGGCTTGGCGGGTCTGGTCCTGGGCCAGCAGCTGGCGGTTGTCCCAGGCCGCCTCGACCTGTTCGCGCAGTTCCCAAGTTTCCATCAGCTCTTGAGCAGGTTCTGGATGATGGTTGCCGGCTCGCCCGTCCAGCGGCGGCTGCGGCAGTAGCTGTCGATGCGCTGGCGGTAGGCCGCCTGACGGCGGAAGTGGTCGAGGGCTTCGCGGGCCACGGCGGCCAGCCGCCCGTTAGGGCTGACGAGTGCATCGACGAGACCGGCCACGGCCACATCGTCCAGGTAGTTGATCCGGACGAGCGAGCGCATGGCGTTCTGGCGCGTGATGAATTCGTAAGCGTTCCCGGCCAGGTCGGCCAGCGTGGGGCCGGCTGTGGCATCGCCGAGCTGGTGGCCGATCTCGAGCCATTTGCAGCGCACTTTGTAGCCGTCGCCGACCAGGTCTTTGGTGCGGCGCAGGTACTGCTCGCGCAGGTGGGGGAAATCCATTGCCAGCTGGTCGAGGGCTTCCGCAATCAGGTTCCACGACCGGGCATTGAGCAGGCTTTCGTAGTCCTCGCGCAGGTCTTTGGGAACGGGCTTCAGATGAGCGGCAGCCGCTTTCTGCACATCCACATCGTCGCTGCGCAGGGCACGGCGCAGCACGGCTCGCCCGCGGGGATTGTCGTCTCCGACGAGCTGGCGCACGACCTCGCTCCGCAGAGCGTGGAAGGTCTCGCGGTCGAAGGCATCGACGAGTACCGCCCGCTTTTTGTCTAAGGGTACGTCGCGCAGGGCCACCAGTGCATCGTAGCGGTCGATCATATGCGGAGCCGCCGCCGCCTGGTAGATCCACTCCTCGACCGACTTTTCAAACTTCAGCTGCTTGATAATCCACGACCCCGGATCGAAGAGCGTGAAGGCAATTTCGCGGTTGCGCGGGTTGGGCAGGGCAACGATCTCGGTTTCCTTCTCGACCCAGGCCCGCAGGCTGTCAACGCTGCCGTCGGTATAGTGCACCTCAAAGACTATGGGCATGCGAAAGAGGCCCGTAAAGTTGTCGCGGGGCTGCACCTGCCGGACGGTGAACTGCGTCTGGCGGCCTGTAGGTTTGACCACATCCTGCGTCGTAACGTGGTAGTGCGGCTCGCCGCCTCTGAGAATCCATTGGTCAAAAAACCAGTGGGGCGACACGCCCAGCGTATCCTGAAACGAGCGGATCAAATCGGGCGTTTCGACACTGGCGTAAGCATGCCGTTTGAGGTAGTGATGGATGACGCGCCGGTAGGCATCGCTGCCCCAGACGTAGTTCATCATATCGATGACGGCCGAACCTTTGCCGTAGAACCGCGCCGTGCCTGCGCCCGTATGCCGGATGGGCAGGCGGTCGGTTCTGGAGGCCTGCAGGGCACCCTCCTGTTCACCCCGACGCTGCCACTGGAAGTGATCCTCGCCTTTGATTTTTCGAAAATACAGCTTGGGGTAATAGGTAGCGAAGCTCTCGTGGAGCCAGATGTCGTACGCGGCCCGCAGCGTGATGTAGTCGCCGAACCACTGGTGAGTCAGCTCGTGGACATTGACCGCGATATAGTTCCGGTCGTTGAAGCCCCGTTCGTCCACACAGAAAAAGTCTCCGAAGATGGTGGCGGTGGTGTTTTCCATTGCTCCGTAAATGAAGTCCTGCACCGGCACGTTGGCGTAACTCTCCCAGGGGAAGGACAGGCCCGTCTGCTCCTCCATGAAGTCGATGCATTCGGTGGAGTGGGGATAGATGTAGCGCACACGGTCGCCGTGGTCGGGGTAGTGCCACAGGGCCACCCGACGGCCTTTCATCGTCTCGCGGTATTCGACGTCGTACTTGCCGATGGCCAGCATCAGCAGGTAGAGCGCGTGCGGCTTGTCCATGGCGTAGTGCCAGGTCTTGCTGCCGTCACGGTTGAGGCTTATCGACTTGAGCCGCCCGTTGGACAAGACCTTGTAATCGGGATCGAAAGTGATGATCGTTTCGGTAATGACTTTATCGATGGGATCATCGAAACAGGGGAACCAGTAGCGGTGATCGATGCCCTGACCCTGGGTCCAGATTTGACGGCGCGAGCGGTTGGTACTGTCCTGCCAGCCGATGAAGTAGAGGCCCTTGCGGGGCTGGGCGGCAAACTCGAAGCGGATGCTGTCGCGGGCGTCCCAGCGCAGAGCTGGATTCGGGAAGACCGTTACCCCTGTGGCCGAGGTCTTGAAGCGCAAGGGCTGTCCACCCAGAAAAGCGGCTTTGATTTCGACACCCGGCGCGTCGAAAAAAAGGCTGTCCACGCGCTCGCGCAGCACCTCGAAATGATGTATGATCTGGCCCTCGACCCGACCCCGAGGCGGGTCGAAGCGAACCCGCAGCACCACCCGCTCGATGTCGAGCATCCGTTCGCGGGGCGTACCGCCGGCCACGTCCTGGTGGTAGCACGCATCATGAGTTTGGGCGGCTGCGTTCAGTCCACCCAGCAGCAGCAACAAAAGGACCAATCGCATCATAGATAGATTTTTTGTGAAAGTTAGCAGCAGGTGAAAATACAGAAAAATGGGTACAGGGCGGGAATGCGATCCCCCGGCAGCCCATTGGTGCCGAATCAAAAGTAAAATCAGACGCTGCTGCCTTTTTTCAAATTTTCAAACCCTTGAAAAAGAAGCAAAGGATACAGCATATCAATTACACCCTGTCAATACTTGTAATACCCTTGCCAGAAACTCCTGAGCCAGTCGCGCAGCTCGCGTTCACGGCCCTCGCCCTTGGGCCGGTAGAAAAGCCGCCCCCGAAGCTCGGGCGGCAGGTAATCCTGCTGGCGGTCGGTACCGGTGTGGTCATGGGTGTATTTGTAGTCTGCGCCGTAGTTCAAATCTTTCATCAGGCGCGTAGGGGCGTTGCGCAGATGCAGGGGGACGGGCAGGTCGCCCGTGCGTTCCACCTCGGCCCAAGCTTCCTCAATGGCCAGGTAGGCGGCGTTACTTTTGGGGCTGGCCGCCAGGTAGCAGACCACCTGCGCGAGAATGATCCGGGCCTCGGGCAAGCCCACGCGGTGGACGCTCTCGAAAGCTGCCGAAGCCAGTACGGCCGCCGTCGGATTGGCATTGCCAACGTCCTCCGAAGCCAGAATGACCAGTCGGCGGGCAATGAAGAGCGGGTCTTCGCCCCCGCGGAGCATGCGGGCCAGCCAGTAGACGCCTGCATTGGGATCTCCCCCCCGAATCGATTTGATGAGGGCCGAGGCCAGGTCGTAGTGGCTCTCGCCGTGGCTATCGTAGCGGGAAGGTCGGTGCTGGGCCGCGGCAGACAGGGTTTCGGCGGTCAGGTAGACCGGCCCATCGGGCTGAAGCTGCACCACCAGCTCGGTCAGATTGAGAGCACGCCGCGCATCGCCTCCTGCAAAGTGCAGGAGGGCATCGGCATCGAGTTGGGCCAGACCGCGCCGACTGAGCTGGCGGTCGACCACAAAAGCCCGTTCGACGACCTGCCGCAGCTCGTCGGCCGTCAGGCTGTCGAGCACCAGCACCTGAGAGCGCGAGAGCAGGGCTGCATTCACTTCGAAGGATGGATTTTCGGTCGTGGCCCCGATGAGGGTCAGGCGACCCGCCTCCACCGCAGGCAGCAGCGCATCCTGCTGACTTTTATTAAAGCGGTGAATTTCATCGATAAAGAGCAGGGGACGCGGGAAGCCGATGCCATCGATGAGCTGACGAAGCTCTTTGACTCCGCTGCTCGTAGCGTTGAGGGCATGGAAGGGCCGGTCGAGTTCGTGAGCCAGCAGACGGGCGAGGGTGGTTTTGCCGCTGCCCGGCGGCCCCCAGAAAATTAACGAAGGCAGGAAACCTGCTTCGACCCAGCGACGCAGACGCTCGAGAACCTGCTGCTGGCCCACTACCTGAGACAGCCGTTGGGGACGGACGCGCTCGGCCAGAGGAGCATCAGCCGCCGCATCAAACAGATTCATCGATACTCTCCAACTTAAGCGCGGGCGGAATTCATAAGCCGGTCGATCAGCTGGTAAAGTTGGTCGGGGTCGGTCAGCGGCTTCTGGATTTGGGCATCGAAGCCCTTGGCAAGCAGTTCATCGTCGGGCAGAGCGTAGCCGCTGAAGTGGATCAGCAGCAGGTGGCTCTCGGATTGCTGCTCAGTTTCTTCGGAGCGCACGGCAGCTGCCACCCCGTAGCCATCGAGGTTGGGCATGTCGGCATCGAGCAGAGCCAGGTCAAACGAGTGCCTGCGAAGCAATTCCAGTGCCTGCTCGCCGTCGTAAGCAAGTTTAACATCCAAACCTCGTCCCGCCAGCATCTGCTGGAGAGCCATTGCGCTGTAGATTTCGTCTTCAGCAATCAGTATTCGCATAGTTGGTCGCGATCAAGGGGGTTGGGGGCGGTTCGGTCCGAGCTCTAGCGTACGGTATCAGCTTATTTGATTAAAGTCAACAATTTTCATTCCAAAGTGAAAACACAAACACTCTTTCAGCAAATAGCGAAGCAAAGTAATCTAAAAACTCAGTTCCGCCTAACGAATTGTTCAGATCAGCGAGGGCGAAAACCGGTCCACGGATCGATGCTGCGCCGGCTACTTCATACACCCTTACCCTGGTATAAACGATGCCGCAGGCCATTTGGTTAACTTAAATTTTTTCGATACATTTGGAAGAACCATTAGCTTAGACTGGCGTGCCCCCCTACCCTTGGAATGAAACCCGATTCAGGTTCTTGCTCGGGCTGGTGATTGTGCACCTCATCGGCTCGGGGGGGGGGGTTCTGTCGGG
>CALDDN010000053.1 GCA_937936615.1 uncultured Bacteroidia bacterium | reverse complement strand
CACGACGAAGGCACTCGGAAATTTGATTTTCAGTTCCTTGCAGAACTTTTCGGCTTCTTTTTCCGAGAGGTAGTTGCCCACCCGCACCTTGAATAGAGGCCGATCGTAGAGGGTATAGACATCGAGGTTGGGGTAGGCAGTCATGAAGTTGGTTCGGGCCTGCTGGGCACCGGTGTTGCTGCCCGAGTAGATTTGAATGCGAAAGCCCGGAAGCTCGGCCGTGCTCTTGCCAGCGTTGCGGAACTGCTCGGTCTGGCGGATGATGGCCGAGTCCATCTGGATGCGAAGCTGGGGTTTGCTCAGCGCATACTCATGCCCCGAGGGAATGGGGATTGTCGGTGCCTGCACCCGCAGGTAGGGGTCTTCGAAGGGTATGCGCACGCGGTACTCGGTCAGGTCAGGCAGGTGGCCCTGAGCCGCTGAGCGGCCAGCCAGCAGCAGCCACGCCCCCAGCAGGAGGCCCAGCCGCACAGCAACACGATAGCAATCCGTTATCTGCATGGGCTTGCAAACTACGAAAACATAAGGAAGCTCCAGAGCGTTCAAGGGGCCAGACGCACGCGCTGCCAGCAGCCCTCGGGCTGGCGGCTGTAGGCGATGCGGTCGTGCAGGCGGTTCTTGCGGCCCTGCCAGAACTCGTAATGGTGGGGTTCGACGAGATAGCCCCCCCAGTAGGGCGGCAGGGGGGTATCGTCGTCGGGGAAGCGTTCGCGCATGGCCTGAAAGCGGACTTCCAGTTCGGCACGGCTGGCGATGACGCGGCTTTGGGGCGAGGCCCAGGCCCCGATTCGGGTCTCGTAGGGGCGGGTGCGGAAGTAGGCGGCCGACTGCTCGGCTGTCTTGCGCCGCACCCGCCCTTCGATGCGCACCTGCCGCTCGAGGGGCTGCCAGAAAAAGGTCAGGGCGGCCCAGGGATTGGCTTCCAGCTCTTCGGCCTTTCGGCTCTCGTAATTGGTGTAAAAAACCAGTCCTTCGGACGAAAGACCTTTCAGGAGCACCATCCGGCCCGATGGTCGACCATCGGGCGTACAGGTGGCCAGGTGCATGGCATTGGCTTCGGGTACGTTGGCGCGGGTGGCCTCGTCGAACCAAAGCTGGAACTGCTGCAGGGGGTCGGGGGCCACATCGGCCAGATCGAGGGAATGCTGGGTGTATTCCTTGCGCAGGCGGGCGATGGCTTCGCTCAGCTGATCGGGTTCGTGGCTTTCGTAAAGCATGGGGGCCGGGCTAATACGGGTAATCGTGTTCTTCGAAGTGGGCGCAGCAGTTAGCCAGGCCGCAGCGTTCACAGTCGGGTTTACGGGCCTTACACACGTAGCGGCCGTGCAGGATGAGCCAGTGATGCGCTCGGGGAATCAGCTCCTGTGGAATGAGGGCTACGAGCTGCTTTTCGCTCTGCAGGGGGTTGCGGGCATCGGTCAGACCCAGGCGGTTCGAGACGCGAAACACATGCGTATCGACGGCCAGAGTCGGCGCGTTGAAGAGCACCGAAGCCACGACGTTGGCCGTTTTGCGGCCCACCCCGGGCAGCCGCTGCAGGTCTTCGAGCCTGGAGGGCACTTCGCCGCCGAATTCCTCGACGAGCATACGGGCCATCGCTATCAGGTGCTTGGTCTTGTTGTTGGGGTAGCTGACGCTGCGCACGTAGGGATAGACCTGCTCGAAGGTGGCTGCGGCCAGCTGCTGCGGCGTAGGAAAAGCTTTGAAGAGAGCGGGGGTAACGGCGTTGACCCGCACATCGGTACACTGAGCCGAAAGGATGACGGCTACCAGCAGCTGGAAACCGTTCGCGTAGGCCAGCTCGGTTTGGGGCGCAGGCATGTGCCGCTGGAACCAGTCCAGCGCGTACTTCGCCCGCAGTTCAGGCGTCCAGTCGGTCAGTCCGGCATCAAATGTCACGAAAGTTTAACGGACAAAACAGCGTCCTTGTTCCCGTTGGCCGGTTGCGGAGCGGGCAGGCCGCCCCGCCAGCCAAAACATTTTGAGCAGGATTGCCGATTCAGGCCGACCAGGCCGACTGATCGGCCAGTTTGCGCAGATTGATGAGGGCGTAGCGCATGCGGCCCAAGGCCGTGTTGATGCTCACGTTGGTTCTTTCGGCGATTTCGCGAAAAGTCAGCTGTTCGTAGTGGCGGAGGCAGAGCACCTCGCGTTGAGCGGGGGGCAGCTGCTCGATCCACTGGCCAACGTAGGTGCGGTCCTCGGTGCTGCACCAGAGCTGTTCGGGCGTTTCCCAGGTGCGGTACTGCTGTTCGAGCAGGTGGGACTGCTCGGGGGCGGGCACTTCGGCCGAGCGCTGGCGGCGGCGGTAGCTGTCGATGGCCAAGTTGCGGGCGATGCGCAAAGCCCAGGGCAGGAAACGGTCGCTCTCGGCGTAAGAGCCTTTGCGCAGGCGTTCGAGCAGGCGGATGCACGTTTCCTGAAGCAGGTCTTCGGCGGCAGCCTCGTCACGGACGATCTGGCGGATGATAGCCAGAAGGCGGCTGCGGTGCCGGTCGAGCAAGGCGGCAAAAGCCGATTCATCGCCATTCTGGAAGATTTCGATAAGCTGGCGATCGCTGGCAGCTGCCAGCAGGTGGGATTTTTTCACTACGCTGTGGGTTTAACGTGGATATTACGTCAAACTGATTCATACCTGGACAGTTAGGTAAGTCTGGACGACTAAAGCGTAGAGGTCTCTTCAATGGCGCGAGGCTTGACTAGGTTGGCTGCCGGAATTGGAACTGAACCTATATAGATGAATGAAGAGTAGAGGTGTTGGGGCTAGGCTTCGCGCGTCTTGATTTTTAAATCAAAGGCAAAGCTAATTTCATTCACGGAGTAAACCAAGTTTTTTTGAGTTTTTTTGTGCCATGTCCCTGCCTGCCGTTACCGCCCCTCCCAGCATCCACATCAAAGGTGCCCGCATGCACAACCTCCGGAACGTGGAGGTGGAACTGCCCCGCAACCGGCTGACGGTAGTTACGGGGGTCAGCGGATCGGGGAAATCGTCGCTGGTCTTCGACACGCTCTACGCCGAGGGCCATCGCCGCTACGTCGAAAGCCTCAGTTCCTACGCCCGCCAGTTTCTGGCCCGCCTGCCCAAACCCGATGTCGATTTCATCCACGGCTGCTCGCCAGCCATCGCTATCCAACAGCGTGTCATCAGTGCCAACCCCCGCTCGACCGTCGGTTCCATTACCGAGGTCTACGACTACCTGCGCCTGCTTTTTGCCCGCGTGGGCCGCACCTACTCGCCCATTTCGGGCCGCGAGGTAACGTGCGACAGCGTAACGACGGTCGTCGACTACATCTTCGAACGCAAGGCCGGTACCCGCGTGCTGCTGCTCTGCCCCCTGAGCCTGCCCCCCCGCCGCAGCCTGACCAAGGAACTGGAAATCACGCTGCAGAAGGGCTTCGGACGCCTGTGGCACCGCCAGCAAATCCTTGAGATCGAAGACCTGCTGGCCTTCCCCACAAGCATCGACCAGCTGCAGGCCGACGATCTGCGCCTGCTCGTCGACCGCTTCGTCCTCGAAGAACCGGACGACGAGGAGTTCCGCCACCGCGTGGCCGACAGCGTGCAGACAGCCCTGCTCGAGGGCAACGGCAGCTGCTTCGTCAAGATCGACGAAGGCCCCCTCGTGCCCTTTTCCGACCGCTTCGAAGCCGACGGCATGGCTTTTGAAAAACCCAGCGAAGCCCTTTTCAACTTCAACAATCCCTACGGGGCCTGTCCCCGCTGCGAAGGCTTCGGTCGGGTACTGGGCCTCGATGAGGAACTCATTGTGCCCGACCGCACCCTGAGCCTGGCTCGAGGGGCCGTACATCCCTGGGCAAGCCTGCAGAACCGCAACTGGATATCCGATTTCGCCCGCCTCTACCCCCATTTCCCCATCGACACGCCCTACTACCGGCTGACCGACGCCCAGCGCGAGGACCTGTGGTTCGGCGCGGGAGGCATCCACAGTTTCTTTGACCAGCTGCAGAAGCAGTCGTACAAGGTACAGAACCGCATCCTCATCTCACGCTACCGCGGCTATTCGACCTGCCCCGAGTGCCGAGGCTCGCGCCTGCGCCGTGAGGCGACATATGTCCGCGTGGGGGGGCACACCATCGACCGGCTTCTGGCCCTGCCCATCGACGAGCTGGCCCGCACCTTTGCCCAACTCGAACTGGAAGAAGACCGCCGCCCCGTAGCCGAGCTGATCGTGCGCGAAATCAACAGCCGGCTGAGCTACCTGCTCGACGTGGGCCTGGGTTACCTGAGCCTCAACCGCAAAGCCAGCACCCTCTCGGGCGGCGAAACCCAGCGCATCAACCTGGCCACTTCGCTGGGCAGCAGCCTCGTCGGCTCGATGTACATCCTCGACGAACCGACCATCGGGCTACACCCCCGCGATACCGACCGCCTGATCGGCGTACTGCTGCGGCTGCGCGACCTGGGCAATACGGTCGTGGTCGTCGAACACGACGAGACGGTCATGCGCCGGGCGGACTGGCTCATCGACATGGGCCCCCTGGCCGGGGAAGAAGGCGGACAGGTGGTGGCCGCCGGTCCGGTCGATGCCGTAGCGGCCCATCCTGAATCGCTGACGGGCCGCTACCTGGCGGGTAAACTGGGGCTGGAACCCCGCCTGCAGCCACGCCCGCCTCGGGGCTGGGTGCACATCGCCGAAGCCGCCGAGCACAACCTCAAAGGCATCGACGTCGATTTGCCGCAGGGCTGCCTCGTGGGCGTGGCGGGTGTCAGCGGCTCGGGCAAAACGACCCTTGTCAAACAGATACTCTACCCGGCCCTGCGCGAGCACCTGGGGCTTACGATCCCCGAACGCCCAGGACTGCACCGCAGCCTCAGCGTCGAAGGCCTCCGGCCTGTCAGCGTCGAACTCATCGACCAAGGGGCCCTCTCGGTAACCTCGCGCTCGAATCCGGCCACCTATTCGGGTGCCTACGATGCCATCCGCCAGCTCTTTGCCAGCACACCCGCCGCCGAGGCACGCCGCCTGCCCGTGGGTGCCTTCTCCTACAATGCCCCGGGCGGCCGCTGCGAGACCTGCGAGGGCGAAGGCTTCATCACGGTGCCCATGCAATTTCTGCCCGATGTGAAGCTGCTCTGCGAAACCTGCCAGGGCCGCCGCTTCAAGCAAGTCGTTCTCGAAGTCGAATACAACGGCAAGAACATCCATCAGGTGCTCGAAATGACGGTAAACGAGTCCCTCGCTTTTTTTGAAAAAGAAAAAAAAATCGTCCGGCGGCTCGAACCCCTGGTCGATGTAGGGCTGGGCTACCTGCGGCTGGGGCAGAGCACCAATACCCTGTCGGGAGGCGAAGCCCAGCGGCTCAAGCTGGCCCAGCATCTGCTCATTCGCGACGGCAAATCCACTTTTTTCATCTTCGACGAACCGACAACGGGCCTGCATGCCGCCGACGTTCACCGCCTGGCCTATGTGTTCGACCGCCTGGTCGATCTAGGCCATACGGTCGTCGTCATCGAGCACAACATCGACCTGCTGCTGCACTGCGACTGGCTGCTCGAACTGGGGCCCGAAGGCGGAATCGGCGGGGGCGAGCTGGTCTACGCAGGCCCCCCCATCGACCTGGCCCAGTCGGGTACCACCTACACGGCATCCTACCTGCGGCAGGCTCTGACGCGGTCGGGGGCCGCCGTACGATCGGCCGCCAATCACCCCGCCGATACGAAACTCAGCTGAGACATTCTAAACCATTTGCCGATTGCCGTAACCCAATCGCAGGCATTAAAGGGCTTTTATCCCTTGCAGCTTCGTCGTGAAGACGTCTGTTTACAATTATTATAAAAGTAAATTTTCCTACCAGAAAAAAAGCCCCATATAAGTAAGAGCTGAAAGCTGTTGTTCTGTCTCGAGTCCGGCTCCTGCCGAGAGCCGGGAGCAATCGGGCTGCGGCTTGTGCCAACCCCCAATTTGCGATCGGAGGTTCGCGGGCTGGAACCGTTTCGTAGCTTTGGTTCGATGGAATGGGAATGGACGAACCAAACGATACGATCAGGTCTCTATCTGTTGGCAGCGGGGGCAGGCCAGCTGGTAATGGCCGCCGGATTGGGCTGGCTGCTGCTGCGAGCCGCTGGTTTCAGGCTCGAAAACGAACACCCGCTGACGCGGCTGTTTGCTGCCGGTTTGGTAGGCAGCGTGCTGCTGCCCGCCGTCTACGCCCTCTGGATGCTCAATGGTCGGACCATTGCCTGGGGGCTGATCCTGGGAGCGGCTCTGGTCGGCTGGCTGGTGCGGTCTTTGGGCCGGTCGGGGCCGGTACTCTGGCAGCCGGTAGCGCAGGGTTCGTTTCGGCGACTGGTGCCTGTCGGGGTGGGGGGCGGACTGGTGGTGATGCTGTTCTTTCCGGTCATCAGCGTGCGACCGGCCCACCAGCCCTGGCGTATCCTCGATGCCGACAACGCCTTCTATGCTCAATGCGCCCGCTTCATGGAGGCGGGCTACGCCGAAAACGAGCGCATCCACCACAACGCCCTGGCCGACCGGCCGCTGCCGCCTACGCCCTATCACTACTTCGAGATGTGGAACGCGGCTTTTGTGGCGCGGTGGAGCGGATTGCCGGTGGTCATGGGCCTGCAGGGGGTGCATACGAGCCAGTTTCTGGTACTCACGCTGCTGGGGCTGCTGGTACTGGCCCTGCAGGTGGGGCAGGTAGGCCCGTGGGCCGTGGTGGTGGCGGTGGCTTTCTGCCTGCAACGGCCCGACAGCTGGGGCGAGCTGCTGCCCAGCAGCTGGCTCGGTGAAATCCGCACCCTGAGCTATTACTCGCTGCTGGGCAGCCTGCAACCCAAGCTCTACCACTTCCCGGCCCTGCTGGTGGCGGTTCTGG
>CALDDN010000052.1 GCA_937936615.1 uncultured Bacteroidia bacterium | reverse complement strand
CGGGCTGCTGGCCTTTGTGCTCGTCTGGGGGTGGCGGCAATGGCCCCGGCGGCACCTGCTGGCCGCCTTCGGCGGCTGGGCGGTACTGGGCCTGGGCTGGGGCTTGTTTTACATTATCCCGATCCTGACCGCTCGGCACGACGCAGCCATTGGCGTGCTCGAAGCCTCCGAATACTGGCAGGCATTCTACCCGCTGCAACCGGTCAATATTGTAGGCAAGAGTACCCTGCTGCTCGGAGCGATGTTTGCGGTGCCGCTGGGGGTGGTGCTGTTGGGCCGCGGGGGTGTGCCGCTGGATCGGCTGCGGCCTTTGGGCCTGCTCATCGGGCTGCTGGTGTTGTCGGGCCTGCTGAGCTGGGCGGCTGCAGCACCGGCGGTGGTGGCCGATGCCGTCAACTTCGTGAGCTGCGCCCTGCCGCTGATCACGCTGGCGGTAGCGGTACTGGCGATCGGGTGCCTGAAGTACATGCCCCGCTGGGGGCTGGTCGTTCTGGGATTGTGGCTGGGTCTGGGGGTGGCCTTCCGCTTTGAAAGCCACCTGAGCCACGGCCTGCGCCGCAGCTACTACGACCCTGCGTTTGTGGCTCAGGCCGGTCGCCAGCCCGTAGCCAATCCCGTCGGGGTCTGGCTGCCCGATACGGTCGGCTTTCATCAAGCCAGTATCTTTTATCAGAATCTGCGCATTCGCTGGCCCTTCGAGCTGGTGCTGCACGAGCAGTATCTGGGAGCCGAAGCACTTGCCGACTGGTCGACACTGGGAGACACCACGCGCCGCGAGGGCCGCTGGCTGACGCAACATTCGGTCATCTACCCCTTCGCCCGCCGGCTTCGAGATCAGCAGCCCGATCTGCCCTTCTCGGCGATCGAGGAAGCCTTTGTCCGCCATCACCGCATGGACTGGCTCGCCGTGGAACCACGCCGCGAGCCGCCCGCGTGGCTGGCAGGCCGCGTGCGTCGGGTGCTGACCGATCCCCGCTCGGGCACCCGACTCTATTACTTCAAACCACTGGGCGATGACTGAGGTCTCGACCTGAACCACCGGCTACGAAAGAGAGCCAAGGGTTTGTCAATCAACAGATTAGCAACAGATTGTTTTTGAATCAGATTATTTACGGGAATATCTGGGGGACGCCGCCCGAAATCATCGGACAGCATCCCGCAGATGGCAGGCTCAGAGGCCCATACGTGCCAGGCGTGCCCGCAGCCACGCATTGGAACAGGCAACAAAAGCCAGCCCATGGAGCGGCCACAGGCGCACCGGTTCCGGCGGAGCCAGCACCAGCAGCAGGCCAAAAACCAGCGCAGCCAGCCAGACGTTGAAACAGAGCAGGCAGCCCCCCAGCGGCTTATAGAACCAGCGAGGCCGTGGTGCGGCAGGGCCAAAATTGCGGTCGAGCCAGACCCGCCAGAAGGCCAGCAGCTGGCCCGGCTCCTGACACTGGGCCAGAAAATAGCTCAGCTGAGCTTGGGCGTAAGCCCAGCCCGCCACCCAGGCCAGGCTAGCGAGCCACGCCCAGCACGGCGGTAAAAGCAAAACAGTCGTGTCCGTGGTCATCGATGTAAAGGGTACCGTCGGGTTGAATGATTTGAAAAATAATGGAGGCCTGTTCGTTGAAGTGGTTGGGGGCCGTCAGAAACTGGCCAACGACAGCGGGGGCGGTAGTCTCGTAGCGCACGCCCCCTACCAGCCAGCGGAAACGGTGCAGGCCCGACATTCGGGCGTGCAGGCGTGTGGCAATGGGGTCGCAATGGGCGAAGCAGCCCAGGTGGAGCACCTCGGTGCAGGTCAGGCAGCAGCTGTTCATCGGCAGTCTGTTTTGAGTGGTCTGTTTTGAGTGGTCTGTTTTCGCATGCAGGGAAGCGCCGTTCCACTGCGCAAATCTGCAGCCCCTGGGAAGCGACAGGCCCTACCCCTGAAAAAAAAAAAAATCCCCTGCCTGGGGGCGGAGGATTTTGGCATGCAAGAAAACCAGTACCGAATCAGTTTTCGGGTACCTGGATATCGGCTTTGATGTTGAGGCGGATGCTCGGCTGCTTGGGGTCGTTGGTGATGACGGTAACCTGCTTCATCTGCTCGCCTTTTTTACCTACGGGGCTGAAGGTTACCTGGATGTCGCTCGACTCGCCCGGTTCGAGTTTGGTTTTAGAGGGCTGGGTGGCCGTACAGCCGCAGCTGGCTTTGGTTTTCAGGATTTCGAGCGTGCTTTTGCCCGTGTTTTTGAAGACAAAGGTTGTGCTTACGGCGTCTTTGTCGTTGATCTTGCCGAAATCGTGGGTGGTTTTGTCAAAGGTGATGGCCGGTGCGTTGAGCGAGTCGGCTTTGGTCATGGGACCAAAGGCGGGCATGATGGTCGCGCTCACGTACATGGTCTTTTTGGGCAGGGTGTCGTCGTTGGTGTAGAGGTAGATGCGCTCGTGCTGCCAGTCCCAGTCGTTGACGCCCTTGGCATCGTAGGTTACGTTGAGGCGGATCGAATCCTTGGGGTTGACCGTCTTCTGGTTTTTGACAAATTCGACGCTGATGTAGGGTTTGGTCTCAACGTTATTGAAAACGACGGGCTTGGGGCCTTGGTTGTAAACGACGACTTCCTTGGTTTTAACGTCCTTGTTGGTGATGTTACCCAGCGAGATGTGGTTGGTCGAATAGCGCAGGTTGCCCTCTTCGAAGGGATACCAGTCTTGAGGGCCTTTCTGGCGGGCAATGACATCACCCGAAATGGTCAGGATTTTGACATCCTTGGTCGTGCTGTCGGTTACGATTTTTTTGATGGGGTCGACCTTGGCCGCCTGCACGGTGATGGTCTTGGTAAACTTGCCTGGGCGGTTGCGGGTGTTATACGTGGCGGTGATGGTACCCTTCTGACCGGGCATGACCAGCTCTTTGGTCCACGAGGGGGTGGTGCAGCCGCAGCTGGCTTTCACGTCGATGAGCTGGATGGGCGTGTTCGATACGTTCGTGAAAACGAAGTTGTGGTTGAGCTCGCCCTCCTCTTCCTTGCGCGTGCCGTAGTCGTGCGACATCGACTCGAAGTTCATCAGGTTGATCGTCTGGGCCAGGCTCGGCAACACAGCCCAAGCGTAGAGCAAGGAAAATAAAAGAATACGTTTCATAGATTTTTAGAAATTATTTGGAAAGGGATTTAGGGTACATGTAATGTGATCGATGGGAATAAGAAACCTATCGGCCTGCTTCTTCGTAGGCCAGACACAGGCATTCGGAACTGACGCGCGATTCGATGTAACTCATCAGCTGGTTGATTTGTTCGAGCGGCTCACGGGCGCAAACGTGCTTGCGGGCCTCGTTGAGCTGTACATGCGACTGGCAGTAATTGGCTGTAGCAAAGAGCTGGAGGCCTTTTTCGTAAGGATGCAGGGGAACGAGATCAGCTGCCTGCACCGGCTGCGGGCAGGACTCCTTGCAGGCCTTGAGCATGGCCGGTGTCGGGTTGGAAGTGCCCAGGCAGGCGGGCGGCTGCGAAAAGCCGGTCGAAGCCATTTCATCGGGTAGGGCTGCCGCCAGGGTATGGCTGGAAAGTTCGGGCTGGCCCTGTGCATCCTTGAGAGCCTGGGCGGCAAGCGGGGTGGCCGACTGGTCGCGCTCATCGGTCAAGGGGGAGCGCAGGCTCAGACCGATAACCAGCCCTGCGAGGGCGGCGGCCACAGTCGCCAGCGGCCACAGCCGCCAGCGGCGGCGCGGGCGGGCCGAGGGCAGTTCGGCAGCGATGCGCTCCCAGAGGGCGGCATCAGGTTCCCGTTGCAGCGGGCTCAAGCGGTCGCGCCAGGCGACCAGCTGCGGGTCGGTAGGGGTGTTCTTATCGCGGGACATGGCATTGGGCCGCCAGGGCGGATAAGGTGGTGGTTAATTTCTTGCGGGCATAGGCCAGCTGCGAGCGCGAGGCCCCTTCAGAAATACCGAGCAGCTCGGCAATCTCGCGGTGGCTGTAACCTTCGACAACGTAGAGGTTGAAGACCGTACGGCAGCCATCGGGCAGTGCCTGCACCAGTTCCAGCAGCTCGGCTTCCGAACAGTCGCACGGGCCGGCCCAAGGGGCGGCTTCGTCGGGCAGGTCGGCCAGCTCGAGCAGCGGCAAAGCCTTGGCCCGCTGCCGGTAATAGCCTGCTGCCGTGTGAACGGTAATGCGGCGCATCCATCCTTCGAGCGAACCCTCGCCGCGGTACTGCTCAAGCCGACCGAAAATGCGCACGAAGCTTTCCTGAAGCAAGTCCTCGGCTGTGGCCTCGGAATCGGCGTAACGCAGGCAGATGCCATAGAGCACCGACCGGTAGCGGCGGTAAAGCTCGAACTGGGCCGAACGCTCGCCTTGGAGACAGGCGGCGACGAGTTGTTCAGTCGGGCAGGTTTTGAGCTGGCGGGCCATGCGTTTGGCTTCTAACTAATAAGATGCATCCAAGAGGGCAAACGTTGGAATGGCCTGAAATTTTTTCGAAAAAACTTCCGGGCTTTCAGATTCCACGGGGTTCGGTTCCTCGAGAACCAGCCATAAATTTTACTTCAAATCTCACATCCATCAGCTGAAATTATATATACATTAGTCGGCTGACTGGTATTTTTCAAAATTAAAAAATCAAAACATGGACTCCAGCCCGTGTAGCGCAGCATAAGTCAAATTTCCGACTGGCTCCGGCCAGCTAAAAGACAAGACGAATAACGAATAGAGAAAATTGGGGCAATCACAAGAGCCGGACCTTAGCCAAATCGAAACAGGAATAAGAAAAACATGGACCCACAAGCCCAAACCGGCATCGTAGTGGCCGTGGGGAGTGGCGCGGGTTACGTGCTGCGACAAATGTTGAAATGGGGAAGGCTGGGCAACTACCCCGTCCTGGCCGTCGATACCGACCGCTACGCCCTGGAATCGACCTACGCGCCTTCGCGCGTCTGGCTGACCGATGACGAGGGTTACACGGGCCTGACCATCCAGCTGGTTCCCGACGAGGTTCGCCACGCCACCTATGAGAGTCTCGACCAGCTGGCTGCCGCACTGCGTGGCTACCATACGGCGATCGTCCTCGTATGCCTGGGTGGGGCCACAGGCCTGGGAGCGACGCCGGTGATCTGCACCCTGGCCCGCCAGCTGGGACTCAAAACGATCCTGCTGGCCACCCTGCCCTTTCAATTTGAAGGACCGGTGCGGCGGGCCATTGCCGAAAGTGTGCTCGACGAACTGCCGCCTACCGCCGATCTAGCCTACCTGCTCGATTACGAGGAATTCAGGCAGGGGCAAGCTGAGCGCAGCACAATCCGCGAACTCTTCGAAGCTTCCAATGCCTACCTCGACGAGGTGATCCGCCGGCTGGTGGAAGCAGCCGAGGGGTTCAGCCTGCCTCAACGCCCGGCCAGCCAATCGGACTGCAGCTGGTTGAAGGTACTGTAATCGCGGATGTAGTCGGCTTCGTCGTAGGGGGCCGAAGTCAGGGCCAGCAGCACGGCCCCCGGCTCGAAGTGCAGCCAGTGCCAGTTGAGGGGGGGCAGGTAGAGGGCCTGACTGGGGTGCTCGAGCACAAAGCGGCCATGCTCCCGCGCCAGCGACTCGGTGTGGATGATGATGCGGCCCGCAACCGCCACCACCACCTGCCGGAGGGCGTAGTGGGCGTGGCGGCCCCGCGAGACCTCGGGCGGCGTGCCATACGTCCAGTAGACGCGCTGCACAGGAAAAGGCAGGCTCAACTTCTCGGCCACACTGATGAAACCAACGAGGGGGTTACCCAGAGCGGGCAGGTCGTAGAGGTAGGGCGCATCGAGGGGCTGGCTCATGCAGTAAAAATAGGCTAGGGCCCGACGCCGGCAAACCTTTCGCCAGCTTTAGGCGTTTTTGCATAGATTAGGCACATGAACGGGCTGTGGGTTTTTGTTTTTCTGCTGATGGCTACTCAAGCTTTTGCCCAGCGCGAGGTACAGATTCTGCGCTTCGACCAGATCGAAGCCCGGCTGCGTGACCCCAACGAAAGGCGTTTTCTGGTCGTCAACTTCTGGGCCACCTGGTGCAAGCCCTGCGTCAAAGAATTGCCCTACTTCGAGAAGCTGCGGGCTGAATACGCCCCCCAAGGGGTCGATGTACTGCTGCTCTCGGTCGACTTTCCTGAGGACTTCGAGAAGCGCGTACGCAACTTCGTGCGCGAGCGCGGGCTGGAATCGGAAGTCATCTGCATCAACGAAAGCAACGCCAACAGTTTCATCGACCGGATCGACCCGGGCTGGTCGGGAGCCATTCCGGCAACGCTGCTCGTGGCCCCGGGCGGACGGTACGTCGCCTTTCATGCCGGCGAGTTCACCTACGAGAGCCTCGTCCAATTTGTGAAACCCCACTTGGATCAAAAGTAATTACACCATTGCGAATCCGCTTGAACCCATATACGCTATGAAATTCACCCTTATATTGCTGGCAATGGCTGGGCTGGGCCTGCTGCAGGCTTTTGCACCCGCCGATAAAAAAGGCTATGGCCTGGGCGACACGGTCGAAGACTTCAAGCTCAAGAACGTGGATGGCAAAATGGTCTCGCTGGCCGACTTCAAGGACAGCAAAGGGGCCATTATCGTTTTCAGCTGCAACCACTG
>CALDDN010000051.1 GCA_937936615.1 uncultured Bacteroidia bacterium | reverse complement strand
GCTCGGTCAGCAGTTCTTTCTGCCGCTGGATTTCATCGAGGGTGCACAGCAGCTCGGCGTTGATGGCTTCGATTTCGGCTTTCTGCTGGCTGACCGCTTCGTTGAGGGCACGCAGCGCATGGTTGGCCTGCCGCTCGCGCTTTCGCCCCCGGAAGAGGGTAAAGGCGATGATGCCCACCAGCAGCAAGGCTCCCGATGCGCTGCCGGCTATCCAGCGGGTCTGCAGGCGGGCCAGCCGCTGTTCCTGCATATGCTTGAGCTGCAGGGCTTTGGTCTCCTGTTCGTACTCGTACTGGGCTTCGAGGCGGCCCACCTCCCGGGCTTTTTCCTCGTTGCGCGCCGAGTCGGACAGGGTTTTGAAGAGCAGCAGGGCTTCGAAAGCATCCCGCCAGTTGCCCAGGGCCGAATCGGCCGAACAGAGGTGCTGGGCAGCGGCTTTCTGGGCTTCGAGGGCATCGGCCTGCCGTCCCAGTTCGAGGCTTTCGCGAGCCAGGCGGCGTGCTGCGGCATAGTTGTGGCGCAGCAGTTCGATGGCAGCCATTCCTCCGAGAGATATCGACTGGCCTGCCGGGTCGCCTAGTTCGCGGCGCAGTTCCAGGCTTTGCCGATAGTATTCCATGGCCTGGGGCCAGTTCTTTTTCTGCGTGGCAATTCTGGCCAGGTTGCCCAGTTCGGTGGCCTCTCCCGCGCGGTTACCCATCCGCCGGTTAAGCTCGAGTGCCTCCTTGAAGTTCGCTTCGGCCGTCTTGTAGTCGCCCAGATCGAGGCTGATGCTGCCCAGGTTCGAGACACAGTAACTCCTTCCCAGCTCGTTTCCAGTCTCTTTGAATAGGACAAGGCTTTTCTCAAAGTACTTACGGGCTTTATCGTACTCCTTTTGTCTCGTAAACAGCACACCGATGTTGAGCAGGGTGATGGCCTCGCCTATCCGATCGCCGAGCTGGCGGTTGATGCGCAGGGCCTGGAGATAGTAGTCGATGGCTTTGGCATACTGACCTCGCGATTCAAAAATGACCGCCAGGTTGCCCAGACAGATGGCGATGTTCCGGCTTTCGCCCTTGCGTCTGTACATATCCAGAGCTTTGCGGTAGACGGCCTCGGCGGAATCGAGCTGGCCCTGTTCCTCGTAGATATTGCCCAGGTTGTTGTAGCTCGCGGCTTCGATCACTTCGAATCCGTGCTGGCGGGCCAGCTGCAGAGCCTGCAGGTATGCCTCCCGGGCTGCGGCGTAGTCGCCCTGGTCTTTGTCCACAAAACCGCTGGAAAGCAGGCAGCGGGCCTGCCCCAGGACATCGGCGGCCCGGCGCGTCAGCGCGAGGCCGCGCTGCGCGGCGGCTCGGGCACTGTCGGGCTGTCCTGCGTGCCGGTAGTAGTTGGCCAGCTGGCAGCACTCACGTCCCCGCGAGCTGTCGCTGCTGGCACGGGCGATGCGCTGGCGGATCGAATCGAGGGGGCTTTCGGCCAGTGCCGGCAGCCCTGCCAGAACAAGCCAAAACAGGCAAATCAATACAGGCATACAGGACCCTTAAGTTCGGGGTCTGACAAATTAAGTAAGTTAAGCAATCGTTCGGGCTTCAAACCCAACTGGCAGAACTGGCTTTGTTGCCGAATGACGAAATGGATTCAAACCGAGGCAGGGTGCGAGTCAACTGGCTGCTGGCCCGGCTGGGGTCTGGATGCCCTGGGTTGAGTTACGGCTGTTGGTCTGGTATGGGCCGTCGATTGCCTCGAAGGGAACGGTTTGGGAAAACCTTTCCTCTTCCCAACCGAGGCAGGCCTTTTTTTGAAGGGTCAAGCGGCTGGGGCACCGGCTGTGTTGCTTTTCGCTCTGAAAATCAATCGAAGAGCGACTGGCTCTCGTCATTGTCGGTACTGGAGTCGTCAGCGGTCGGGGTTTCGGCTTCGACTTCGGTGCTGTCGCTGGGGGCTTCCTCCTCGGTCTTGCGTTTGAGGGGGTCGCTTGGGCAGTAGGTCTGCATCCGGTAATCGGGAGGCTTTGCGATGCGGTCTTTGTCGTTGTAGCCCAGCTTTTTGTCTTTGTAGACACTGGCCATGTAATACGACCAGATGGGCATGGCCATCTGGGAGCCACGGCCGTAGGCTGCGTGGCCGAAGTTGACGTTGCGGTCGCTGCAGCCCACCCAGATGCCCGTAACCAGATGCGGCGTGAAGCCCACGTACCAGCCGTCGGCACTGTTCTGGGTGGTGCCCGTTTTGCCGCCCAGGTCCATGTACCAGGGCAGGCCGCCGAGGTAGCGCACGTTGGCGGCCGTACCGTTGGTGGCGACGGCCCGCAGCAGTTCGACCATCGTGTAGGCAGTGTGTGGCTTGATGGCCTGCGTGGCCTGCTGGCGGGCGGTAAAATCCTCGAGGATGCGGCTTTTGCTGTCTTCGATGCGCAGCACCAGGCGCAGCCCCGGTTGTCTGCCGCCGTTGACGATGGGTGCATAGGCCTGCGTCAGTTCGGCGACCGTCAGATCGAAAGTGCCCAGCGAAACAGCCGGTACGGGTTTCAGCTCCGAGCGGATGCCCATGCGCTGGGCTACCTCGACCACCGACGCCGGTCCCACTTCGTGGCAGAGTCGGGCCGTAACCACGTTGATCGAATGCACGAGGCCGTAGCGCAGGCTCACCAGCCCGCCGTAGTCGTGGTCGGCGTTCTGGGGCCGCCAGAAGTCGCCCTCAGGAGTTGGGATTTCGGGGGGCTGGTTGAGCAGCTGGTGGCAGACCTCGTAGCCGTTTTCGAAGGCTGCCGCATAGACGAAAGGTTTGAACGTCGAACCTACTTGCCGCTTGCCTTGCATTACGTGGTCGTACTTGAAAAAGTCATGGCTGATGCCTCCTACCCAGGCCAGCACGTCGCCCGAATGCGGATCGAGGGTCATGAGGCCTGTTTCGAGCAGGCTGGCGTAGTACTTGAGCGAGTCGAGCGGGGTCATGACCGTATCGATATAGCCCGCTGGGTTCCAGGCGAAAATCCGCATGGATCGCCTGCGCTTGAATGAGTCCTGAATGGCGACTTCACCCAGCGAACGGGACTTGTACCAGCGGTAGCGGTCGCTTTGTTTGAGTGCCCGCTGGATGATGCTGCGTCGCCGCCGGAAGTAGTTCGTGTTTTTGATGTATTCGTCCATGCGCTTTTGGTGCTGGCGCAGGTGGCGGGCCACGGCAGCTTCCGCGTGCCGCTGCAGGCGGGTATCGAGGCTCACGTAGATGCGCAGACCAGCCGTCGTCAGGTCGAGTTTGCGCTCGGCCAGCCAGGGCCTGAGGCTTTCCTTGAGGTGCTGCAGGTAGTAGGGGGCCAGCCCCGGGTCGAGGGTATCGGGCTGGAGCGGGGCCAGTACGAGCGGCTCGTGGATAAGCTCGGCATATTCCGCAGGCGTGAGCACACCGCGATCGGTCAGCCGGTCGAGCACTTGGTTGCGCCGTTCGATCGACCGTTTGGGGTTGAGGCGGGGGTGGTAGGCCGTGGGTGCCCGCAGCATGCCGGCCAGCAACGCGCATTCGGCTGCATCGAGCGTGGCCGTCGATTTGCCAAAATATTTGCGGGCTGCGTTTTCGATGCCGCGGATATTTCCGCCAAATTCAGCAAAGTTCAGGTACTGGGTCAGGATTTCGTCTTTGGTCAGCTGGCGTTCGAGGACCAGCGCGGCGAGCAGCTCACGCATTCGGCGGATGTATCCGCGCTCCATACCCTCCTGTTCATCGTAGAGGTGGCGGGCCAGTCGGATGGTCAAAGTCGATCCCAACCGTTTGACCCAGCCGGCATGCCGATAAAACTGGGGGTCTTCCATCTCGACGACGGCCAGCTTGAGGACTGGCGGCACCTGATCGGGGCGCACCGGCCTGGGCAGCAGCGGATCGACAAAACGGCCCAGCTCCTGATTGTCGAGCGAGATCACGACCGAGGGCTGGCGGGCATCCGAACGCACGAGTACCGTTGTATCGGGCAGCAGGAGCCAGCCCACCCCCAGCAGGCCCAGCACGGCCAGTCCAGCCAGCAGCAAACCATAGGCCAGCACACGACGGTAGCGGCCAAAGCGGTGCCGTCCGAAGAGGTAGAAATCGAGCTTGCGCCACCACCCGGGCGGTCGCAGCAGTCGGTTGGCCCAGCGGCCCAGCGGCATCACGGCAAACGTTCGGTTTGGGCCTCCAAATTAGCCAAAAGCTTTGCGGCAAATTGGGCCTGGGGTTGCCATCTTGCCGACAGGTCGCATTTGCAGGGCTGGCAGAATCCGGGGAAAACCAAGCAAGCCGATTGGGGCTGCTGTCGCTGCCGCACGCTTCCCGCGCGGGAACTCCTTTTCCTGTATTGCTTCCACCTGTTCGACAGCAGCACAGGTTCCCCTGGAGTCGGTCGGTTTGATAGTATAAGTTTTGAAGAATAAAATTTTTTTACTATTTTTTAGTATAAAAAAGTTTTTTATATCCATTAATTGATGCTTTGAGCGGCAACGGGACGTTCAGGGCTTCTGGGGCAGGTACTGAACCGAGGGCTTCTTTTCGGCCCGCTTGGTTCTGCGCGGTTGCAGCAAGTCAAATCGAGCAAGGGGCTGAACCGGATGCAGCCTAGAGCAGGAGCTGCACTACAAAGACCGAAGGCATGGCGAAGAAAAAGCCATCGAAGCGGTCGAGCAGGCCCCCGTGGCCGGGCAGCAGCCCGCCCGAATCCTTGACATCGAGGTTGCGTTTGATCATCGATTCGACGAGGTCGCCAAACAACCCCATTACGGCGATCACCTGCCCGACCAGAATCCAGTTGAACTGATCGGTAGGCCAGACGAACTCAAGAAGCCAGCCCAGCAGTAGGTTGCCCACAATGCCGCCTGCAAAGCCTTCCCACGTCTTACGGGGGCTGATGCGTGGAAAGAGCGTCCGCCGCCCCATGAACCGTCCGGTAAAATAGGCCATCGAGTCGGCCTGCCAGTGCAGAAACAGAATGCCCAGTGGCAGACGGAAATCGTACTGGCCGTCGTAACGGATGCCAAAGGAACTGATGTAGAACAGAATGAAGGGCAGCAGAATATAGACCTGGCTGAAAATGAGGTACGAGAGCGTGATGACGGCGGTGGTCTCGCGTTTCTGGTACAATAATATAATACCTATGGTGGGTAGTGTGAGCAGGGCTACGCCGATGTAGCGGAACGAGACGTAGCCCACTTCGAGGGTGCCCGCCACAGCAAACCAGATGAAAATGGCAAAACCGAACATGACCACCGTCTCGGCCCGGCGCAGGTCGCAGTTGATGAGGCGGTAGAACTCGGCCAGAGCCAGAATCGAAACCAGCGCACAGCTCAGCAGGAAGGTCCACGAGCTGTACCAGACGGCCCCCAGCGCAAAAAGCCCGCCCAGAATGCCGGTGAAGACCCGGCTCTGCAGGTTCGACCGTCTGGCCCAGCGGCCCGATGAGGCGGGATGGGCGGTCATGATCAGTAGGGCGGAGGATATTGGGCTGCCGCCCAGCGGCGAAAGCGGTTCATGAGGATCAGCGTCAGCACCAGCGAGGCCAGAGCCAGACCGAACGAAACCCCACCACCGGCGGCCATGAGGTCGACCGTTTCGTCTTCATTGGCCAGGATCCAGGCAGTCAGCACACCAACGGCGTTATTGGTGAAGTGCGCCACCACCGCCGGCCAGAGGCTCCCGCTCCACCAGCACAGGTAGCCAAACCCGATGCCCAGCAAGGCCCGGCCCACAAACCCGAATACCTGCAGGTGAATGGCACTGAACAACACCCCCGTCACAAAAATGGCTACGTGAACCGAGCGGCCCCGCATGAGGCTGCTCTGGATCAGGCCCCGAAACAGCACCTCCTCCATGAGGGCGGGCGTGACGGCCACCACCAGCAGGTTGAGCGGCAGCTGCTCGCTGAGCAGGCGTCTCATCATTTCGTCGTTGCGGGTTTCGATCTGGCGCAAGGCTTCTTCCAGGGCCTCGAAGCCATCGGGCAGGCTGAAGTTCTCGGGCGAAATGACGGTGTACTGGATAAAGGGCAGGGCCGCCAGCATCGCGCCCGCTGAAAGGAAGAGCAGCCGCCGCGGCGGCCGCCGCACCAGCCGCAGCTCGCCCAGCAGGTGGCCGCTGCCCGCCGCAAAGAGCCAGCCCACCAGCCCGATGCCCAGTGCCTGCGTCAGCACAATCATGAGCTTGTAGGCCGTAGCCTCGGTGTCGGAAAGGGTTTCGGGAGACTGGGCCGATTCGGTCAAATCCTGACCCGAGACCGCGTCGAAAAGAGCCGTAAAGCCGACCGGCAGCAGGATTTGCGCCCCCATCGAGAGCATCAGAGCCATGAACGCCACCTGAACGGGAGGAAAGCCCAGCCGGTAGAACAGGGAGTGAGGCGGGTAGTACGAAGAGAAGCCCACAGCTTCGAGCGGAAAGCGGTAAATTTACAGCCAAAACACAGCCGTAAACGTCATTCAGTCCGTGATAAGAATAGGAAATGTTGCCGTGGGGGACTTCCCGCTGCTGCTCGCCCCGATGGAGGATGTGAGCGATCCGCCGTTTCGAGCTGTTTGCAAAGCTCAGGGAGCCGACCTGCTCTATACGGAGTTCATCTCGTCCGAGGGGTTGATCCGCGATGCAGCCAAAAGCCTGCAGAAGCTGGACATCTTTGAATACGAGCGGCCCATCGGCGTGCAGATTTTTGGCGAAGACCTCGACACGATGCGCGAAGCCGCCGCCGTGGTCGAACGCGTGCAGCCCGACCTGCTGGACATCAACTACGGCTGCCCCGTCCACAAGGTTGTATGCAAAGGCTCGGGCGCAGCCATCCTGCGCGACCCCGACAAGATGCAGCGGCTCACCCGGGCCATCGTCGAAAGCACCCGGCTGCCCGTAACCGTCAAAACCCGCCTCGGCTGGGACGAGCAGTCGATCAACATCGTTGAAGTGGCCCTGCGCCTCCAGGATGCGGGTATTGAGGCCCTGAGCATCCATGCCCGCACCCGCAAGCAGATGTACAAGGGGGAGGCCGACTGGTCGTGGATTCGCAAAGTCAAAGATCATCCCGATATCGTTATTCCCATCTTTGGCAATGGCGACATCGACAGCCCCCAGAAAGCCCTCGATTACCGCCAGCGGTACGGGGTCGATGGCCTGATGATCGGGCGGGCAACGATTGGCAATCCGTGGATTTTTGCCCAGATCAAGCACTACTTCGCCACAGGCGAGCTGCTGGCCGAGCCAAGTCTGGCTGAACGGGCACGGGTTTGCCGCCAGCACCTGCTCCACTCCGTCGAATGGAAGGGCGAGCGTACCGGTCTGCTGGAAATGCGGCGGCACTACGCCAACTACTTCAAGGGTGTGGCCCACTTCAAGCCCCTGCGCACCCTGCTCGTAACAGCCAACGAGCTGCCCCCCATTCTCGAAGTGCTGGATTACCTCGAGGGGCTGGAGGGCCGCGAAATTCCCGCAGACCAAGCCGAACGCTTTTTGGCCGTGGCCTGAGCGATGGATTTTGGCCCAAAAATGGCGGGAATTGCTGCAGTGGGCGAAAATAACTTAGATTTGTGCTGTTAACCCAGTCGTACGCATGAAGCAGAGGATAATCTACGGGCTGCTGGCCTGCCTGGGCCTCGGGCTGTTCCAGTCCGGTTGGCAGCAGGCACTTGCCCAGAGCGGCTTCGATGTAACGAAAGTGGTAGCCGACCCCAATACCCGCGTCTTCAGCGACGGCAAAACTACCGTCGAATCCTACCTCGTATCGGCACTCGAAACCCAGACCGCCTGCTGTGGTCAGGATAACGTCTATCTGCAGGTCAAATTCGACGGCGAGGGCTGCGTTACCTCCGTTCGAGCCTTGAGCGGAAAAAACGAGTGCATGAAAAAATCGATCGAGGATTTGCTGCGCTACGTCAAGTGGATTGTCGAAGACCCGAGCAAACCCCGACCGGCCATCTTTCCGGTTAAAATCGACATCGCCTGCAACCCGCAAAAAGACAATAACTACGCGGCCCTGAATCCCCCACCGGGTTTCAAACCCTGCGGTGAAGCCGCTGGCAGCAGCCCCCAGGCCGGTACGCAGCCCCAGGCCAGTGAGCCAGCCGAAGGTGGCGGCACCCGCACCCAGCCCATTGCCGGCGGGTCGCAGCCCCGAGCCACCGACCCTAAACCCGCCCCGAGCAATACAATTCCGCTGGCCACACAGGCCGGAAAAGAAAGCTCGGCCGCCCTGCGTGATTCCTCGCTGCTGCAGAAGCTGCAGCCCAAAGAGCTGCCCAAGCCCAAATATGTGAGCCGTGGCGACCTCAGACCCGATTCCTCGCACATCGGAACCATCCTCAACGAACAAGGCCCCCGGTTCAAGGCCCCGGAATTCGTCGACGGGCGGGCCGGTCTGGGGGTCTTCATCAAAACGATGTACCGCAAGCTGGGCATCTGTGGGGTGGTCAATGTAACCTCGGAACTGACGCTCGAACCGGATGGCAGCATTTCAGCTTTCCGCATCTTCAGTGCCAATAACGAAAAAGTAGAGCAGGTAACGCCTTTTGTGCTGGGATCGATGAAATTTCGTCCCGTTCCCCTGAGGCAGCATTACATCCTTCAGTACAAGAGCGATGTCGACTGCGCCGGCTATCCGCGCAACAACCTCGACCAGGTGGACTACTACTTCACGGTGCCTACTAAGCCGCTGCGTACCCGCGAGCCGGGCGACCGCGTAACGGGTCCGACCGATACGCTCGAATCGCCCCGCGACAACTGACCGCCGGCTTATCTTCTGCGCATCCCAACTTCCAAGCCTTCGGTACCGAAGGCTTTTTGATT
>CALDDN010000050.1 GCA_937936615.1 uncultured Bacteroidia bacterium | reverse complement strand
GTATTAATCGCACCATAAAGGAATTGAAATGCTTGGAAGGCAGTTTAATGGCCATATGCGTAAGTGGGTATTAATCGCACCATAAAGGAATTGAATTTGCAAGTCATGTTGACCATTGCTCAAAGCGAAAATGTATTAATCGCACCATAAAGCAATTGAATTCATGGACAATATCCAGACCGACCAAATTAACCTGTGGCATCAATCGAACCATAAATAAATTTAAATACTTTTTATTCTCTTAGACAACCAATCCACGTCAAAACTAAATTGATCACAGTTCCGCAGTCCGGAATGAAGATTACATTAAACAGACATAACTACCTTTTATTACATCAATCACACAAACACCGCACAGCCTAGCCGACCGGCCGCCTCAGCTCCACATCCAAGACCCACATCCGACCGCGGCTCCGGTTGCGCGTCAGGCGGGCGGGCGGCTCGTAGGCCCGTCCATCGATCCACCAGCGAGCGGCCGGCAGCAGCTCCTCGAGCTGCTCGACTACGTAAGGCGGCACCAGACCCGAACGCAGCCGCCAGACCTCAAACCGCCGCACGGCAACCGTCCGTCCGCCCGCTTCCTCGTCCTCGCGTTCGACGCCCACCCAGTCGAGGGTAGCGGGCAAGCGCAACGCCCCCACCGGCGCGAACCAGTCGCCCAGCAGGTAAGGCGGTCGCCCCTCGGCGGAGCCGGTGTTGCAGACCAGACCCGCCCAGCCCTCCGCTTCGATGCGCAGGGTCGGCTCGCAACTAGTTTTGCGCCAGGGTTCGGTATAAAAACCGATCTCGCCACAGGGATCGTTGAGGGTGAGGCGCAGGGCAAAGCAGTCGTGCGGAATGCGACGCGGGTCGATACGCAGAGCCTGACGCGCCGCCCCGTCCGCCTCGAGACCCACCCAGGCCCCCACGATGAAACGCTCGGCCGGGTAGTCAACCACCTGACAGCAGGCATCGAGCAGCTCGGCCCGCACCAGCCAGCGATCGGGCGCAGGGCCGCCCAGCCACCAGCCCCAGACCATGGCCCCCGGACTGTTGCGCCGGTCGGGCAGCCGCCAGCTCAGGTCGAGGAACTCGGGGGCAGGCGCAGGAGCCAAGTCGGCGCAATCCAGATCGGGCAGGCAGCAGCGGGGCTGGCGGCGGACTTCGGCGTGGATGCGGGGCGGGCGCAGAGCCGTCCCGTCCACGTTGCTGTACTGGCAGATCATCCAGTTGCGGGTGCAGGGGTCGAAGCCCTGTTGTTGCTGGTAAAACGCGCGGTCGAGGTAGACAATGAGCCGGCCCGTTCCGGACACGCGCTCGGCCCACGACTGGCCAAAGCCGCTGAAAAAGCCCTGCAACAGGCCCAAACTCTGGCTGACAAACTGTTCGAAGTTGGCCGCAGCCGAAAGCCGGAAGGCCGGATGCGACATGGCATAGGCCCCTGGGCAGGTGGAATTGCTGTAGTCCAGGTTGTAGACCACATCGTAGCTGGGATTGCCAAAGACGTAGCCCGGGTCGTCATGCAGCTCGATTTCAAAGCTCACGAAGCCGGGCGGGTCGTCGCAGGGAGTTGAAGGGCCGTCGCAGCAGCGCGTCTGTTCAACAATCTGGTATTGCAGCTCGGGCACTCCGGTGCGAAAAACGCAGAGCTTGAACTCGAGGTCGCAGAGCCGGTAGCCGCTGGCCGCGAAGTGGGCACGGTCGATCTGCAGCGTAAAAGTCCCCGTATCGGCATCGAGCCAGACGAGGGTTCGACCCCAGGCCGCCCCCAGCAGCCGCTGCAGGTGGTAATGCGCTTTGATCAAATAGTCGCGAAAACCGGTGGCATGACTCATGCGCATGTGGGGATCGAGGAAAGCGGCCCCGTAACGAGCACAGCTATCGCCTTCGATCGTGGGCCAGAAACCCAGGTCGTGGGCAGGATTGCCGTAAACATAGGTCGGGTCATCGAGGATACGGAAGATGAAGCTCGCGTATTCGGGCGGGTCGGCACAGGGCGGATCGGTACCGGGCCGCTCGCAGCAGCGCGGCTGTTCGAGCACCTGCCCGAAAGCCACATCGTCGGCCACGGCAAAGCGCAGCTCGCAGCCGCAAGGCGTGAGGGCCGACGGCAGTTCAATCTCGATTTCGGCTCCCACGCGGCGCACCCCCAAGCCCGGAATGGCCAGACCCGCCAGCCAGCCGACATAGGCCTCGGCCAACTGGACAGGGGTACGGCCCTCGCCATCGAGGAGGGTACGCAGGTCGAGGCCGCAGGCGGGACTGAAGAAGCCGAAACTGCCATAAGCCCAGCGGGTTTCTTCGATGCGGTAGCGGAAGCGCAGGCGGCTGTCGTCGCAGGCCAGGTCCTCGTCGGCCCGCACGGGCTGGTAATAGGGCAGGTCGGCGGCACAATGGCGGCTGTTGTGCAGCTCGCTGCACGAACGGGCCGGCAGGGGCCACCGTTCCATTCGGGAGGGAGTCTGTTCGATTGACATGAGATCAGGATTTATAGTTTTATTATTTATCTTTTTATAAAAATAAAAGTTTTAATGTAAATTAAAATAAAAAATAAAAAAATAAATCGCAGAGCCGGCCGGATGCAGAGCGGATCGAGCAAAGGAAAAACCGGTTTGGCAGCCGCCCCCAGAGGGGGCATATATGAATTATCGGCGGGCAGGCGTTGTTCTGCTTTTACCCCAAAATTGCGTCTTTTGCCATCCTGCCCCCGCATGGGCCTGTCGAATGAAAAACGAAATCGTCCCCGGAGAGCTGCTGGCCTCCGTCAACTACCCGGCCGACCTGCGGCGCATCCCCGAAGAGCGGCTGGCTGATTTCTGTGCCGACCTGCGGCGCTACATCATCGAACACTGCGCCATCTACGGCGGACACTTTGCAGCCAGCCTCGGCGTGGTCGAGCTGACCACAGCCCTGCACTACGTCTACCAGACCCCAGCCGACCAGCTGGTCTGGGATGTAGGCCACCAAGCCTATGGCCACAAGCTCATCACAGGCCGGCGGGCCAATTTCCATACCAACCGCCTGTACAAAGGGATTGCCGGCTTTCCCAAGCGGACCGAATCAGAATACGACACCTTCGGGGTGGGCCACAGCTCGACTTCGATCTCCGCGGCTACAGGCATGGCCGAGGCCATCCGCCAGCTGGGCCAGACCGAGCGCAAAGTCGTGGCCGTCATCGGCGACGGGGCCATGACGGGCGGCATGGCCTTCGAAGGGCTTAACCACGCCGGGTCCATGAAGAGCGACCTGCTCGTGGTACTCAACGACAACTGCATGTCCATCGACTCGAACGTCGGTGCCCTCAACGAATACCTGACCGACATCACCAGCTCGCACACCTACAACCGGCTGCGCAAGGAGCTGTGGAACCTGCTGGGCCGCCTCAACAGCATCGGCGAAACAGCCCGCCACCTGGCCGCCAAACTCGAGGACGCGCTGCTGGCCTATTCGAAGCCCGGAGGCCTATTCGAAGCCCTGGGCTTCCGCTACTTTGGCCCCGTCGACGGCCACGACGTCAACCACCTCGTGCGCCTGCTGCGCGACCTGCGCGACCTGCCCGGTCCCAAGCTCCTGCACTGCGTAACCGTCAAGGGCAAGGGCTTCGCTCCCGCCGAAGCCGACCAGACCAAGTGGCACGCCCCCAGCTTCAACTTCGACGCGCTGACAGGCGCAGCCCTCAAATCGTCCAAACCCACAGCAGCCGCCCCCCCCAAGTATCAGGATGTGGCCGGCGAAACGCTCATCGAACTGGCCCACCTCAATCCCCGCATCGTGGCCATTACCCCGGCCATGCTCTCGGGTTCGGGCCTCGTGCCCATGCACCGGCTCATGCCCGAACGCTGCATCGATGTGGGCATCGCCGAACAGCACGCCGTTACCTTCTCAGCGGGTCTGGCCACCCAAGGCCTGCTCCCCTACTGCTGCATCTACTCCACTTTCCTGCAGCGGGGCTACGACCAGCTCATCCACGACGTGGCCATCCAAGACCTGAAAGTCATCTTCTGCCTCGACCGCGCAGGCCTCGTCGGAGCCGACGGCCCCACCCACCACGGCTGCTACGACCTGGCCTACCTGCGGGCCATCCCCAACATGATCGTAGCCGCGCCCCTCAACGAACAGGAGCTGCGCGACCTGATGTACACCGCCCAGACCGATGCCGTGCAACATCCCATGGCCATCCGCTACCCCCGCGGCCAAGGGGTAATGCTCGAGTGGCGCACGCCCTTCGAAGCGGTCGAAATCGGGCGCGGCCGCTGCCTGACCGAAGGCTACGAGGTTGCCATACTCTCGGTGGGCCACATCGGCAACCTGGCGGCTCAGGCGGTGAGCCAGCTGCGGGCCGAGGGCCTCGACGCAGGTCACTGGGACCTGCGTTTCATCAAACCGCTGGACGAGGAATTGTTGCATGGCGTACTGAGCCGCTGCAGCCGCATCGTTACCGTCGAGGATGGCTGCCTGCCCGGGGGCTTTGGCTCGGCGGTAGCCGAATTCGCCCTCGACCACGGCTATGCCATCCAGCTGCGCCGCCTGGGCATTCCTGACCGCGTCGTCCAGCACGGCACGCAGGCCGAACTCTACGCCGAATGCGGCTACGATGCGCCCGCCATCGCGGCAGCGGCCCGCCAGCTGGTGGGCGTTCTGGCGGGCGGACTCGCTTAATTTGCGGTCATGATTCGTCTCGAACCCCTGACCCGTTACAACTGGGAAGCGGCCATCCGCCTCTCCGTCACCGAAGAGCAGCAACAATTCATTCCCTCGAACCTCTATTCGATCGCCCAGTCGCGCTTCGAGGATTCGGAACCCTTCCTCATCGTTCACGACGAGGAACCGGTGGGATTTCTGCTGATCGTGCGCTTTTCGGGGGTCTACTGGATCACGCGCATCATGATCGACCAGTTTTACCAGGGCCGCGGCTATGGCCCCATCGCCTTGCGGAAAGCCATCGAGCTGCTCAAGCAGCGCAAAGGCGTGAACGAAATCCGTACGAGCGTGGCCCGCAAAAATCTGGAAGCCGAACACCTGTTTTTTCAGGCGGGCTTCCGCCGCCTGCAGGATGTCGACGGCAAAGAGTTTGTCATGCGGCTGGAATGGTCGCCCCACCACCCGCCGGCCTGACCTCCCGAAAAGCCCGACAGCAGTAACACCGGAGGTTATCCACCAAGTCAACCCCGTGTCGGGCAGCGTTTTTTTTTTCCGCATTGACTTGATTTACTTTGTGGCCAAGGAGTGGAAATCATGAAAAAATTAAGCAAAGCCCACCTGGAAGAATGGCTGGCGGCCTTCGGCCAAAGCTGGCAGAATGCCGACCCAGTCGCCGCCGTGACCCTCTTCGAGGACGAATGCGCCTTCTTCCCCTCACCTTTCGACCTGCCCCTCGAAGGCAAGGACGCCATTTACGCCTACTGGGCGCAAATCCCGCAAATCCAATCCAACATCCAGTTCCATTACCAAATCTTTGAGACCCGGAGCCTGATGGCGGTCGTCTACTGGCAGGTGTACTACACCCTCGTCGGCACGGGTGAGCCGATGGAAGTCAACGGCGTAATGGAAGTCAAATTCGGCACCAGCGGTCTGTGCAAGCAGGTGCGCGAATGGTGGCACGCCCGCGTCGTTCCGCCGCTCGTCTATTGACTTTCAGCTGCTTTCGAATCGGGTACCGGCTCGGGGGGGTAGCGCAGCCGCCATTCGTTGATCAGAAACTTTTTGCGCTGGTCGAAGCCTGCGTAGCCTAAGGCGGCAAACTCGGCTTCGAGACGCAGCCACTGGCCACCTGCTTCGGCGCGGAAGCGGACAGGATTGATTTTTTTGCGGAGGCAGAATTCCTCCAGATTCTGAGGTTCGGGAGCAGGCATCAGTAGCAGGCCGCGCAGGCGCGGCGGCCGTAAAGCTTGACAGCGTTGTAATGCGAGGTTTTAGCCATGCCCGAGGTGCCCTCGCACTTGCCCAGCTCCTTGCAGTAGCTGATGCGGTGATAGAGGTTGCCGCCGCCCTCCTTGCAGATGAACACATCGGTTGTTTTGCTGGCGGCACTCAGTTCGGGCGCACTCTGACGGCCCGTACCGATGCTCACCCACTCGCGTTTTTTGGGTTCGGTCGACACGACGAAGGTGCTGCGCGGGTTGAAAGCCTTGACGGTATCGTCGCGGCGATAGACCCAGGGTGGCACGGGGTTGTCATACTGCCAGAGGCCGCGGCCCTGCATGCGGGCTTTGGCTTCGAGGTCGGCGTAATCTTTGTCGTCGGAATAGCGTTTCCAGTGCCAGGCATAACCGAACTTGACGAGTTCGCGGTTGAGGCTGCGTCCGTCGGGCAGGAAGACTTCGGCAAAGGTGCGGCCATGCAGGTCGTGGCTGTCGCATTTCACAACCAGGTCTTTGTTCAGGCAGTAGCCCGTAACCATGTCTTTGGCATCGTTGTAGAAGGGCTGGCCGCTGTCGGGGCAGTCGATCCACTTGAGGCGGATCAGGAACTCGATTTGCTTGTCATCGCGGATGGTCATGATGTCCGCATCGTGCATCTTGACGATCTTGCCGGTGAAATGAAAAGTCTGGCGGTGGGCCGTGGTATGGGCCGTGGCCACCCAGAGGGTCAGCACGAGCACCAGCTGACCCAAGAGGCGGGGCAGATGCTTCATAGGGCGGTTTTTTTCAGGTTGAGGCATTGTGTGAGGATCGAGCCAAACGAGGCAATCCGGTATATAACTTTTAATTTGCTCACATTCCCTAAAAAACCGTGCCGTATCCCCCTTTACGACCTCAGATTTCGATAATTAAGCCGTCGTAAGCGAGCGATTCGTTCGCATGTAAGTGGGCCTCGGTGGCTTCGTGTAGGCCCAGCAGGTGGCTGATGTGCGTAAAATAGGCAGCACGGGGCTGGAGGAACTGCACGATAGCCTGCGCCTCGGCCAGCGTGAAATGCGAGAGGTGCGGCTCGTGCCGCAAGGCGTTAAGTACCAGCACCTCGACCCCTTCGAGGCGGCGCATCGATTCGGGCGGGATGTAGTTGGCATCGGTTACGTAGGCAAAATTATCGATCCGGAAGCCCAGCACCGGCATGCGGTAGTGAAGCACCGGAATGGGGATGACCTCGAAATCGAACAGTTCGAAAGGCTGGTCGTCGATCGGGTAAAGCTCCACCTGCGGAATGCCCGGGTACTGTTCGCCACTGAAGATATAGGAGAATTCCTGGCGGATGGCTGCCAGTGTGTCCACATCGCCAAACAGGGGCATGGGCTGCCGCTGCCGGAAGTTGAAGCTGCGGATGTCGTCGAGGCCCGCCACATGGTCTTTGTGGCGGTGGGTGTAGAGCACGGCATCGAGGTGCCGCACCCGTGCCCGCAGCATCTGGGTACGGAAATCGGGGCCGGTGTCGATGACAATTACCCGCCCGCGGTGTTCGATGAGCACCGAGCAGCGCAGCCGCTGATCGCGGGGGTCGGTCGAGCGGCAGACCACACAGTCGCAGGCGATGACCGGCACCCCCTGCGAGGTACCCGTACCCAGAAACTCAACGCGCAAGGGAAGCGGGGAGGCTTGGGGTGAACTGCCGCAGCTGTTCGAGGAACTGCCGCTGCTCGGGCGAGAGGGGGGCCTCGTCGGCGGGCAGCTCTACGACCAGGTCGATCAGGCTCTGGATGCGGCTTTCCAGGGGGTAATACTGGTTGAGCACCACCAGCCGCTGTTCATCGAGCAGGCAGACCCCGCCCCGAAAGTTGCCCCGTCCGTGCCGAACCTCGTAGCCCATCACCTCGAGCAGCTGTTCGAGGCGTTCGCCCAATTTTTTGGTGATTTTCATTCAATAATCAATCAATAAAAATAAGAGAAAACTATCCTCCTTCCCCCTTACGGAAAACCCATCGGCATCCATCGATGGGGCAGGCAGGGTACCCGACCGTTAAGCCATCCACCAAACGAAATTAGGGATTGGCAGCCCAGCCAGCAAGGCCAGCCCAGGTTGGGGGTGGTGTAGCGGTCGTTGTTGGGGGCAATTGGCAGCCCACCCACGCAAGGCTAGCCCATCCACTGCTGCCACCAGAGCTGAAAGAAAATGAGGGTCCAGAGCCGCTTGCCGTGGAAACGGTCGCCACGGCGGTAAGCCTGCACGAACTGGGCGACCTCCGCCGGATCGAAAAGGCCCTGCCGCTGCAGCCGCCCCGCATCCAGGTAGCGATCGATCAGCCCCGCCCAAGGCCCCGCCAGCCACACATCGACCGGTGCCGGAAAGCCCCACTTGGGCCGGTGCACCAGCTCACGCGGCAGGTACCCTTCGAGCAGCCGCTTGAGCAGCACCTTGCTCTGGCCGGAGCCACGCCGCTGGGCCAGGGGCAGACCCAGCACGTAGTCCACCCACTCCAAGTCGAGCATCGGCACCCGAACCTCGACCCCCCAGCGCATGCTGGCACAGTCGGCCTTGTACATCAGATCGTCGGGCAGGTAATGCGCCAGGTCGAACAGGGCGACGCGCTCCCAAGGGTGAAGCGGCAGGTGCCGCAGGCCGGCCCAGGCCTCGCGGATGCGGTGGCTGCGGACAGGCCGGCCCAGCAGCCGGCCGATTTCGGCCTCGCTGAACTGACCCTGCTCCTGCGACCAGACGTGCAGCCAGTCGATGCCCTGCACCGGTTCGGGCATGGCCAGCAAACGGGCCGCCCGTCGCCACCGCCCGCCGCCTGCTGTGAGCAGAGCCGACACCACCACCCGCCCCACCCGACCGGCCGGAGCCAGACGCTGCAACCGCTCGTACCAGCTGTAGTAGCCGTAGCCCATGAAGAGCTCGTCGCCCCCCTCGCCGCTGAGCACTACGCGCAGATCGGCCCCCGCCAGCCGGCTGACGGCCGAGGTCGGCAGAATGGAGGGCACGGCAAAAGGTTCGCTGCACCAGCGGGCCAGGTCGGCCAGCTCGGTGGCGGCGGCCTCGGCCGTGAGGGTGGCGCAGCGGTGGGGTTCGAGGTGCAGGTGGCGGGCAACAGCCCGGGCGGCGGCGGTCTCGTCGTACCGGGGTACATCGAAACCGAGGGTGTAGGCGGGCAGCGTATCCTGCTGGCTGCGGGCCACCGCCGCCACGAGCGACGAATCGACCCCGCCACTGAGCAAGCAGCCCAAAGGAACATCGCTGAGGCGGTGACGGGAAATGGCGGCAGCAAAGCGGGCGGGGGCTTCGGCGGGATCGGACGCAGGACGCGGGGCAGCCGCCCACTCACGCAGCCGCACAAACTGCCCCCGTTCGAAGCGTCCCTCCTGCCAGCGCAGCCAGCCGCCCGCCTCCAGCCGCTCGATGCCGCGGAAAATGGTCGCCGGAGCAGGGATGTATTCCAGAAAGAGGTAATCGACCAGAGCCTGCCCGTCGAGCTGGCGCGGCAGGGGCAAGCGCAGCAGGGCCTGCAGCTCGGAAGCGAAAACCAGATCGCCGCCCGCCTCGGCCCAGAGCAGCGGTTTGATGCCGAAGCGGTCGCGGGCCAGCAGCAGGCTGCGGGTCTGTGTATCCCAGCAGGCGAGGGCAAACATGCCGTTGAGCTGGGGCAGCAGGTCGGTTCCGAAGCGGGCCAGCCCTTCGACGAGGATTTCGGTATCGGAACGGGTGCGGGGGCTGTAACCCCAGCGGCGGGCCAGATCGGCGGCGTTATAGATTTCGCCGTTGTAGGCGATGAGGTAGCGGCCGCAGGCCGAGAACATGGGCTGGGAGGCGGCGGGGCTTAGGTCCTGAATGGCCAGACGGCGATGCGCGAGAGCACAGCGCAGGTCGGGGTCATGCCAGATGGCGGAACCGTCGGGGCCACGGTGCGCCAGCGCAGCCGAGAGGCGGTCGAGGTCATCGAGTGTCCAGCGGGGTCGGTGTTGGGCAAAGCCTGCAAGGCCGCACATGGCCCGAAGTTACACCGAAGATGCTGCAGAGCGGACGGCATCGACGCCAGGGGATTTATTTCATAAAGGGGATTTATTTTATAAAATAATTCATGAAATAAATTGTTGGATTAGTTTAAAAAATTGGAGACAGCACCGATGGTCTGAGCTCGTGTCTGGCTCGAAGGGTCGACCGACTCACCGCTGGAATAGATCGAATTGACAAACTATTGATTTTCAATTTTTTAAAAGATCAAACTCAAGCAATAGAACGAGGTTGAGTGAATGCAGGAACTTTGGCAACGCGAAAGGCCGACAAAGCTGAATCGGAGGGGGCGG
>CALDDN010000049.1 GCA_937936615.1 uncultured Bacteroidia bacterium | reverse complement strand
CAGCCGCTGAGGCTCAGCGCAGCCGCAAGAGTTCCCAGCCCCTGGGCTGCGGATAGAGCAGGCCATCGACGAGCCAGACCATTGCCACAGCCGCCAGCAGGGCCGAAAGCCCCGAGAGTGCGATGTAGAGCGGACGGTTGGGGCGGGCAGGCAGTGTGGCGGGCAGCCCCGCCGCCGCCACGTTGAGCAGGCTCGGATAAATCCGCAAGTTCTCACGCCGGTGGTTGTATTCGGAGGTCATGGCGGCCAGGTGGGCTTCCAGAAATTTAATCCGCTGCTCGGCACTCTGCAGCCGGTCGTACTGCTGCGCAAACGACGGGTTGCGCAGCAGTTCCTGCACCACCTGGTTCGATACCGTTTCGGCCAGGTTGTCGAAATTATACATCTGCAAGGGCCCCCGCAGCAGCAGGGCCGTGCTGTCTTCCTGGATGCTGCGTAGCAGGCGCAGGGCATAGATGCTCTGTTCAAGTTCCTCGAGGCCTTTTTCGCGGCGGATTACTGTCTCGATGAAGCGGTCGGCGTAAGTAATGAAAGCGTTGGCCAGGCGTGAGGCCATCTGGGGGTCGCGATCGTAGACCGTAACGCTGAGCGTAGCCCGCCGTACTACATCGATGTGCACGCGGTCGCGGTAGTAGCCCAGCAGGGTTTTTTCCCGTTGATGGGCGTTGGTCAGCCCCCGCAGGCCGTAGTGTTCGAGCAGGCGGAAGTTCTCGACCATGTAGCGGAAGGCGGCTTCCGATTCGAGAGCGGCCTGCACCTGCCGCAACTCGCGGTCGGTAGCCACGCCGTAGCCCGCAAAATCCGATTTGAGAAAGGTCAGCGTCTTGGCGTTGCGCAGGTTGGGCACCACCATCACCACGCGGCTGCGGTACTCGTCGGGCTTGAATAGAGGCGAGACCAGTACCGCCGCCAGCCCCGTAGCCAGCCCCGTAAACGCCAGCACAAGCCCCAGCCGACGACGCAGCAGCAGCCATAAAGTCTGGGGGCGGTGCAAATCCGGTTCCTGCTCCATTGCGCTGCAAAATTGGCAAATCGGGGCGGGCTTTGGACTGTCGGGTAGAAAGTACATCCTTCGCCCGCCGTTTCCCTTTCCTCAGATTGAGGATGCCATCCAATGCTGAAGAAAAGAATTTGCAGTATTCTGGATAAAATATTGCTAAATATTTAGTTTGGGATGTTTTTTTTAAATAAAAAATTTTAAATACACTTTTCAAATCAATTTTATAAGATGAGTTTGAAAAAAGCTGCGCCTTGTCGGCTGCCGCACCAGTCTTTTTTTGTTGGGGCCAAAGGCACCCGCCATCGATCCTGTGCTTGGGTACAGGCTTTCCAAAAAAGAAGAAAAAGAGAAGCGGGCCTCATTGGATCTCAGAACTGCAGGTAGACGAAAGGCAGCGGCTCGGCCGATTGCACCTGATAGGCCAGCAGCACCACCAGCACACAAACCACTGCCTGCAGCGTCCAGTGCAGCCGCCCGAAAGCGGCTCCCAGGTTCTGTTTCCAGCGCAGGGGCAGGAAATGGAGCGTCAGACCCAGCACGATAAGGGCCAGTACCCGCGGATAGGCCGCCGCCCAGGCTGGGGCCAGGCTCAGATCGAAGTCGATCAAAAGGCGCAAATAGAGCCGACCCGTTTGCTCGAGGCTCGCGGCGCGAAAGAGGATGTAGGTCAGACTCAGAAACTGAAAGGTCAGCAGCAGGCTCAGGCCGTCGTAAAGGCGGGCTGGGAGGCGTGCACGCACGCTCTTGCGGCTCTCGCGCGTGGCCGTTTCCCAGGCGATGGCCGCCCCGTGGCTGGCCCCCCAGAGGATGAAAGTCCAGCCCGCCCCGTGCCAGAGGCCCGAAAGCAGGAACGTAACCAGCACCGCCAGCACGGCCCCCCAGCGGCCCCAGCTCCGCCAGCCGTAGCTCAGGGGCGTAAAGACGTAGTCCTGAAACCAGGTCGAGAGGGTGATGTGCCACCGCCGCCAGAATTCGCCCACGTTGCGGGCCTTGAAAGGTTCGTTGAAGTTGGCCGCCAGATCGAAGCCCAGCAGCAGGGCCACCGCAAGGGCCATGTCGGTATAGCCTGAAAAGTCGCAGAAGAGATGCACGCCGTAGCCGTAGGCGGCCATCAGCACCTCGAAGCCGCTGTAGCGGTCGGGCGCGTCGAAGATGCGGTTGAGGTAGTCGGCGGCCAAGGGGTCGGCGATGACCGTTTTTTTGAAAAGGCCTGCCAGAAACCAGAACACGGCCCGCCCCAGCTGTTCGCTTGTCAGCTGGAAGCGTTCGCGCAGCTGGGGCAGCCAGTCCACGGCACGGTGGATGGGGCCAGCCAGCAGGTTGGGAAAAAACGAGACGTAGGCCAGATAGGCCAGGTAGCTGCGTTCGGGCTGGTCGATCGTCTCGTCGCGCACATCGAAAAGATAGCTCAGCGACTTGAAGCTCGTGTACGACAGGCCCACAGGGGCCAGCAGCCTCAGGGCATCGGGCGTGCCGCCGGCGGCCAGTTCGGCCCAGCCCCCCAACAGAAAGCCGCGGTATTTGAACCACGCCAGCACCCCCAGGTTGATCCCCACCGAGAGGGTCAGCAGCAGCCCCCGCAAGCTCGCATTGGCCCGGGGCAGCTGCCGCGCCACCGCCCAATCGACAGCAGCCGTGGCCGTGAGCAGCAGCACCCACGGCCCGCCAAACTGCCAGTAAAAAAAGAAGCTGAACCCTACCAGCGCAGCCGCCCGTCCCGCCCAGTGCTGGGCCACCAACAGGTAAATCGCATAGAATCCCGTGAAACACAGAATGAAAGCGGGGGTATTGAAAAAGAAGTGGTTGCCGGTGGCCCCCGGAGTCAGGAGCTGCTCGGCAAAAAGGCGCAGACTTTCCACGCCTGCAATTTCGCTCAAATCAAGGGGCGATGCGCAGGCGTTGGCCTACCCGAATCTGATCGGAGGTCAGGCCGTTGGCTTTCTTGATGGCGGCAACGCTTGTGTTGTGTTTGCGGGCGATGCTCCAGAGGGTTTCGCCCGAAGCTACGACGTGGCTGGTAGGGGCCGTCGCGGGCTTGGCTGTCGGGGTGGCTGGCTTGACTGCGGCCGGCGGTGCATCGGTTTTGGTTTTGCTGGGGGCGGTTGGCGTGGGGGTGGGCTTGGCGGGCGCGGTGGCGGGCGCGTTGGCATCGCTTCGTGCCCAGACGACGAGGCGGTCGCCTGCGCGGATGACGGTATTGGGCAGGGCATTCCAGCGCATGAGTTCGGCGACCGTTACGCCGTAGTGGGCGGCAATTCGGCCCAGGTTGTCGCCTGGGCGGATGGTGTAGAGGGTGCGGCGGCCTTCGGCTGGGGGAGGGGCAGCGGTGGGGGGGCGGCTGACGGGCAGTTCGTCGAGGCGTCGGGCGATCGGTGCGTCAGGTTTTTCGATTCGGTAGAGGGCCAGCCGTTCGGTACGGGTGGTGTCGGGTGCGAAGGGCTGGTCGGCCAGACCGTCGAGGGTGAGGCGGTAGCTGCCCAGCAGGGCATTGGCGTAGAGGTCGCCTTTCTGGCGGTAGCCCTCAAAGGTCAAATGCACCAGGTCGGGCTTGGCCAGCTGGTATTGCCGCCATTTTTTCATGGAAAAACGTCCGCCGGCTACGCGGTAGTAGTCGTAAAAAGCGCAGCGGTTTTCGTAGGCGATGCGCTGGGTGAGCTGGGCGGCCCGCTGGCAGTCGCGCAGGCTCGTGCGCCCGTAGCGGTAGATGTCCTGCGAGCAGGTGAGCAGGACCGTGGCGTTGGGAGCCGAGCGGCGCACGCGCCCGACTACTTCTTCGAGGTTGAGGGCGTAGGCCGTCTCGTCGAGGCCGCCCACGAAGTAGTCGTTGGCTCCTACATCGATGATGACCAGGTCGGGGCGGATTTCGCGCAGGTGGCGTTCCATCAGGTTCTGACGCAGCAGGCTGACCAGCCCCGCGCCGTTGATGCCCACGCTGTGGAAGAGCAGCCCTTTGTTGGTTTCGGTTTCGAGGCTCAGGCCGTGCAGTTCGAAGAAATGCTGTTCGGGACCTGACTTTTTGACATGCAGAGCCAGGCTGCGGGGGCTTTCGGGTAGGTATACTGTTACGTAGGACAGCAGCGAGTCGCGGCAGCTGACGGCTTGGGGCAGCCGCCGCCCGTTGACTTCGATTTCGAGATCGAAACTGGCCGTGCTTTGCCGGCAGAAAATTTTGAGCACCCGGTTTTCGACCGGCCGGTAAAACGAGTTGAACAGGATTTTGACCCAGGCGTGGGGGTCGCGGGTCTGGATGCTTACGCCCGTGAGGCCCAGTTCGATGGGGGGATTGGTCTGGACGTTGCGGGCAAAAGTCCAGCTGCCGCCGTGCGAGCTGTAGTAGTCGGCTCCCGGGTGGGTGCGCGCGGCCGAGTAGGGGAAGATCAGGCCGCGGCCGCCCTCGCCGAAGACTTCCTGCAGGCGGTTGCGGGCGTGGCCCGTGTGGATGTCGGCCTGCACGTGCGAGTCGCCGATGTGAACGATCTTGACTTTGTTGTAGGGGGTTGTTTTCAGTGCGTTGAAGAAAGGCAATACGGCGGCGTAGTCCTTCCACGACCAGAAGTTGATGTCGTAATTGAGGAAGGAATAGCGGCCCTCGTAGGCGATATGTCGGCTGATGTAGCCGCTGCTGGATACGGAATCGAGGGCATCGGGGAGGGGGCCTTCGGCCACGCGCTCGAGGCGGGGTGCCAGCAGCAGGGCACTCACCGGCAGGAGCAGCATCAGGTACCAACGGCGCATAGCTTAGGAGTAGATTTATTTCATACGAAGGAATCCATTTGAACAAAGATAGAGTTATTTTCCCAGACTGGGGGCAAGCGTGGAAAAATTGGGCGTTGGCCTGCCTGCAGATGCAGCCTGACGAACCAGACCGCCGATTGACTATCTTAGCTGTAGGATTCAGTGCATGCCACCCCGCTGGCCGCAGGCGGCCAGCTCTATTTCGACCGTGATGCGTACCTTATTGCTCGGAACTTCAACCAAACTGGCCGCCCTCGAGGGCCACGCCATACACCAGCTCCAACCCACCGTCGTTGAAGAAGACAGCGATGCCTTCTTCGAGATCAATTTTACCGACTACGAGTTCATCATTGACCTGAATCTGGACGATGACTTCGACCGCATGGAGCAGTATGCCGAGCTTTCGGGCGTGCTGGTGCTGGGTTCGGCTCTCAAAAAAACGCTGCGCGAGATGCTCTTTCTGACCGGCTCCAGCCGGCCGACGGCCCAGCTTTTCGGCCTCAACGCCTGGGTGGGTTTCATCGACCAGCCCAGCTGGGAGGTCTCGGCTCTGGTGCCGGCTCAGGCTGCCAACCTGACCGAGGTACTGGCCCGCGTGGGCATCGGCACCCACTTTGTAGAAGACCACGTCGGTCTGGTAGCCCCGCGCGTGCTGGCGATGATCCTCAACGAAGCCCATTTCATGCTACAGGAAGGCCTGGCTACCGAAGCCGATATCGATATCGCCATGAAAGCCGGTGTCAATTACCCCTATGGCCCCTTCGAGTGGACCGAGCGCATCGGCATCCGCGACCTCTACGAACTGCTGGCCGCCCTGCGCGAGGAGCTGGGCGATGATACCTATAAGATTTCGGCCCTGCTGCAGCGGCGGTACTACGAAAGCTTTTACGCCTGAATCAACGAACCAAGCACCAAGCTTTAATTGTTTACCCTCCTGAACCCGGGAAGTCCTCCTTCTTGACATGTCCGAAAATCCCAAAAAAAGCCGGGACCGCCTGCCCAACAGTGCCGGTAACCTCTACTGGATCTATGCCATTATCCTGCTGTTCATTCTTGTTTCCTTCTATCTGCTGCCCGATAAAAAGAATGAACGCGAGATCACCGAAACCGAGTTCTGGGACGAATACGTCAACCGCGACCTCGTCCATAAGGTGCACATCGTCAACACCAACAACACCACGACCAAACTCGTCGAGGTCTACCTGACGCCTGAAGCCCTGCAGCAGGACCAGTACCGCAAATACGCCACCCGCAATTTTCTGGGTACCGCCAACCCCGCTTTCACCTTCAAAGTCGTTTCGACCGATGATTTTGTCAAAGACCTGAAGGCTAGAAAAGTGCCCTTCGATGTCATCGACCGCGTCGACTGGTTCGGGGGCGTGCTGCAGGTCATCATTCTGATCGTGGTGCTGGGGCTGGTCTACATGTTTCTGATGCGCCGCGTAAGCGGAGGCATGGGCGGCTCGCAGCTCTTCAACATCGGCAAAAGCAAAGCCTCGCTTTTTGACAAGGAAAACCGCGTCAAGATCACCTTTGCCGACGTGGCCGGCCTCGAGGAAGCCAAGCAGGAGGTCGTCGAAGTCGTCGAGTTCCTCAAAAACCCCCAGAAATTCACCCGCCTGGGCGGGCACATTCCCAAAGGGGTACTCCTCGTAGGCCCTCCCGGAACGGGCAAGACCCTGCTGGCCAAGGCCGTCGCCGGCGAAGCCCAGGTGCCCTTTTTCAGCCTCAGCGGATCGGACTTTGTCGAGATGTTCGTGGGGGTAGGGGCTGCCCGCGTACGCGACCTCTTCAAACAGGCCAAAGAAAAAGCCCCCTGCATCATCTTTGTCGACGAGATCGACGCCATCGGCCGCTCGCGGGGCCGCGGCAACATCACCGGTGCCAACGACGAGCGCGAAAACACCCTCAACCAGCTGCTCGTCGAAATGGATGGCTTCAACACCGACTCGGGCGTCATCATCATGGCGGCCACCAACCGCCCCGACATCCTCGATAAGGCCCTGTTGCGGGCCGGCCGCTTCGACCGCGTGATTGCCGTCGACAAGCCCGACCTGCGCGAACGTGAAGCCATTTTCAACGTCCACCTCAAAAAACTGACGCTGGCCCCCGATGTCAGTGCCGAGCGGCTCGCCGAACAGACCCCGGGCTTTGTCGGAGCCGACATCATGAACGTCTGCAACGAGGCGGCCCTCATCGCCGCCCGCAACAACAAGGATGCCATCGACCTGCAGGACTTCAACGACGCGATCGACCGCGTGATCGGTGGCCTCGAAAAACGCAACCGCCTCATTTCGCCCGAAGAGAAAAAAATCATCGCCTACCACGAGGCCGGCCATGCCCTTTGCGGCTGGTACCTCGAACATACCGACCCCCTGGTCAAGGTAACGATCATTCCGCGGGGCGTGGCTGCCCTGGGCTTCGCCCAGTACCTGCCCCTGGAACGCTACATCGTCGATACCGATCACCTGGAAGATGAACTGACCATGACCCTGGGCGGGCGGGCGGCCGAAGAGATCGTCTTCGCTAAAATATCGACCGGTGCCCAGAACGACCTCGAACGCGTTACACGGCTGGCCTACGCCATGGTTACCTACTATGGCATGAACCCCGAAATCGGCAACGTATCCTTCAGCAACAACGAGGAATTCAACTTCACGAAGCCCTATTCGGAGGCTCTGGCCCAGCGCATCGACGAGGAAGCCCGCAAGCTGATCCAGCAGGCCTACGAACGGGCCAAAAACCTGCTGCGCCAGCGTCGCCACCAGCTCGAAGCCATCGCCCAAGCTCTCCTCGAAAAAGAAGTCATCTACAAGAGCGACCTCGAAAAGCTGCTGGGCGAGCCGCCCGCCCACACCATTCACGCACACAAATACCAGCCCCTGCCGCGCCCCACCCCCCCGCCCCTCGAGGCGGCGACGACTCCCTCGGAGTCGAGCACGCCCAGCTGACCCATGGCCCGCGACCGGCACTACTTCGCGGCCGACCTGCACCTCGGTGCCCCCGACGCAGCTGCCAGCCTCGAGCGCGAGAAGCGGTTCGTCCGCTGGCTGGAGGCCATCCGCCCCACGGCCCGCAGCCTCTACCTGCTGGGCGATGTCTTCGATTTCTGGTTCGAATACCGCCGCGTGGTGCCCAAAGGCTACATCCGCCTGCTGGGCAAGCTCGCCCAACTTTCGGACGAGGGCGTCGAACTGCACCTCTTTGCCGGCAATCACGACCTCTGGTACCGCGACTACCTGCCCCAGCAGCTGGGCATCCAGATTTACTTTGCGCCGCAGCTCGTTACGCTCTACGGCCAGACCTATTTTCTGGCTCATGGCGACGGCCTGGGGCCGGGCGACTACGGCTACAAGCTGCTCAAGCGGTTTCTGCGCAGCCCGCTCACGCGCTGGCTCTTTGCCCGCATCCATCCCAATACGGGAATGGCACTGGCCCTGCTCTTTTCGACGACCAGCCGCAAAGCCGGCCCCGATCACGGCATCCGCGACCTGGGTGAGCGCGAGTACCTGCGCCAGTTTGCCCGCAGCGAACGCCAGCAGCAACCCGGCATCGATTGCTTCGTCTTCGGCCATCGCCACCTCTTCAAGGACGAGGCTCTGCCCCAAGGCGGGCGGCTCATCATTCTGGGCGACTGGCTGCGGCATTTCAGTTACCTGGAGGTCGGGCCTGCGGGAGCCGTCCTCCGCCGTTTTGAGGCCTAGCGCGGGCTTGCTCTCCGATTTCCTGAGGGGTTCTGCAGCCGGTATTTTACCTTGAACCCCCGGCAATATGGGCCGTGAGCCGGTGGGCCAAGGGTATTCCGGAGCCTATTCGATCGCTTTGAAGATGCGGCTCCAGCGGATGCCGTTTTCGCGTGAGAAGAATACAAACAAGGGCTTGCCTACGATGTGGTCTTCGGGCACAAAGCCCCAGTAGCGGCTGTCCTGCGAGTTGTAGCGGTTATCGCCCATCATGAAGTAGTAGTTCATTTGGGGGGTAAAGCTCGTGGCAGGCTGGCCGTCGATGTAAATGGTGCTGTCGCGCAGCTCGAGCTGGTGGCCTTCGTAGGCTTCGATGACGCGACGGTAGAGGGTCAGGTTGTCGGGGGTCAGGGCCAGGGGCTTGCCTTTCTGGGGCACGATCAGGGGGCCGAAGTTGTCGAGCGACCAGCCGAAGCGGTGGACGTCGAAGCCGAAGTAGTCAGCCATGCGCGGGTCTTGGGCATCGAGCATGCGCTCGACGGTACGGCGCACGTTCTTGACAAAGGGCCAGGTAGCAAACGTATCGGCCAGGTAGGTGGGCATGTAGAAGATGTAGTCCATCTGGCCGGGGCCGCTGGTGCCCAGAGGCATGTAGTTCTGGTTGCGATCGCCCAGGGGGCGGAAACCGTATTCCCGAAGTACCAGCTCGTTGAAGCCCTCCTTGCCCGTGGTAACGGTGTAGCTGTTCTGCATTTCGGGCGGGTTCCAGCCCGGCTGGCCGTCGATGTAGACCTGGCCCTCGCGGATTTCGAAGCGGTCGCCGGGCACGGCCACGCAGCGTTTGATGTAGTTTTCTTTGAGCGCGGGGATGTCGACCGGCCCCAGGCGCGGGTTGGTGGGGTTGATATCGTCGGCGGGGTAGTTGAAGACCACCACGTCGTTGCGCTTCACGTCTACGAAGCCCGGCAGGCGCAGGTAGGGCAGGCGCGGCCAGCTGAGCCACGAACGCGTGTTGCTCAGCGGCAGGGTGTTGTGCACGAAGGGAAACGAGAGCGGAGCCATGGGCAGCCGCGTGCCGTAGTGGAACTTGGACACAAACAGAAAATCGCCCACCATGAGCGACCGCTCCATCGAAGCGGTCGGGATCATGAAGGCTTCGACCAGAAAGGTGCGGATGAGGATGGCCGCGCCACCGGCAAAGACAATGGCATCGACCCACTCGCGGAGGGGACTTTTCTTGGGGCGGGGGGGCTTGGGTCCCAAGCCCAGCAGACGTTTGATTCGGGGCAGCAACGAAGCCATGCAGCACGCTAAGGGTTCAAACCGGCAAGTTACAACCGGCCGGCCATATAACGGGCCGATGGCGGGTATTCGCATGGGATTGGTTCGCCATTGGTTCAGGTAGGCCGGCTCATCCTCGTGTTCTTGCTTATCGGTTCCCGTATCGGGCTGCCCTATCTTTGCGGCCATGTTTCGACAACCGATGCTGCTGCTCTGGCTGGCGGGCCTGCTTCTGGGGCTGGCCCTGACGGGCTGCGATCCCTGCCGCAAGCTGCGCAAAAGCAAGAACCTGGCCGAGCGCGACTCGGCGGCCTTCTGCTACTACGAACGCAAGCAGTACGAATCGGCCGCCCAGATTTTCGACGAGCTGCGGGGCCTCTACCGCGGTACCGACCGCGCCGAAAAAGTCAGCCTCTACTACGCCTACTGCAAGTACCACCTCAACGAGCTGGCTTTGGCCGCCCTCTTTTTTTCGGAGTTTGTGCGTTCGTTTCCCAACAGCAGCCGTGCCGAGGAGGCAACCTGGATGATCGCGCAGTCGCACTACAACCGCTCTTCCTCCTGGGAACTCGACCAGACCGACTCCCATAAGGCCCTCGAGTACCTGCAGCTCTACCTCCAGCAGTACCCCCGGGGCCAGCATGCCGCCGAAGCGCAAAAGCAGATGGCCGAGCTGCGCGACAAACTCGCCTACAAAGCCTTCAAGCAGGCCGACCTCTACTACCGGATGCGCCGCTACCGCTCGGCCATCATCGCCTTCCAGAATCTGCAAGTCGATTACCCCGACTCGAAGTACCGCATCGAAGCGGCTTTCAAGCTTTTTCGCTGCGCGGTGCTCTATGCCCAGCTGAGCATCCCCGAAAAGCAGGTCGAACGCTACCTCGACGCGAGCAACTACTACCTGCGCTTCATCGAAAAATACCCCCAGAGCAGTCACCTGCGTGAGGCCGAAGCTCTCTATGCCTTTGTGCAGCAGGAGCTTAAGCGTCTAGGCAGTCCCCATGCCAGCGTCAGCCAGGCAGCACCGGCGTCGCCCGCCGACAAGGCTTTCCCAATCAAAAAACCCCGCCACCCGCGCCGGCTCATCGAGGAATAAATCCGCCCGAGGCGGGTCGCACCGTGCAGCCCTGCCCCTCCCCATCGACGCGTTCTCAACTTCAGGCCCTCTCGGCTTTCGATCGGATGCTTGCATTTAGGCGGGGGCTTGCTTTACTTTTGCCCTGAGAACAGCACTTGAAATTTTCGGTTAACAAACCAGCCCGAGCGTTTTTTTTCAGACTCAACAACTCAGACATGAACCGCCACCGACTCCGGGTCTTTCATACCGCCGACTGGCACCTGGGCCAGCGTTTCAACCTGCAGGACCGCCACGCCGAACACGAATACTTCCTCGATTTTCTGTATGAACAGATCGAGGCCCGCCGCCCCGACCTGCTCATCGTCGCGGGCGACATCTTCGATACCTCGAACCCCGTACAGACGGCCCAGCAGCAGTACTACCAGTTTCTGGCACGGCTGGTGCGCTCGCCCCTGCGCCAGACCCTCATCGTGGCGGGCAACCACGACTCGCCCCGCTTCCTCGACGCCCCGCGCGAGCTGCTGGCCGCACTTTCGATTCGGGTGGTGGGCTTTGCGCCCGAAGACCCTGCCCACTGCGTCTGCCCGCTGACCGATGCCGCAACGGGCCGCCCGCTGGCGCAGATCGCTGCCGTACCCTTCCTGCGCGATGCCGACGTGCGCCGCAGCTTCGAGGCCGAGAGCTACCACGAAGCCAGCCAACGCCTCGTGGCCGGTATCGCCAGTTACTACAGCCGCGTAGCCGAGGCACTGGCCGCGCGACCGCCCGAGGTGCCGGCCCTCGTTACGGGACACCTCTTCGCCCAGGGCCTCGACTTCGAGGAGAGCGACGAAGTGATCCACGTCGGCAACCAGGGCCGCGTACCCGCGTCGGCTTTTCCCGAAGCGGCCTACGTGGCACTGGGCCACATCCACCGCCCGCAGGCCGTCGCCCGATTGGAGCACATCCGCTACAGCGGCTCGCCCATTCCCCTGAGTTTCAGCGAAGCCGGCCAGCAGAAATACATCGTCGAAATTGATTTCGAAGGGCCTGAGCTGGTCGCCCTCAATCCGATAGCCGTTCCGCTGAGCCGCCGTCTGCTGCGCCTCAAGGCCGATACACCCGAGGAGCTGGCTCTGGCCCTCGAAGCGGCCGGCCCCCGACCGTCCAACCTGCCCGACTGGCTGGAGGTAACGCTGAGCCGCAACCCCGAAAGCACCTACTGGAAGGAGCAGCTCGAGGAAGTGGCCCAACGGGCCAACGCGCTGCTGCTCTCGTGCCCGCTCGAGGGGGCAACCCGACCCCTACTCTGGGACTCCGACACCGGCTCCGATACCGGCCTCGAGCAGCTCTCTCCCGACTTCGTACTTGAGCAGCTTTACCGCAGCCAGCACCCCGATGCGGAACTACCCGACGAGTTGCGCATCACTTTTCTGGAAATCATCGATGAAATTCGCCGCGGAGAGGAGGCCCGAGCATGAAAATCCTGAAACTGGAAGTCGAAAACCTCAATTCGCTGCGGGGGCGGCACGTCATCGATTTTGAGAACGGCCCGCTGGCCGGTGTCTCGCTCTTTGCGATTACCGGCCCTACGGGTGCCGGCAAAACGACGCTGCTCGACGCGCTGACCTTGGCCCTGTATGGCCGAACGAAACGCCTGAGTAAAAGCCTGGAAGAAGTCATGAGCCACGGCTGCAGCGATTGCATGGCTTCCGTCGTCTACGAGACGAAAAAAGGCCGCTTCCGCTCCACCTGGGCGTTGGGGCGCACGCGCACCGGCACCCTCAAGCCAACCAAGCTCGAAATTTTCGACCACGACACGGGGCAGATTTACGCCGATAAGCTGACAGACGCGGTCAAATGCACGGTAAAATTTACAGGCCTGGACTTCGAGCAGTTCCTGCGATCGGTGCTGCTGGCGCAGGGCGATTTTGCGGCTTTTCTCGAATCAGCAGGTAAGGAACGCGCCGAGCTGCTGCGCCAGATCACGGGAACAGACCTCTATGCGGCAGCCATCGAGAAGGTCAGAGACCGGTACAAAATCGCCGACGAGAACCGCAGGCGCATCCAGACGCAGCGCGATGCGCTGAAGACTCTGCCGCCCGAGGAACGTTCGGGTCTGGAGCTTGAGCTCCAGCAGCTCGGGCAGCAGATTGCTGAACTGGAAAGCCATCGCGGAGTTCTGGAACGCCAGATCAAAGACTGGGAAGCGGCCGATAAAGCAGCCCAAGAATGGCAGGAAGCCCAATCCCAATACGAAGCCGCCCGCCAGGCCGCCGAACGCCTGCAGCCCAACCGCGACCGCCTGGCCCAGCACAACCGCTACCTGCCCCTGCGGTCGGTCTACATGCAGTGGCGCGAGCTGAACGACCAGTTGATTCGAACTCAAAAGCAGCTCGAAAAAGACCAGCAGCAGCTCACGGAGCTGACTCAAACCGAAAGTCAGCAGCAGCAGCAGCTCGCACAGGCCGAGCAAGCCTGGGCGAACTTCGAGCCAGAACGGGCCAAGCGTGAAAAGCTCTTCGACCAGCTGACGGCTCTCGATGCCCAGCTCGAACAGCTGCGCAAGGACTTCAAGGAGCGGCAAAAAGAACTGGAAGACGCGCTAAAAGCGGAAAAACAAGCCCACGACCACTACCAGACCTGCACCCAAACCCTTGCCGAAGAGAAAGCCCGACAGGCTGAACGTCGGTGCTGGCTCGAAAATCACACCCATTGGCAGCATTTAGCCGACCAAGCGAAGATTTTTGAATTAAAGTATAAAGATTTCATTTTTAATTTCAATAAAAAAGAAAAATTAGTTAAGGATATTCATAAAAATGAAGAGCAGATCAAGCGGCTGACGCCGGAATGCGCCGACCTGGAAGAACAATGCGCCGCCGCCGAGGCTGCCCTCCAGAATCAGACCCATGCGGCCCTGCTGGCCGACCTGCGCCAGACGCTGCAGCCGGGCCAGCCCTGCCCCCTCTGTGGATCGGAACACCACCCCGCCGCCCACGACGCGACCGCCGAAGCCCTGAGCCTGGAGGAATTGGCCGCCGCTTCCGAGAGCCGCAGCCGCCAGATCGCCGAACTCAATGCCCTGAAAAAGAAGCGCGAGCAGCGGCACAGCGACCTGCAGGCTGCCCAGATCAACCGCGACCGCGACCGCCAGACCCTGCAGGAAATCGAAGACCGGCTGTCAGCACTCGAAAACGAGGAGTTGCGGCCCCTGCTCGACGGGAGCGGCTTCGAGCTGCCGCCCCAGCCCACGGACCGCTGGCTGGATCAGGTCCTGAAGCAGTTGCAGGACTACGACCGGTGGGCCAAGGAAGCTGAAACGTCGGAAAATTGCCTGCGCGACCTGCGGATCGAGCTGCAGCAGGCCCAGCAGCTCTTCGACCGCCTCCACGCCGAGAACGAGGAAAAGCAATCCAGACTGCAGGCCCGCAAGAAAGAAGGCCATCAACTGAAAGAAGAGCGCATCCGGCTGGCGGGCGGCTCGGAGGAACCTGTGGAAGCCATGCGCCAAGTCCTCAAAAAACGCGAAGAAGGCCTGCTCAACGATAAAGAGGAAGCCAGCCGCCGGCTTAACAATACGCGGCAGCGATTGGCCATCCTGAAATCGAGCATCGAAAAGTACAGCATCGACCTGCAAAACGACCGCCAGAAAGCCGACCGCTTAGCCGCCGAGCTGCGCCAGCAGGGCATCGACCAGCCCGACGCGCTCCACCAGCTGCTGCTGTCCGATGCCGAGGCCCAGCAGCTGCAAGATCGGATCCAGGAGGCCGACAACCGCCTGAAATCGGCCGAAGCCGTGGCCGCCCAACGTCAGAAAGACCACCAGGCCCAGCAGCAGGCCGTAGCCCAGCTGCCGCCCCGCGCCACGGTGGAAGCGGAACTCATCCGACAAAAAGCCCAGCAGGACGAATGCCACCACCGGAGGGGCCAGCTCCAGAACCAGCTCGAAACCGACGACTGCAACCGCGAGGAAAGCCTGCGCCTCGAGCGGGAATTGGAGACGGCCCAGGCGGAATTCGACCGCTGGGACCGGCTCAAAGGCCTGATCGACCCGCCGGGCCGCAAGCTGCCCGATCTGGATAAATTTGCCCAGAGCCTGACGCTCGAGCAGCTGGTGCGGCGGGCCAACATCCACCTGGAGCGGATCTTTCCGCGTTACCGCATCCGGCGCAACGCCGGCGAGGCCGAGGGGCTGGAACTGCAGATCGAGGACCAGCACCTGGCGGGGCAGCGGCGGGCCACCAAAACGCTCTCGGGGGGCGAGAGCTTCGTGGTGAGCCTGGCCCTGGCTCTGGGACTGGCCGATCTGGCGGGCGGGCGCGTGCGCATCGATTCACTCTTCATCGACGAGGGCTTCGGTTCGCTCGACCCGCAGACGCTCGATCAGGCCCTGACCGCTCTCGACAACCTGCAGGCGATGGGCAAGCGCATCGGCATCATCTCGCACGTGGAAGCTTTGAAGGAGCGCATCGGCAGCCAGATTCAGGTGGAACGGGTGCGCGAGGGGGTCAGCCGCCTGAAGATTGTATGATCCTTCGAATGATGCAAGCGTTTGCGGCGTGGTACCGCCGGGTGTCGCTCTGGGGCGTTGCGGGCGAGGTTTACAGCCTCGAAAACCGGCGCACCCAGGCCTGCAACCTCATCGCCCTGACCACAATCCTGATTTCGATCCCCTTTTTCCTGATTAACAGCACGCGGCTGGTGCCCTATTTCTTTTTTCCGGTATTCTGGGGCTGCCTCATCGGGGTCTTGCAGCTCAACAAGGCAGGTCGGCCGCGGGCGGCCCGCCTGCTGCTGACCGGCACTTTGCTGACGGTATTCTATGCCCTGGCCCTGATCCTGAATGTGCGCGACCCCGCGCTGAAGAATTTCTTTATGTACATCCAGATCGGCGCGGCATCGTCGGCATTGGTGCTCTTCAGCTTCTGGACCGACCGCTGGATTCTGCTTTCGATTCTGCTGTTGACGTTCTTCCAAGTGAATCTCTTTCCGATTCTCGATCCAATGATCGAATGGTACGAGCCCGAATTCACCGAGGCCGATATCCGGCTTCGGACCTGGCTGTTTGTGGGGTTGTGCCTGACGATGATCGCGCTATACTTCAGTTTCTATCAGCGCATCGCGCGGCAGGCCGAAGCGCAAATCGGTGAATTGCTCACCGAAACCCGCGAGCAGCATTACGAACTGCAAGTCAAGGAAGAGGAAATCCGCCAGAGTGCCGATGAATTGAAATCCACCAACGAACACCTGACCGAAACGCTGCACGAGGTCGAAATCCAGCGCAGCCTCCTGGCGCAGCAGCACGACGACATCCTCGAAAGCATTGCCTACGCCCGCCGCATCCAGCTGGCCATCCTGCCGCCCGAGAGCCTGCGCGTGCAGCTCTTGCCCCGAAGCTGGGTCTTCTACCGCCCGCGCGACCTGGTGAGCGGCGACTTCTATTTCCTGCACGGCGGTGGGGGGCGGCTACTGGCGGCCGTCGTCGATTGCACGGGCCACGGCGTACCCGGTGCCTTCATGAGCGTCATGGCCTACAGCCTGCTCAACCAGCTGCTGGGCGAACGCCCCTTCGATCGGCCCGACGAGTTGCTGGCCGAGCTCGATGCCCGTGTGCGCTCGACCCTGCGCCAGGGAGACACGCAGAGCACCCTCGACGGCATGGATGTGGGCCTGGTCCTTGGCGACCGGGCGGCGGGGTGGCTGCGGTTTGCAGGGGCGGGCCGACCGCTTTACCGGCTGCGGGCGGGCCAGCTCGACGAGTGGGCGGGCAGCAAATTTCCCGTCGGAGGTGCCCAGCACGCCCACAAGCTCTACACCACCCATCAGATCGACTGGCAGCCCGGTGACTGTTTTTTCCTGTTTACCGACGGCATTACCGATCAGTTTGGGGGAGCGAACCGGCGCAAGCTTACGCCCCGTCGCCTGCGTGAATGGATTGTGGCCCACGGCAACTTGGTTGGAGCCGAGCAAGCAGCGGCCTTTACGGCCTGGTTCGATGCTTGGCAAGGCCCCCACGAGCAGCTCGACGATCAGACCCTGTTCGCGTTCAGCCTCGAAGGCTGAAACTGACCCGTGCTCGATATTCGGTGTCGGCGCGAAGCAGCTTGGATTTTCATTCGTTCCGGTCAATCTTTCCCTTACCCCGCAGCTACCGGTCCTAAAACTAAACCATCGTACCAAGGGTTGCTGTCGATCCAGTTTTTTAACAAACTACATTAAAAACAAATAATTATCTATAAAAAATAAAAACACAACAACTTGTTTTACGCACTGGATAGCCAAAATGAAGGTGCCCTCACCCCTTGGGTGGGGTCTCTTCGACCTGATGTCCGTATTGCAAACACCTCATTTTAAACTCGTTAGGATATATGAGTTGGGTGATTGAATCTGAAATTTCACTCGTTCGACACCGACTTGCGTATTCTGTCTGGCGGTTTCATGCTGAATCGTTCTACACCGATGATCTCGAACCGTTTGGCTGGCTGGCTGCTGGCCTGGCAACCTCGCGACCGCCCGATCCAGATCGAATACAGCACCTCGTATTACCCCGATGTCATCGAACCGGCACTCGACACCCATTTGACACCTTTTGTGTAGATTTGGGGTTGAAGATTCAGGAAAAAGCGCATGGAACAGCCGATGCAGCAGCTCGTGGCCTCCCTCGGGCCTAAAGTTGCCGACCACAAAGTATATGCCGGTGAGCTGACCCTCACTGTGCGGGCCGAAGACCTGCTGGCCGTGCTCCGCACCCTCAAGGAGCAGTACGGCTTCGACTACTTCAGCGACATGTACTCGATCGACCACTTCCGCGACGAGTGGCGTTTCGAGGTGGGCTACAACCTCATGAACCTGGCCCAGCGCAAGCGCGTGCGCGTCAAAACCTTTGTGCAGGAAGACCAGCCCGAGCTTGACTCGGCCATCGACATCTGGCCCGCCGCCAACTGGAACGAGCGCGAGGTCTACGATATGATGGGCATCCGCTTTCGGGGCCACCCCGACCTGCGCCGCATGTTCATGCCCGAGGATTTCGAGTATTTCCCGCTGCGCAAGGAATTTCCCCTGATCGGCATTCCGGGCAGCATCCAGATGCCCGAAAAAGACCCACCCAAACCCTACAGGTAATCTCCTGCCGCGCACCGCATGGCCTTCGGCTACAAACTTCGCAGACCGCCGCGCAGCGGCGGGCCGCCCCGCTGGAAGTTCGCACTTATCATCGCAGCAACCATTATCGTGGTCGAGCTGCTGCTGCGCTGGTACAAGTCCACTTAAATTTTAAATTCCCCGATCAGGCCAGCGTTCGTACCGCTGTAACCTCGGGTACGGCCCGGCGGATCGTCTGCTCGACGCCCAGTTTCATTGTCGTTTCGATCATGCTGCAGGTGGCGCATGAACCGAGCAGTTCCAGTTCGACGGCACCCTCGCCATCGATGCGGTGAATGCGCACATCGCCGCCATCGGCCTGCAAGTAGCTGCGAATCGATTCCAAAGCCGTTTCGATGCGGCTATAGAGCGGGTGATCTTGCGGGTTCATTGGCTGAGGTCGTGTCGTCGGGGTCATGCGTCCGCTTGAGTTGGCTTCGGTAGCTGCTCGAGAGTGTTTTTTTACTGGTTTTGCGTATGTAATTCTGTTCTACAAAAAAAGTACGGTTTGCAGAACACGCAATCCGATACTAAGTTAACCTTTTTTTCTTGAACCATCAAGTCGTTGGCCTCAGACTGCTGTCAGGGCAGCCCGGGCGTTGGCTATCGAGACCTGCTGGGCCACGCGGGCGGCCAGTTCGGCATAGGCCTGTCCCAGTGCCGAGTCGCCCGCCAGCGCGATGGGCTGGCCCGCATCGCCCGACTCGCGTACAGCCTCCACCAAGGGCAGCTGACCCAGCAGCGGTACGCCGAAGCGGTCGGCCAGCAGCTGGCCTCCGCCCTGTCCGAAGAGGTAGTACCGCCGGTCGGGCAGGTCGGGGGGGCTGAAATAGGCCATGTTTTCGATCACCCCCAGCACCGGTACGTTAATCTGCGGCGAGGTGAACATGGCCAGAGCTTTCTGCGCGTCGGCTACGGCCACGGCCTGCGGCGTTGTAACGATGAGCGCACCCGCCAGCGGGAACTGCTGCGCGATCGTGATGTGGATGTCGCCCGTGCCCGGGGGCAGGTCAAGGATCAGGTAATCGAGTTCGCCCCAGAGCGTGTCGCCCAGGAGCTGGTTCATGGCCTTGGAGGCCATAGGCCCGCGCCAGACTACCGGCTGCCCAGGTTCAACCAGAAAGCCGATCGACATGACCTGTACGCCGTGGCGGTTGAAGGGTACCATCAGGTCGCGGCCCTGATGCTCGCGCAGCAGGGGCCGTTCGCCTTCCAGACCGAAGAGCAGGGGCACGCTCGGGCCGTAGATATCGGCATCGAGCAGGCCCACGCGCGAGCCGGCCCGTGCCAGGGCCACGGCCAGGTTCGAGGCTACGGTCGATTTGCCGACGCCTCCCTTGCCGCTGCCCACGGCCACGAGGTTGCGCAGGCCCGTGATGCGGGCGGCGGCCTGGCTCGTTGTTACCTCGGCCGTCATTTCGATATCTACTTCGGCCTCGGGGCTGACCAGCAGCTTGATGGCCTGAACGCAGGCGTTGCGGATCAAGTCTTTGAGGGGGCAGGCAGGCGTGGTCAGAACAACCGTAAAGGCCACGCGCTGGCCTTCGATGCGCAGGTTGCGCACCATATTGAGGGTTACAAGGTCTTTTTTGAGATCGGGCTCCTCCACTTGGCGGAGGGCATTCCAGACAGCGGTTTCGGTAATGGCCGACATGGTTGGGGGGCCGCGGCTCCTTGGGCACGCGGTCTAGGGGTGAACCCACCATCGCCCCAAAAGGTTGCACCAACCGCCAGTATTGCGCGGGCGACTTGCCGGACGGCACCGGGCAGATGCAGGGATGGAGCTGATTTTTCTAAAAATGAATAAAAAAAATTGCTTGCCGATGAGGCCAAGCCTTTCCCGAGGATGAGCCAGCGGCAGGCCGATACCCTTTGAATGATCCGCGGGCCTCATCCGAAACCTTATTTATTTTGTTAATCAATTTAAAAATATTTAATCGAAGGATTTATAAATTATTTTATAAGAAAAGAAACTGCAGGAACCGAAGTGCTGCGATCAGGCTCGCCGCCTCGCGTCCAGCCCTTGAAACACGGCTTCCTGGGCTGCCGCCACCGCCCCCCAGTCGAAGCGTGCGCGTACGAAGTTCCGTCCAGCCTGCCCCAGCTCTGCTGCCCGCTGCGGATCGGCCAGCAGTCCAGCCACAGCCGCAGCCAGACCCGCGGCATCGCTGCCCGTCAGCAGGTGGATGCCCGGTTCGGCTTCGAGGGCGGCGTTGGCCAGGGGCGTGCTTACCACCGGCAGGCCTGCTGCCATGGCTTCCAGCAGCTTGTTCTGCAGGCCCGACCCCAGAAAGAGCGGAGCTACGAACACCCGCGCCCGTCCCAGGTAGGGCCGTACGTCGGGTACATGGCCCGTAACCACGACCCGTTCGCCCGCCAGAGCCTGTACCGCTGCCGTCGGGCGCGTGCCCACGAGGTAAACCAGCGGGCGCAGGCCTTGAGCCCTCAGGCGGGGCAGCACCTCGCGCACGAGGCAGACGGCCGCCGCCACGTTGGGATGATAGCTCAGGTTGCCCGTAAAAATCAGATCGATATCCGGTTCGGCGGCTCGTTCGGTCGCGAAGAATTCGGGAGCGATGCCGTTGGGCCAGATGTGCAGCTTCCGACCCGCAGCAGCCACCCCAGCCGGCAGCAGGGTCGCATCGGCTGCCGAGATGATGGCCAGTTCATCGAAGCGGGCAGCCAGCCGGGCTTCGTAGCGGGCCATGCGGGCCGCTTCCTGTCCAATAAACCAGCCTTTCAGTCCACCCGCCTGAGCTGCCCGCTTGGTCAGGCGGGCCGAAAACGCATCCATGTAATCGAGTACGCGAGGGGTCGGCGGCTCGTAGGACACGGCCTCGCCCAGACGGGCCAGCTGCACCAGCACTCCGTCGTAGTCCTCGCTGGCCAGCAGTTGGGCCATGCGTCGCCGGAAGGCTGCCGACCGGTAGTATTCGACTTCGAAGGGCAGGCCGCTGAAAAGCCCCCGCAGAGCCGCCAGCCAGTGCCGCCATGCCGGTCGGTAGATGACTTCGACGCGCCGGCAGCAGGTGCTCAACTGCGGCAGGTGTTGGCGGTAGGCTGGTTCGTCGGCAAAGGTGATGACGTGCAGCACGTGGCCACGGGCCGCCAGAGCCTGTAGCTGGTGCCAGGCCCGCAGGCGGTCGCCCTGAAAGGTGGGCCACGGAAAGCGGGGCAGGGCCACGAGCAGTTTCATCGGGCCAGGCTGCGGAAAAAGTCCAGGTAGCGGGGCACCAGAGCCGACCAGCTGCAGTGCTCGCCTACCCACGCCCGGGCGGCAAGTCCCTGTCTGCGGGCGCGGTCGGGCGCGGCGAGCAGCTCGGCGCAGGCGCGGGCAAAGGCATCGGGGGTGTCGGCTCGCTGCAGGCACTCGCCTTCGGGGGCGTCGATGCCCTCGGCCCCCAGGGTGGTTGTTACCAGGGCTTTGCCCCAGGCCATGCCTTCCAGAATCTTCATGCGGATGCCGCTTCCGGAAAGCAAAGGTACGACAAGGGCCGTGCACCCTGCCAGAAAGGGGCCGGCAGCGGGCACCTCGCCCACCACCCGCAGACCTGCATCGCGACGGGCCAGCAGCGCAGGGGGCGGCCTGCGCCCCGCTACATGAAACTCGGCATCGGGTACCAGCCGCCGCACCGCCGGCCAGACCGAATCCAGAAACCATTCCAGCCCCTGCACATTGGGCAGCCAGTCGAGGCTGCCAAGGAAGCCCAGCCGGCGGGATATGGAGGGCTGCGCGAGAGGTTCCTCGGGCAGGTCGATGCCCGGGGGCAGCTGGGCCAGTGGGCCGCCGTAGCCCAGGACTCGGAACTGGGCGGCATCGGCTCGCGTGAAGGCCAGCACCCCGTCGAAACGGGGCAGCTGCTCGCGCTCGAAGCGCAGCCCCCGGCGTGCCAGGTGCTCTATGTACCAGCGGCGTGGGCCGCGCCTTTCGGCGGCGGCATAGCGTTCCCAGATGCGGTATTCGACGTTGTGGGCACGCAGCACCACCGGCACCTGCGGTGCGGCTTCCCGCAGGGCATCGAGGTACAGGGCCAGGTAAAGCCCCTCGCAGAGAATGAGGTCGGGCGGGTTGGTGGCGACCTGTTCGGCCAGTCGGGCGGCGTGGTCTGCGCTCCAGAAGCGTTCGACGTTGTAGGGTTGCCTACCCAAAAGCAGGCTGCGCAGGGCGGCCCCCGGGCGGATGCGGGTATCGATGTCCGTAGCCCAGGCCGGGGCCAGTCGCTCGAGGGCATCGGGCGGGGCGGGGTGCTTCGAGGTGTTGAGGGCGGCCACGGTCAGGGTGCAGCCGCTGCGGCGCAGGGCCTGGGCCAGGTGGAGCATGGCCTGGCTGCCGCCATCGACGGGTGGCCAGGGTACACGCAGGGTCAGTTGCAGAATCTTCACGGGCAGCGGTGCGAACCAACGAAATGCGGCTGGAACCTGCAACCGCTGGTGCGGTGCCAGTCGGGCACTGTGGCGGTTTTTCTGCCGGATTGAAACGGGCCGAGCACGGCAAGTCAGCGGCTTTTCAGCCTTCCTCTGCTGACGGCGATCGACAGCGAACCTCGAGCTATGCGCGGCTCCAAACCGGCTTTGACCTGGCTCTGGTTTTTGTTTTTTAATTAAACTAAAAATTTATTTACCAAAATTAAAAATTATAAAATTTTTTAATTTTATAATTCAAATCTAAAAATTAAGATAAAAATGAACGGGATGGGGGCGTGCTCCTTTTTCTTCGGGAGCGGGGCGTGCGGCCGATGCCTTCAGACGACTATGCCTCGCCATCGTCCGCTGTGGAGCAGCCAGCCGGGCAGCAGGCCAATGACCAGAACGTAAATCCATTCGCACATCCAGAGCACCTGCAGGCTGCCCCCCAGCGCGGCGGCAATGACCAGAAATCCGATGTAGAGGGCTGCATTGAGCAGCTCCGTAGCCATCGACCAGCGCGAGGCTCCCGTGCCGATGAGCGCACCCAGCAGGATGTTGCTCAGGGCGTAGACCCAGAGTGCTGGCACGACCACCACTACCAGCGGCAGGGCTGCCTCGACTACTGCCGCATCGTCGGTAAAGAGAAAGAGTACCGCCTGCGGCACCACCACCAGCGGGGTCGAGAGCACGAGGGCCAGCAGCAGGTTGAGTCGTGCCACGTGCCACATCAGCGGTAGTACGGCGTTGGCGTGTCCTTCGCCGATGCGCCGGCTCACGAGCGTACCCACCGCCGAACTCAGCCCCCAGGAGGGAATCATGAACGTAAGGTAGACCGATTTCATGAGGTTGGAAACGGCCAGGGCAGTTTCGCCCCGTTTTTCGATCAGGCCCATGAAGAAGAAAAAAGCCACCATCGAAATGACGTACTGCAGGATGAGCGGTGCCGAGAGCTGCAGCAGGCTGCGGGCCGTTGCCCAGTCGGGCCGGAAGGTGCGCAGCAGTCCGAAGCGGGTGGGCAGCCGCCGGGCAAACAGGTTGATCCAGAGTACTGCCCAGGCTGTTACGTGGGCCACCCCCGAGGCTATGGCCACCCCCGCAATGCCCAGTGCCGGTGCGCCCCATGCTCCGAATACCAGTACGTAGTTGAGCAGCGCGTTGAGGGCCGCCATCAGGGCCGTGCTCCAGACCACGATCCGGTTTTCGCCGATGCCGTTGTAGAAGCCGCGCAGCAGGAAAATCTGCACCGCAAAAAAGATGTCCCACGACCGCCAGTCGAGGTAGGTCAGGCTGGCAGCATAGACAGCGTCCGACTCGCAGAACAGGCGGTAGAGCTGGGCCCCCAAGCCCCACTGTACGCCGTAGAGCAGGCCGGCTACTGCCAGACCTACCAGCAGCCCCTGATCGAAGCTGCGGCCTACGGCCTGCGGCTGCCCCTCGCCCAGGCGGCGGGCTACCAGAATCTGCAGGCCCGCCCCCAGTCCCATGCTCACGATCAGCAGCATGAAATACCAGATCGTGGCCAGTCCCACGGCCCCCAGTTCCACGACGCCGACCCGCCCCATGAAAGCGGTATCGAGCAGGCTGATGATGTTTTCGCCGATGCTGGCCAGCACAATGGGCCACGCCAGGGCAAAGGCCTGCTGGCTGGTGCTGCGCCAGCGCAGGCTGCGGCCTATGCGCAGGGTCCAGGTGGAAAGTGGCGGGCGGATCATCTGAAGAAGGGGGGTGCCGGCTTAGGGCTGGGCCGGTCGGGCAAAAAAACTTCAAAGTTGGCCCAAAGGCCCAAGCTTCCCAAATGGCGGATGGCTTCTTCAGGTGATGCGGTTGCCCGAAATGGGTTTTTGCCGCGTGCACCGGAAGGGCCAGAGGCCCTCGGCAGACCGGCGGGCTGCGTGTTTGGTGAGGCGGCCCTGCACGCGGGCACGCCACCGCCGCCAGCTGGCGGGCTTAAGCTCGCGACGCATGAGCGCAATGACCTGGGCCTCGCTCAGGCCAAACTGGGCCTTGATGGCCTCGAAGGGTGTGCGGTCTTCCCAGGCCATTTCGATGATGCGGTCGATTTCGGTGGTGCTCAGGCGGGGCAGTTCCATGGGGGGGAGGGTGTTTTTTTCTTCATCTTATATTTGACGGCAACGGCCCTTCGATGCAAAGGGTGCCCGAGGCAATATTTCTGCGTATTCGGTTGTGGGCCGTAGCTTTGGGGTGTGATTCCACCGGCGTGTCTCATCGACGAAGAGGGGCGGCTTCAAGCGTCTGCCCGGGTTTTGCTGGGGGCGGCTTTCGGTTTCGACCGCCGCAGCCTGGCCCGTACCCGCTGGCTGCCTCTGGCTTCGCGTGGGCCTCTGAGCCGCTGGCTGGTACGGCATGGTCTGGTAGCCATTACCCTGGGACGACGGGTGTATTACGTGCCCCAGCGGGTGGAGGCCTACTCGCTGACCGACTGGCTGACTCTGGTGGTGCACGAACAGACCCACCGCCAGCAGCAGGTTCGCTACGGCATGCTGGGTTTTTATGTCCGTTATGGGCTCAATCACCTGTACTACGGCTACCGCGCCAACCCTTTCGAGGTGGAAGCTTACGGCTGGCCGGTGGTGGAGCTGACGCGGTGGCGGGGGGGATCGGGTCTGCGGGTCATCGATCTGCTGGTCGATGAGAGTTTTGAGGCTGATGTCCGGCAGGCTCTGCTGCGGCAGCTGGGCTGGACGTGGCGCGTGCGCCAGCTTTCACTCTCCAGGGTGCAGCTGGCAGCTGGCCGGTGGTACCCGCCTGCGCTTGGGTGATGCGGCATCTGTGGGGCGGGCTGCCTGTTTTTCGGGGTGCCCGATCGGGATGCGGGGCGTGGGTGCTACGCTCCCGGGTGCCGGCTGGGATGGGCGGGTACTCAGTTGAGCCAGCTCGAGAGGCTCTCGTACTGCAGTTCGACGCCCGATTGGGTGAAATAGGGCATCCAGCCGGTGGGGTCGGAATAGAGGGTCATGACCGTGATCGAGGCTGTCGGGTCAATGGCCAGCCAGTGCTTGGTGCGCTTGGGTACCTGATACCAGCAACCCGGGCCGATGCGCAGTACCAGCGGGGGACGGATTTCGCTGTCGTTGAGGAAGAGCAGAAAATGGCCCTCGGTGCAGAAGAGGGTTTCGGCTTCGGTGTGGACGTGTTCGTAGCTGTTGCGCTTGCGCAGGTCTTCGTGGGGGAAGTGCCACCAGCTGCGGTGGGGGAAAGCTCCGAACTGGGTCAGGTGGGGCAGGGGCGGGGTGCGGGGTCGATCGGTCAGCTGCTGGGGGTCGAAGAGGCCCAGGCAGATGCTGCGCCCTTCGGTCGCCTCCTCGACCGCTGCCCAGTCGCTTGACTGGCTGCCTTCTTCAGGCGACACAAGCAGGAACATGGGGTTGCTTTTTCTTTCTCGATCAGGTTCCGGAACTGAAGCAGGCAGCGGTGGTCGACTGGGTTTGGGCCCGAATACGTACTGTGTTATTCGATTTTTGCAAAGATACTGAATGAATGATTAGGCAGTAAGGATTGTTTTCAGGCTTTTTATTTTAGAATAAATCTAAATTGATTGTTTTCAAAAGAAATTGAAAGATATTTCTTGGCGGAAAGCAGTTGTGCTTATAAATTGCGTAGCATTTGCAAAGGGCGTCATTAGAGGAATTTCCTCGATCCCGCGCTTTGAACCAATGCCTGATCAATTGCCTGCAATGAACCCTCTATATTACCTCAATCCTATGAAATCGCTGGCTTTACGCTGGATGTTTCCAGCGATCCTCCTGCTGCTGGCTTTTGTTGCGCCCCCCCGTGCCTCGGCCCAAGGCGACGGCGAAGTGCTCTTTAACGCTAACTGTGCCTCGTGCCACAACCTCGACCGTAAGCTCACCGGGCCGGCCCTGCGTGGCGTGGTCGACCGCTGGGACGGCGAGCTGGGCGAGCTGACTGCGTTCATCAAGAATTCGCAGGCCTACATGAAGGCTGGCCGGCCCAAATCGGCCTATGCTACCGCACTCTACAACGAGTACAACAAAACGCTGATGCCGGCCCAGGCCTTGAACGACGACCAGATCGGTGCCATTCTGACGTACCTCAAAGATGCGCCGCCCCCCGCAGCTGCCGCACCGGCTGCCGCGCCGGGCGATGGCGTGGGGGCCAGCATCCCCGATGCGACGATTTATTCGTCGTTTGCGCTGCTGGTGGGCATTCTGCTGCTGGCCTGTGTTTTCATCATCTTTGCCATCGCGGTCATTGCCCATGCCATCCGCGCCCGCGAGCAGGGCATACCCCTCAACTTCGATGGCTTCCGCAGCTCGATCCGTGCTTTCCTGACCAACCGCTTTGTGGCGACGGTGGTCGTGCTGCTGCTGGTGGTGGGTGGTGCAAATGCGGCCTACGATTTTGTCTGGAGTGTGGGCCTGCACCAAGGCTACACGCCCGTCCAGCCGATTGCCTATTCGCACAAGCTCCACGCGGGCGAGCTGCAGATCGACTGCAAGTACTGCCACGTAGGTGTTGAGAAAGGCAAGTCGGCTACCTTCCCCTCGGTCAATATCTGCATGAATTGCCACAACCTGGTGGAAGAAGGCCCCAAGTACGGCAAGGCCGAAATTGCCAAGATTCGCGAGGCCTACGAGAGCGGCAAGCCCATCGAATGGGTGCGCATCCATAACCTGCCTGACTTCGTGTATTTCAACCACGCCCAGCACGTCAAAGTCGCAGGCCTCGAATGTCAGGAGTGCCACGGCCCCGTCGAGGAAATGGAAGACATGTACCAGCATTCGCGTCTTTCGATGGGCTGGTGCATCAACTGCCACCGCCAGAAAGAAGTCGACCTCAACAAGAGCGAGTACTATCAGGCGACTTATGCGCAGCTCCATGCCGACATGGAGTCGGGTAAGCTCGACAAGGTAACGGTCGAAAAACTCGGTGGCCTCGAATGCGCCCGCTGCCACTACTGATTGCTCAGGTCGATAAAACCCTAACTTTGGAGCGTAACAATCCTGTTGAATCCTGAAAATTCAATTCCATCCCATGGAAGAAAAACGATACTGGAGTAGTCTGGAACAGCGGTCGGGCAATCCGGAGGCCTTGACAAACCTCAGCCAGGAGTTCCCTGGCGGCGATCCTTTCGACCAGGCTGTACAAAGTGAGGTGCTTCGCACCTCGCGGCGCGACTTCCTCAAGGTGCTGGGTTTTGGCATCGGGTCGGCCGCCACATTGGCCGCCTGTACCCAAACGCCGGTCAAGTACGCCCTGCCCTACGTCAACAAGCCGGTCGAGGTCATGCCCTCGATCGCCGATTATTACGCTTCGACTTACTACGACGGCACAGATTACAATAGCATCCTGGTCAAGTGCCGTGAGGGGCGGCCTATCAAGATCGAAGGCAACCCCAGTTCGCGGGTAACCCCTCAGGGAACCAGTGCGGCTGCTCAGGCATCGGTTCTGTCGATGTACGACAACAATCGTCTTCGCAAACCCCGTGCCGGAAAAGCAAGAAAGGACTGGGCGGAGGTTATCGGTCAGATTCGCCAGAAGCTGGGCGAGCTTTCGGCCCGCGGGGGACAAATCCGCGTGGTAACCCCGACGGTCATCAGTCCCAGCACCCGCAAGCTCATCGGTGAATTTGCCGAGAAGTTCCCGGGAACGCGCTGGGTCGAATACGATCCCGTGTCGTACTCGGGGATTCTGGATGCGCATCAGAAAGCCTTCGGCCAGCGCGTCATCCCGCAATATCATTTCGACAAGGCCGATGTAGTCGTAAGCTTCGGGGCCGACTTTCTGGGCACGTGGCTCTCGCACACTGAATTTACGTCCGACTGGGTCACGAAGCGCAAGTTCCGCGACGACCCCTCGCAGCTCTCGCGGCTGATCGTATTTGAATCCCACCTGAGCCTGACGGGTGCCAACGCCGATACGCGCATCCCCATCAAGCCCAGCATGGAAGGTGCCCTCGTTCTGAAGCTGCACGACGAGATCGCCGCCGCGACGGGCGGGCCGATGCTCGGCGGCGGCGGTATGGAAGCCCCGGGCAACTACGTGGCTGCAGCCGCTCAGGAACTGCTGGCCAAGCGCGGCCGCTCGATCGTCGTCTCGGGATCGAACGACCCCGACGTGCAGCTGGCAGTAGCCTCCATCAACCGGATGCTGGGCAACTACGGCCCGACCCTCGACCTGCAGCGACCCTGCTACCTGCGGCGCGGCTCGGACGAAGCGGTCTCGGAACTGGTGCGCGAGGTGGAATCGGGCCAGCTCGATGCCATTATCTTCATCAACACCAACCCCGTCTATTCGCTGCCCAACGGCAAGGGATTCGGTGAGGCCTTGAAGAAAATCGACCTGAAAGTCGCACACGTCGTTTCCGAGAACGAAACGTCGGAGCTGTGCGATTACGCCCTTGCAACGAACCACTACCTGGAAAGCTGGGGCGATGCCGAGCCTTACCTCGGCTCGTACAGCGTGCAGCAGCCCACCATCCGGCCGCTCTTCGATACGATGCAGTTCCAGGACTGCCTGCTCCGCTACATGGGGCAAGACGGAACCGATTACTATACCTACCTGAGAAATTTCTGGAAAGGCAAGCTTGGCGACGGCTCGTTCGAGGAGACGTGGAAAAATTTCCTGCACGAGGGCGTTTACGAGCGCGGTGTGGGCACGGGCGATCAGCCCGCCTTTAAAGGGGATGCTTTGGGGGGCGTGGGTTCGGCCTTGGCTTCGCGCTACACGGGCAACAAAGGCCAGACCGAGGTGGTGCTTTACCTCAACAGCATCGGTACGGGCGACGCGTCGGACAACCCTTGGCTGCAGGAACTGCCCGACCCCATTACCAAGGTAACATGGGATAATTACATCCTCGTACCCTTGAAAATGGCTCAGGAAATGGGCTTCAAGACTAACGACCGCGCCAAGGTGGAAGCCGGACGCTATAGCGTGGAACTGCCCGTGCTCGTGCAGCCCGGCCAGCAGGCCGAAACCATCGGCATCGCCCTGGGCTACGGCCGTACCAAGTGCGGCAAAGCCGGCCAGGATGTGGGAGCCAACGCCTACCCGCTGATGCTGATCGATGAAAATGGCCCGCATCTGTTCAACAAAGCCAAGATTACCAAGATCGAAGGCAGGTACGGTCTGGCCATCTCGCAGACGCACGGCACGATCATGGGCCGAAACATCATCCGTGAGACCACGGTCAGCGAATACAAGCCCTATGTAACAAAATATCAGGAGGAACGCGAGGCGATGCTTCATCACCTGGTATCGCTCTATCCGCCGTTCCGCTCGCCGGGGCACCACTGGGCAATGGTCATCGACCTGAACGCCTGCACGGGCTGCGGGGCCTGCGTGGTGGCCTGCAACGCCGAGAATAACGTTTCGGTAGTCGGTCGCGAGGAAGTGCGTCGCGGCCGTGAGATGCACTGGATTCGCATCGACCGCTACTATTCGGATACGACCCCCGAAAACCCGACCGATGCCAACGAGGATCCGGCCGAATACCCCGAGGTGGTGTTCCAGCCCATGCTCTGCCAGCACTGCGACGACGCACCCTGCGAGAACGTCTGCCCTGTACTGGCGACGGTGCACAGCAGCGAGGGCCTCAACCAGCAGGCCTATAATCGCTGCTTTGGCACGCGCTACTGCGCCAACAACTGCCCCTACAAGGTGCGCCGCTTCAACTGGCTCGACTACACCAATACCGACAAGTTTATTTACAACCCCGTCGACGACCTGGGCCGCATGGTGCTCAACCCCGATGTAACGGTTCGGGCACGGGGCGTGATGGAGAAATGCTCGTTCTGCCAGCAGCGGATTCAGGCCGCCAAGCTCGAGGCTAAAAAAGCGGGCAAGCCCCTGGCCGATGGAGCCATTCAGCCGGCCTGCGCCCAGGCCTGTGCGGCAGGAGCTATTTACTTTGGCGACATCAACAACGCCGATTCTGTGGTGGCCAGCCTCTATCCCAAGCACAGCCCTTTTGAATACGATCCGCCCCGCAAGGGCTACGACCGTGCCTATTTTGTCATCGAAGAAATCAAAACACGGCCCAGCATTGCCTACCTGGTCAAGGTACGCAACCGCCCGCCGGTAGCTGCCGCCGTCAAAGCCTGAATCGAGTACGAACCCTCACCAATTCCCCTATAGTAGATTGCCATGTACGATTCACCCATTCGCGAACTTCTGATAACGGGCAAGAAGACCTATGCCCAGGTTACGGAAGACATCTGCCGGCCCATTCACGCGAAACCCTCCAAGGGCTGGCTCTTTGGCTTTGGTCTTTCAGCCCTCGTCATGACGATGGGGCTGTACTTCATCATGCGCACCTTTCTTTTTGGCATCGGGGAGTGGGGCTTGAACAAAACGATCGGCTGGGCGTTCGACATCACGAACTTCGTGTTCTGGGTCGGTATCGGTCACGCCGGTACGCTGATTTCGGCCATCCTGCTGCTTTTCCGGCAGAAGTGGCGCACGGGTGTCAACCGCGCCGCCGAGGCCATGACCATCTTTGCCGTCATTTGCGCCGGTACCTTCCCGCTGCTGCACATGGGTCGCCCCTGGCTGGCTTACTGGATTCTGCCTCTGCCCAACTACCACGGCCCGCTGTGGATCAACTTCAACTCGCCCCTGGCCTGGGACGTGTTCGCCATCTCGACGTACCTGACCGTTTCGCTCGTTTTCTGGTACACGGGTCTGATCCCCGACTTTGCGACCGTGCGCGACCGCATCCAGAACAAAATCGGTAAAAAGGTCTATACCGCCCTGTCGTTCGGCTGGGTGGGTTCGGCCAAAAACTGGCAGCGTTTCGAGGCCGTATCGCTCATTCTGGCCGGCCTTTCGACTCCGCTGGTTCTTTCGGTGCACACCATCGTATCGTTCGACTTTGCGACGTCCGTCATCCCGGGCTGGCACACGACGATCTTTCCGCCCTACTTCGTGGCAGGAGCCATCTTTTCGGGCTTCGGCATGGTACTGACGCTCATGGTGGTGGTGCGCAAGGTGCTCAACCTGCAGGACTACATCACCGTGGGCCACGTCGAGGCCATGTGCAAAGTCGTGGTGGCAACGGGTATGATGGTGGGTCTGGCTTATGCTACCGAGTTCTTCATCGCCTGGTACTCGGGCAGCATGTACGAGCGCTACGCTTTCCTCAACCGCGCCTTTGGCCCCATGTGGTGGTCGTACTGGATCATGGTTTCGTGCAACGTCATTTCGCCCCAGCTCTTCTGGTTCCGTAAAATCCGTACGAACATGACGCTGGTCTTCATCATATCGATTTTTGTAAACATCGGCATGTGGTTCGAGCGGTTTGTGATCATCGTAACGTCGCTGCACCGCGACTACCTCCCCTCCTCGTGGATGCCGACCTATTACCCGACCATTACCGACTACGGTATTCTGGTGGGCATGTTCGGGGTCTTCTTTACGCTCTTTTTCCTCTTCTGTAAGACTTTCCCCGTGATCGCCATCGCTGAGGTCAAGAGCATCATGCGCACCTCGAGCGACACTTTCCGCGACGACTTCGTACCCGAAGAGCAAATTCCCGAAAAAGTACAGGAAACCGTGGCCCTGGGTGTTGGCGCGCCCGGCCTGGTAGCCGCCCACAAATCACCCGACGAACCCCAAGCCTGAGTGGACTTAACTGACCGCAGGATATGAGCAAGAAAGAAGAAAAAACCAAATACCTCGTCGGTATCTACGACGACGACGAAAAACTGCTGCATGCCGTCGAAAAAATTCGGGGCCGCGGCTACGAGATCAAAGACGTTTTTACGCCTTTTCCGGTCCACGGACTGGAACATGCCCTGGGCTACCGCGATTCGCGCCTGCCCGACGTGGCCTTCGTATTCGGTGCCCTGGGCTGCACCATTGCTCTGGTCATGATGACCTACATGTACACCTTCGACTGGCGGGTAAACGTCGGGGGCAAGCCCCATTTTCCTTTCCCCAACTTCATCCCCATTACTTTTGAGCTGACCGTACTGATCGGTTCGCTAGGTATGGTGGGTACGTATCTGTTTGTAAACCGGCTTTCACCGGCCATCAAACCCGAAGTGGTGGATCCGCGCCAGACCGACGACCGCTTCGTTATGATCATCGAAGCCCAAGACGAGGTCGAATCCTACAACAGCGAGGTGTTTGCTGCTTACAAAGAAACAGGAGCCGTCGAAACACGCGAGCAAATGCTCGTTGGTAAATGGTATAATATCTAAGCATGCACGCCATGAAACGAAACCTGATCCATATGCTGCTGGCGGCTATGCTGCTGAGCACGGCGTGCAGCCGCTCGCCCGAAAGCACGGGCATCGAGTATGCCCCCCAGATGTACCACTCGGTTCCCTTGGAACCTTATTCCCAGACCGATTACAACAACTTTTTCCCCGACAAAAAGAACGCCCGCGAACCGGTAGCCGGAACGGTGGCCCGTGGGAAACTGGCCTATTATTTCCCCTACGAAAACACCCAGGAAGAATACGACCGCGCGGGCAACGAGCTGCGCAATCCGGTGCCGCTGACACAAGCCAATTTTGACGAAGGCAAGCGGCTCTATACCGTTTACTGCTCGCACTGCCACGGCAAAGAGGGTAAAGGTGATGGCCCCGTACCCAAAAAAGACAGCTACCCCGCCGTACCACCAGCCTACGACAGCGACCGCGTCAAAAACCTGAAAGAAGGGCAGATCTTCTTCTCCATCTTCCATGGAAAGGGTACGATGGGGGCCCACGGCTCGCAGATTGCCCCCGAGGACATCTGGAAAATTGTCTATTACGTACGCAAGCAGCGCGGCGAAGACCTTAAATTCATCGATGCGCCCGCCCAAGCCGTACCTGCCGATACCACGGCCGGCAAGCAGGCGCAGGCACCCTCCTCTGCCACTCGAAACATGGCCCAAAACTAACGTCCTGCCAACCGAAACCGAATCATGAGTCACGGACATTATCCTGAAATCAACCCCGCCGACCTCGAAAAACGCTTCGAGTTCGACAGCGGTGCGCGACGCTGGGTCTTTACGTTCATAGGTCTGGGTCTGCTGCTCTTTGTCGTCGGACTGATCATTGCCATATCCAACGAAGGCAAGCACCACAGCAACGGCCACGGCGGCGATCACGGCCACTCGTCGGTGGTGCAGACACCTGCCTCGCCTTTCGTCCTCACCCAGAACACCGAGGCACCCGATGCTCAATCGCCTGATGCCGCAGCCGAGCAGCCAGCTGGTGCCGCCCAACCCGATGCCGCCCACAGCAGCGATTCCCATGCGGCCGAAGCCCACGGAAGCCATGCGGCCGATTCGCACCACGACGCGGCCCATGCGGACGCCCACCATGCCGGCCCGCACATCCACGAACCCTTCTGGCTGACGCGGCTCTATTCCAATCTGCTGATTTTTGGCTTCCTGTTCATGGGCGTAGGTGTGCTCAGCGTCTTTTTCATCGCTCTCAACTACGCTGCCAATGCCGGCTGGTATGTGCAGTTGCAGCGCATCCTCGAAGCGATGGCCCATTTCATCCCCATCGGGGCCGGCATCCTCTTTCTGACGTTTCTGGCGGGCAGCCATCACCTCTACCATTGGACCGATGCGGCAACCGTAGCCAACGATCCGCTGCTCCAAGGCAAGGCCCCCTACCTCAACACGCCCTTTTTCCTGATCCGCAACCTGCTGTTTGTCGTTGTCTGGATGCTGTTCTTCATCCTGCTGCGCAACAGCTCACGCAAAGAAGACCTCGAGGGCGGTATCGCTGGCTTCAACAAGCGGATGTACCTCTCGGGTGGATTCATCATCGTATTTGGGATTACGTTCTCGGTCGCTTCGTGGGACTGGATCATGTCGGTAGAGGCCCACTGGTTCAGCACCATGTTCTCGGTGCGCATGTTCTCGACCTGCCTCGTAACGTGCATCGCCGTGCTCTATCTTTTTACCCTCTATCTCAAGAACCGCGGCTACCTGCCTTATGTCAACGCATCCCATTTCCACGACCTGGGCAAGTATATGTTCGCATTCAGCATCTTCTGGACTTACATCTGGTTCAGTGAGTTCCTGCTGATCTGGTACGCCAACATCCCCGAAGAAGGCTTTTACTTCTACAAGCGGCTGAACGAGTACCCCGTTACATTCTTCGCGCTGGTCATCATCAACTTCGTGTTGCCGTTCTTCATCCTGCTGAGCCGCGGCAACATGCGCCACACGCCAACGATGGCTTTCGTAGCTTTTGTCATCATTTTTGGCCACGGTCTGGATGTGTTTCTGGCCGTCATGCCCGGTACCCTGCAGGAGTTTGGCAGCTACGGTGTCATGGAACTGGGTCTGCACATTCTCTTTTTCGGCCTTTTCATGCTTGTTACCGCGGCATTCCTTGGCAAAGCCGCCATCGTTCCCAAGAATCATCCCTATATCAAAGAAAGCCTCTACCATCAGTATTGAGCTTCCTGGTTACGAGCCTGAACGCGCAGCCCCTCGGGCTGCGCGTTTTTTCTTTGTAAAACCTCTAAAAAAATCCTCTATCGAACCCGCTCAGCCCTGAACCTGCGACCCGAGGGGCAGGCCTGCCGCTATCCAGCCCTCCAGCCCCCCCCTTAGATTCCAGACTTCGGCAAAACCCCGGTCGCGCAGCAGGGCGGCGGCCTGCTGACTCCGCCCGCCCCGCTGGCAGTGCACGACGATGCAGCGTGCGGGATCGAGTTCGGCCCAGCGGTCGGTCAGTTCATTTAGGGGCAGGAGCCGTCCGCCGAGGTTGGCGGCAGCGTATTCGCTGGCTTCGCGCACGTCGATCAAGTCGAAATCGACACCGGCTGCCTGCCAGCAGGCCAGTTCCTGCGGCTCGAGTTCGGGTACCGAGGGCGGCAGCCCGCAGAAAGCCGCGTAGTCGATCAAGCCGGTTTGACGCGGAGGGCTGCCCCGCAAGGGGTTGTCGGGGTCGGCGACGATGGCCAGGGTTTGGGCCGTAAAACTGCGGGCATCAAAGCTCCAGAGCCGGCCATCGAGGCTTTCGCCCAGGCCCGTCAGCAGCTTGAGGGCTTCGAGAGCCTGCAGGGTGCCCACCACGCCGGGCAGCACCCCCAGCACACCTCCCTCGGCACAGTCGGGTACGGTGCCCGCTGGGGGCGGCTCAGGGAAGAGGTCGCGGTAGTTGGGGCCGCGGTTGCCGTCGGGACGCACTGCATTGAACACAGCTACCTGCCCCTCGTAGCGAAACACCGACCCGAAAACCAGCGGCAGCCCTGCCAGCACAGCGGCATCGTTGGCCACGTAGCGGGTCGCGAAGTTGTCCGAACCGTCGATCACCAGGTCGCAGCCTGTCAGTAGGTCGAAGGCCGTTTCGGCATTGAAGGGCAGGGCGTGGCTCTCGATGCAGATTTCGGGGTTGAGGGCCAGCAGGCGGTCGCGGGCGGCATCGGCCTTGCGGCGGCCGATGTCGGCGGTGGTGTAGAGGGTCTGGCGTTGGAGGTTGCTCAGGGCCACGCGGTCGGGGTCGGCAATGCGCAGACAGCCCACGCCGGCTGCCGCCAGGTAGAGCAGGCAGGGACAGCCCAGCCCGCCGGCCCCGATGACCAGCACCCGAGCTTGGGCCAGTCGCTGCTGGTGCGCCGCTGTGAAATCGGGCAGGGCCAGGTGACGGGCATAGCGGCTTACGTCCATCGGGGGATCAGTTCGCCCAGTCAAAAGGCAGGCCGTTCGGCCCGCCAAAGACCAGTTCCTCGAGGGACCGGCGCGTGCGGGGGCTTTGCTCGGAGCTGGCGTGCGATTCGCTCAGGTAGGCGGGGTCGCCCGCATAGCCCAAGGCCACGACCGTAGCGGGCGTCAGTTCCGCGGGCAGAGCCAGCAGGTGCTGTGCGGTGGCCGGGTCGAAGCCCGCCATCATGTGCGTGTAGAGGCCCAGCTCGGTCGCCTGCAGGGCCAGGTAGGCCAGGGCTTGTCCCACGTCGTGCAGGGCGTGGCGGTTGGGGTGGTCGTTGTGGCTGAAGTGTGTACGGGCGGCGGCCAGGATGAGTACCGGCACGGGAGCGCACCACTGTTGGTTGAAGGGCGAGAGCGCGTCGTAAATGGCCTGCCAAGTGGCGTTGCTGCGCAGGCCCACATAGAACCGCCAGGGCTGCTCGTTGAATGAAGAGGCCGCCCAGCGGGCCGCTTCGAAGCACTGGCGCAGGTGTTCGGTGGGGGGGGCTTGTTCGGAGAAAGCCCGAGGACTCCAACGACGGGCGATGGCCGGCAAGATCGGCACGTCCGTCCGGGCGGTTTTAAGGTCTTGGTAGGCGTGGCTCATCGGGGCATGATCATTCTTGGCGAAGCAAGCTACGACTTTTCGATGAATTGGCTTGGTATGGGTTTATGAGTTTAAAGATGTCGATTTTATAATTGAAAAACTTACGTGTATTTGCTTACGTGACTTGTAAAATTTCCTGCTTTTCCTGCTTAATCTTTGGCAGTTGGTTCGACCGACCCCAGTAACCTGAATACTGTAAACCTGAATACTGCTATCTTGCGTTCAAATTGATCACGTTTTAACCCACTTAGTTATCCTATGACCAAGCTTTTTGCTTTCCTCCTAGGAACGCTGCCGCTGTTGGTCGGCAGTCAAACCCTGGCTACGAACGTAGCCGAGTTCTACGTCGACGATGTGGCCATCGAGAGCCTGCTGGAGGCCACACCTGCAGCTGATCTGTCCCTTGTCGATCAGCAGATTACAGCCGTAACCTCAGTTCTGTCTGCTCAAGCCGGTTCGATGGATGTGCTTGCGCCGCGGGACGACAAACAGATCCTGGCGATTGTGCTTTGCTTCTTCATCGGCGGCCTGGCCATCCACCGACTCTACTTAGGCAGCACGCCACTCATGGTATTGTATTACTTTATTACTGTTTTTGGAATATTCGGCATTGTGCCTCTTATTGATTTTATTATTTTACTGATCTTCAACGGCACAGGCAGTTTTGAAAACAGCAACAAGTTCTTCTCGTGGTAAGCCGCCACTGAGTCATTTGGCCTGCTTCATCCAGCCGCCCCCTCACTGGGCGGCTGCTTTGTTTTTACACCTGCCTAAAAGCCTGTAACTTGTCTGCCGATGAGTCTTACTGCAGCACCCCCCAAAAATCGGCCCCGCGAACTGCGAGCCTGGTGTTTCTACGACTGGGCCAACTCGGTCTATTCCCTGGTCATCGCCACGGCCATTTTCCCCATCTACTACTTTGCCGTTACGCCTGAACGGGTGGCCCTGCTGGGCGGGAGCATCGACCGCGTCTCGCTGCGCTCCTACGCCATCTCGACGGCCTATCTGCTCATCGTGCTGCTGGGGCCGCTGCTGGCCGGTCGGGCCGATGCCCGCCGCCAGAAAAAAGCTTTTTTGCGGCTGGCCTGCTACGCCGGTGCCACCTCGTGCGTGGGGCTGTTCTGGTTCACGGGCGCGAGCGTCTACCTGGGGCTAGGGCTTTTTGTGTCGGCTACTTTTTTCTTTGCCCTCTCCGATCAGTTCTACAACTCCTTCCTGCCCGAAATCGCCACGCCCGACCGCTTCGACCAGCTGTCGGCTCGGGGCTACAGCCTCGGCTACGTAGGCAGCGTCATCCTGCTGGTGGTCAGTCTGGTCATCGTGCAGCAGCCCCAGTGGTTCGGCATGGAGGCCGGCACGGCCACGCGGCTCTCGTTCGTGCTGACGGGTCTCTGGTGGGCGGGCTTCGGCAGCTATACCTTCCACCACCTGCGGGCCGACCGCGAGACTGCTCCCAGCGAGAATCCCCGCAGTGGCTTCGCCGAGCTGCTCTACTGCCTGCGCCAGGTTCCGGCTATCCCGCTGCTGGGTCGTTTTCTGCTGACCTTTTTCTGCTACAACATGGGCCTGCAGACGGTCATGAATGTGGCGACCGACTTTGGCACCGAGGAACTGAAGCTCGAAGCGGGCAGCCTCATCATCGCTCTGCTGCTCATTCAGCTCATTGCCGTGGGGGGAGCCTATTTCTTTGCCATTTTATCCGAAAAAAAAGGCAATATCTTCGCCCTCAAGACCGCCGTGCTGATGTGGGTGGGCATCATCGGCTACGCCTGGTTCATCGAGACTCCGGCTGAGTTCTACGGACTGGGGGCGGCTGTGGGCTGGGTCATGGGGGGCACGCAATCGACCTCGCGAGCCGCCTACTCGCGCCTGCTGCCGCCCGAGGTAGCAGCCAACGCCTCGTTTTTCTCCTTCTATTCGGTACTCGACAAGGTGGCCATCATCGTGGGCACCTTCTGCTTTGGCCTGGTCAACCAGCTGACCGGTTCGATGCGCAACGCCATCATTTTTCTGGCCCTCTTTTTCGTCTCGGGCTTTGTGCTCCTGGCTCTCACGAAGTGGCGGGGCCGCCTGGCTGCAGGCGATCCCGCCGTAGGTTAAAAAGAGCCTGCTCTTCGTTAAGTTTCAGTGAGAGAAATAGATTAAAACAATAGGAACGACCCATCCATGTTCAAGTCTTCCTCCAAGAGGGAGAAAAAGCAGAACTCGTGATCGAAATATTCTTCCAGCTCACCCAAGGCCTTATGATCGGGATCACAACAGTATGAGTCATAAAAGATGACTTCTGAATCGACGATATCAAAATCAACTATACGCTCAAAGATGCGTCCAGTCTCGATAATTTCAACGTTCAGATGGTAGGTATTCGATTCAGGGTCGTCTAAAACGGCCCAGACTCTGATTCCTTCAAGCCAAGGGGGATAATAGGGGCGGGAGGACGTTAAATCCTCTATTTTCTTTTGCTGGCTTAGTTCTTTGGATTTGCGGCGAGGCATGGTGTTTGAATGTTTTGTTTAGTTAGTGAATGAAGTCAGTTTTTCTTAGAGAGAATGTTCATGCAAAGCTAAGAAAAAGAAGTACAGACATGCAAGATGTGACAGACCAATTTTTAGTCGGCTGTCATTTGGGCCCCGAATCTGAAAGGCCCGGCATGCCCCGCTAAAGCAGTTCAAAGCGGTGGGCCGCATCAGAAAAATTCGTTCTGTCCCTGTGCGTCGACCACCACCAGAGCGGCCATGTTCACGATCTCGCGTACCGAGCAGCCCATCTGCAGCACGTGCACGGGCTTGGCCAGCCCCAGCAGTACCGGCCCGATGGCTTCTACATCGCCTAATTCCTGCAGGAGCTTGTAGGATATGTTGGCCGAACCCAGACTCGGGAAAATGAACGTGTTGGCCCCTTGCTCGGCCAGCTTGGTAAAGGGGAAGAACTCCTGCATGAGGTCGGGCCGCAGGGCCACGTTGGCCTGAATGTCGCCATCGACGATGAGTTCGGGATGCTCGCGGTGCAGCCGCTCGGTGGCGCGGATCACTTTCTGGGCCATCGGGTCTTTGCTCGACCCGAAGTTGGAGTACGAAAGCATGGCGATGCGCGGTTCGACGTTGAAATAGCGGGCGGCGCGGGCCGTGAGCAGGGCGATCTCGACGAGCCGGTCGGCATCGGGCAGGCGGTTGATGGTGCAGTCGGCAAAGAAGTGAATGCCGTGCCGCGAGTTCATGATGTAAAGACCGGCGCAGGTCGAGAGGCCCGGTTCGAGACCGATCACTTCGAGGGCCGGTACCAGGGCCGACGCGTAGCCCTCGGTCAGGCCACAGATCATGCCGTCGGCCATGCCTTGGGCCACCATCATGGCTCCGTAGTAGTTGCGGTAACGCATGCGGTGCAGGGCCTCGGTGGGGGTCAGGCCCTTGCGCTGGCGGCTTTTGAAGTAGAGGTCGGCAAAGTACTTGCGTTGCTTGAGTTCGGCCTGCGGGTCGATGATCTGCACATCGGGCAGTTCGATTTCGAATTCCTGGAGGCTTTCCTCGATGAGGCGTCGCTGGCCCAGGAGGATCGGCTGGGCGATGCCCTCGTCGATCAGAATCTGGGCGGCCTTCAGAATCTTGTAGTTGTTGGCTTCGGGCATGACGATGCGCTTGGGGTTGCGCTGCGCCCGGGCAATGATGATGCGCATCAGGCCCTTGTTGAGGCCCAGGCGGCTCATGAGCTGCTCCTCGTAGGCGTGCCAGTCGGTGATGGGGTGCTGGGCCACGCCCGATTCCATGGCCGCCCGCGCCACGGCCATGCTTACCGTCGTGATGAGGCGGCTGTCCATGGGCTTGGGAATCAGGTATTCAGGCCCAAAGGACAGGTGCTGGCCGTAGACCTGTACCACTTCGGGCGGCACACTCTCGCGGGCCAGCTGCGCGATGGCATGCACGGCCCCCAGTTTCATGGCCTCGTTGATCTGCGTGGCCCGTACGTCCAAAGCTCCCCGGAAAATGTAGGGAAAGCCCAGCACGTTGTTCACCTGGTTGGGGTAGTCCGACCGGCCCGTGGCCACAATGCTGTCAGGACGGGCGGCGCGGGCCAGTTCGTAGTTGATTTCCGGTTCGGGATTGGCCAGCGCGAAGATGATGGGCTTGGGAGCCATGCGCTGCACCATCTCTGCCGAGACGATGTTGCCTGCCGACAGCCCGATGAACACATCGGCATCGACCATCGCATCAGCCAGCGTTTTAAGCTCGGTACGCGAGGTGGCAAACTGCGCCCGCATGGGATCCAGGTCGGTGCGGTCGGTCGTCAGCGGGCCGCCGATATCGACCATGACCAGATTTTCGAGCTTGAGGCCCAGTTCCAGGTAGAGCTTGGTGCACGAAATGGCCGCCGCGCCCGCCCCGCAGACTGTAACGCGTACGTCTTCGAGCCGCTTGCCCTGCAGTTCCAGCGCATTGAGCAACGCCGCCGCCGAGATGATGGCCGTGCCATGCTGGTCGTCGTGCATGATGGGGATGTGCAGTAGCTCGCGCAGCCGCTGTTCGATCTCGAAGCACTCGGGAGCTTTGATGTCCTCCAGGTTGATGCCCCCGAAAGTCGGTTCCAGAGCCTTGACCACCGTAATGAATTCTTCGATGTCGGTCGAGCGCAGCTCGATGTCCACGCTGTCGATGTCGGCGTACTTCTTGAACAGAACCGCCTTGCCCTCCATTACGGGTTTCGAGGCTTCGGGTCCGATGTTGCCCAGCCCCAGCACCGCCGTACCGTTGCTGATGACGGCCACCAAGTTGCCCCGCGCCGTGTAGTCGTAGACCTTGTTGACATCTTCGGCGATGGCCAGGCAGGGGTAGGCCACCCCGGGCGAATAGGCCAGCGAAAGGTCGCGCACCGTCGAAACGGGTTTCGTGGGCACGATTTCGATTTTACCGGGCTTGCCGGTGGCGTGGTACTCGAGGGAGTCCTCGCGGCGGATGATCATCTTTTTGGCCATGGGGCAGACGCGCTTTGGGGGGTTCGGCTGGGTAAAGATAGGAAAAGCCCTGCAGCGACTTTCAGCCCCGCGCCTCGATGACCAGCTCGTATTTCTGGCGGTGGTGGGTTGTTTTCATGGGCACGAGGCGCGTCGCCAAGCTGTGGCGGCTGGCCAGTCCGCGGATTTCGGGCGCATCGTCGTAGGTCAGCAGGAAGGGGCCGCGCAGGCGGGCCACCCGTGCAAAAAGGGCCTCGTGGTCGATCCGGTGGCAGGTGTAGAGCCGCCGGCCGGCTCGGTGGTAGGGCGGGTCGATGAACCACGCCACATCGGGTCGGTGGCCCAGCTCATCGAGTACCGCGAATGCATCCCCCTGGCGGAAAGCAATCCGGTGACGCATGGCGTAGATCGCCCGGATGCGGCGGCTCAGCGTTTCGGGGTACCAGCGGCTGGCGAGGCCCCTGCCGTTCTCGCCCCGCCGGATCAGGCCCGAACCCGGAGCCAGAATGCCCCCGTGCACCACGCGATTCCGCAGCAGGGTAGCCCAGGCGCGGTGCTTCGTGCTGCAGGACGCGGCCTCGAGTGCCGCCGTCAAATTTTGGGGGGTGAGTTCGAAATGAAGGATCGTTTCCGCCAGCCAGGAATTGTCGTCCGACAACAAGGTATGCCATACCGCTGCCACATCGGGGTCCAGCTCAACGAGCAAGCTTCGTTCGGCTAAGTCTTCGAATGCCGAGGAAAGTCCGATGATTGCGCCACCCGCGAAAGGCTCGATCAGCAACTGGGGCTTGCTGGGCAGGCGGCGCATCCACGCCCGGAACTCGGGGACGAACCACGTCTTGCCGCCCGGGTAGCGGAAGGGGCTGCGCTGCGGCACCGAGGCCACGTTGACGG
>CALDDN010000048.1 GCA_937936615.1 uncultured Bacteroidia bacterium | reverse complement strand
CTGTTGCGGGTACGGGTGGGCGATCGCGTCGAGACGACGAAGCTGCTCATCGACTGATTCGATTCTTGCTTGACGGAACTTTTCACCCCCCGCTGGCGCAGCCGGCGGGGGGTATTTTTTGGGGGGATTTCCGGTGTCATGATTTGTAGTGGCAAGGGGAAGGTTCAGGCGTTCTCATCCTGGTTCTGGCGATTCTGTAGCTGGATTGCGCCTTGGTCCGGAAATGCTTAACTTCGACCCATGTACATGTGGGTGTTTTTTTTGCTGGGACTATTCCTGAGTCAGGGGCTGCGGGCGCAATCCGACCCCGACTACTTTCAGCTGGCCACCGCCCGCTACAGCTCCGGCGATTTCGTCGGTGCCATTCGTTTCTACGATCAGGCCCTCAAAGTCAATCCACGGGATGCCGATGCGCTCTTTAACCGCGCATTGGCCCGGCACCGCTCGGGAGACCTCAAAGGTTCAGTCAAGGACTACACCGCCTGCCTCGACCTCCAGCCTCGCGACGCCGAAGCCTACTTCAACCGCGCTGCCGTTTATCAGGAACTCAACCAGTATGCCGAAGCCATCGCCGATCTGACCGATGCCATCGAGCTGAACCCCGCCGATATCGATGCCCGACTCAATCGCGGCTACGTGCGCGTACTCCTGCAGGATTTTCGTGGGGCCATTCAGGATTACGACTACGTTATCGAAAAGCATCCTTTTTCCTACCAGGCCTATTACAACCGCGCCAACGCCAAACGAGCCTCCATCGACCACGAAGGGGCCTTGGCCGATTACGGACAGGTCATTCGGCTGACGCAGAAGTTCGCGCCGGCCTACGTGGCGCGAGGCTACACCCAGCTGCTGCTCGGCCGCTACCAAGCCGCGATCGATGACCTGAACAAAGCCCTTGAAATCAGCCCCTACGACGGCGAGGCCCTGTGCTACCGCGGCCGCGCCCACGCTGCCCTCGGCCAGACCGAGGCCGCCTGCGCCGACCTGCGCAAAGCCCACGAGCTTTTCTACGACCGCGCCCTCGAATTCCTGCAGGAGCTTTGCCCCTGAGGCCCGGTACCTGCGTTCCGGCGGCCATCGCTCTACAAAACGAGTCCATCACGAACGCCAGTTCGTAGCTTGTCCTTTAGCCTTTGATCAGGGGCCGACGCTGGGCCTCGGGCAACGCGCCCACCTGCGGGCCAACCAGTAGCGGCAGCGAAGCCGGCACCACCTCCACCGTCAGGCGAGCTTCCAGCTCCACTGCCTCCCCGTCGATCTGTACCACGCCCGCCGAAGAGCGTTCGATAACTAGTCTTGTCGCATCGAAACGCTGGTAGTACCGGCTTGGACGCAGCTTTCCTCGAAACAGCCGCCACCCGAACACCGGCGCATACCACAACCCAGGTACCCAGACTCCGACCACATCGAGCCGCCCATCAACCGCCGAAGCCGCGGGTGCGATTCGGGCGTGCAGGCCAAACTCCTGAATGTTCATCACGCTGACAAAAGTCGGCTTCCAGTCGTAGACCGCGTCCCCAGTTTCGAGACGCACCGCCTGTGGCCGGTACCGCACATACTGATTTATCGAATGCCAGGCGTAAGTCAGCAAGCCGCGCCGCCCCACGTGGGCATAGCGTTCGATGATCCGCGCATCGAGGCCCACGCCTATAAATGCCAGAAAAGGCCGCCCGTTGACCGTGGCTGTGTCAATCTGCAAGGTGTGGCCCGACCGGATGATGCGCAGGCAGGCCGCCAGGTCGTCGCTGATGCCGAAATGATGAGCCAGAGCATTGCCGGTGCCGATGGGAATGATGCCCAGCGGCACCCGCCCTCCGATGAGGCGGATGCCCACCTCATGAACAGTGCCGTCGCCACCGGCAGCTACCAGAGCCGAGCACCCCTCGTCGAGAGCCTGCCCTACCAGCCGGTCGATCGCTCGCGGTTCGTCCCAGAGATACACCTGGGTTTCGAGGTCGGCCGCGGCCCGGGCTGCTTCGAGTTTGCGCAGCAGCTCGCCTGCACGGCGGCGGCCCGACTGCGGATTGACAATGATACCGGCCTTCATGCCAGGGCCGGTCAGTCCAGTTTTCGTGTTACAGGCTGCATCAGTCGCCAAAGTGAAGACCCCGCAGAAAGGCTTCGGCTCGCTGCCGCCGTCGGTCGATGGCCGGAGGCAGCTGTACCACCTGCACAAAAATCCGATTGCCCACTGCGCGGCTGCAGGCTTCCGTCCAGAGCAGAGCCTCCGGTGCCGAACGACGCAGGTAGCGGGTACCGCTTTTGCCGTCCTGGGTTTCGGCTTGCAGATTGGACACGCCGTAGCGAACGAGCAGGCTGTCGAGGTAGCCCTCGATAGCGGAGGCAGGGGGCGGCGTGCCCCAGTCGAGAATGTGCAAGGCGTAGGTCTGCCCTGTTTCGGCGTCGCGGTAGCTCCAGGTCTCGGCGGTGCGGGTACCCTCCGACTGCTGCCGCCGCTCGGGCGGTGCGGGGAACCACTGGCGGAAGCCGAAGTCCTCGGCGTGTGCCTCGTACCAGTTGGCATCTACTGGCTGCAGGAAGCGTTCGGCTACGACGAACGCCGAGCCGTCCCACGCCAGCGGAATGGCTGTAAGTGTCCAGCCGCGCTGCCGCAGCAGAGCCACCACGCCCGAATCGCCGGGCAGGTGCAGCGCACCGATGGCCGCAAAGCAGCTGCGCCGGCGCAACGCACTGTCGAGCCGGTGGGCCATGATCTGGTTACGGCCTTCGACAAGGCGGCGGAAAAATGCAGGGGGCATACCGCTGCGGGCGGGATCGAGGAACGGTTCGAGCTGCCCCTTGCGGTAAGCTTCGAGCAGCGAATCGGTTTCAGATTCAGGCTTCTCACGCGCTTTGCGGGCCGCTTCCACCAGCAGGCGGCTCTGTTCTTTGAGCGAGAGGCTTCCCAGCGTGGCCAGCTGCTCGGCGGGTGTTTCCAGACCAAAGGTCGTTTTGCCGAAACCCTTGGCATACTGCTGCAGCACCGCATCCATGGGCGCGGGCAGGTCATTTTGCCGGATGTTTTTACCTGCAAAATGCGCCGCCAGAAAGATCGGCTGCATCCGCTTGTAGGCTTCGATCGAGGCCCCCGTAGTTCTTTCCAGCTCGCGGGCGATGAACTGGTAGTCTTTTTTGCTCATCACCTTGTCCAGCGTCTGGCCCTTGGGCAGGAGCATCTTTTGCTGGGCCTGGGCCACAAGCAGCGGGTTCAGGTCGAGTTCGCCCGCAAAGGTCTCGACCGCTTCGATCTCGCGCAGTACCCGCACGTTGAAGCCAAAAGCCTGACGGCTGGGGCTGTGCATGCTACCGAAAAGCCACGAAGGACCAGGCCCTGGGCCTTCGATCCGGTAGAGCAGCTGGGTGTTGAGCGTGTCGGCCGGTTGGGCAGTCAGTCCAGGCGGCAGAACCAGCAGCCAGCCTAACAGGCGGATTAAACGAACAAGCATAAAAAAAAGATACAAGTAAAAGCGGCGCGTACACGCCGCAAAGCGGCAAATTACACATTTTCGGTGCTGCTGGCTGCCGGTCTCAATGGCTGCGCCTGAACCGCCAGACTCAAAGGGTAGCCGATCGATACCGATTGGCTGCCTTAGTTCCCGTTGCGAAACGGACAATTGGGGCTCGTAATTTTATGTCTTATAAAAATTTTTTAGATATATATTAAATTTTAAATATGAATAAAAAAATTTTATTTTAAAAAAACATGTCTTGTATTTTCGATTGATGGCATGATGACAGCATGGCAGTCGATTGAAAATTCATATCGCCCGCCAGCCCTGATCGAAAGCTTCCTCGAAAGTCGAAAGGCCGCTCCAGTCGGTGTGGGCCAGCGCGATGCGATCTCGGAGCCAGCCCGCCCGAAAGGCCCGCAGGGCCGCCAGCCGCCCGGGTACCGGACAGGCCATCCCATGCCCCCATACCCAAAGCTCCAGCTCGATGATGTCGCCCCCAATGCCTGGATGCATCGTTTCCAGCTCGGCCTCGACCCAGGCCGCCCAGTCGGTAGCCGAGCGGTTCAGGGCCAGCCGACGGGCTGCGCCTGCATCGCCGTCCGTCAGCACGTGGTAAAGTGTAACCACGGTCGGGCCTTCGGAATGGCACGGCAGCTGGTGCGTGGCCACCACATAGCCCAGACTTGCCCCCCCGTAGCGGACGTTGTCCCAGGCCAGTTCCTCGCCCCAGCCGGCAGGCGGGCGGCGCAGTGTAATGTTGGCCACCAGCCAAGGAGCCTGCGCCCCGCCTGACGGCCACGCCACCTCGGGCAGCAGGCGGGCCGCCACATGCTGCGGCACCGCCAGCACCAGCCGTTCGGCCTGCCAGCGCAGGCTGCGGCCCGCCACCGCGTCGTAGACCCAGGCTTCCACATGGTCGGCGTGCTCGGTCAGGCGGAAGACCAGCTGGCGGCCCTGCACGTGTTCCCGCAGCCGCTCGAGCAGCCGCCCGACCAGCCAGCCGTTGCCCTGGGGCCAGACCAGTACCGTGCTGGGATCGGCGTTGGCGGCCCGGGGTCGTCGCGCCGCGAAGTAATGCAGCCCTGCCCAGGCCGATACCCCCGCCAGCAGGCCCCCGTACTCGTCGCGGCAGCAGTACTCCAGGTACCAGCGCAGGGGCCGCGCCGTGAAGCCCTCGGCATCGAGCCAGTCTGCAAACGACTGACCCTCCAGCTCGTCGGCTGCCGCATCGAATACCGACAAGTTGAGGGGCGAATCGAAGCGGTAGCGGCCCTCGGGGCTGCGCTCGTGCTTCAGGGCGTGGACGCGGGCCAGGAAGCGGTCGATCTGCTGGCGGTCGAGGTGGCTCAGCGGGCTTTTGGGCAGCAGGCCGTTCTGCCAGCGATCGTAAAAGAGGAGTCGTTCGGCCGGTTCGGCACACAGGCAGGCTTCGTCGTACTGGGGCAAGCCCTCGGTGAAGCCGGTGATTACGCCGATTTGCTGCAGAAACCCGATCAGCGGTTCATTGAGTGGGTTGGGCTGGGTCAGGTAATGCGCCCCCAGCGGATAGGCTGTCAGGGCGTTGCGTCCGTTGCGGCTGTTGCCACCGGCTTTGCGTTCCAGCTCCAGGATGTGGAAGTCGCGCCGTCCACCTTCGTGCAGCCGCCAGCCTGCCACGAGGCCCGCCACGCCTCCCCCCACGATCAGCGTGCCCGTTGTGCGGGTTTCGGTCGGTCGAGGGAAATCCGCTTGGCGCAGGCGGTGGCCCAGCTCGCGGTCTGGTCCGAGCAGGCGGACGGGGTAGCGCAGGCCAGCTGTCGGGCGGCAGGTTCCCAGCGCGGCTCCACCCAGCAGCAGAGCCAGCCAACGGCGGCGGCTCATCCGCCCGTCCAGGCTTCCCATTCGGCATCGAAGTAACGGACGAGCTGCTGGTTGTTCAGGCGGTTGATCTCGACGGGCAGGCGGTCGAGGTCGGGTGGAAAGGCGAAAAGCTGGGGCAGCACCGCATCGGTGAGGAAGCGCAGGCCCGCCGGCAGAGGTCTGTGCGGGTCGGGGCAGTCGGCGGCTGCCAGCACATAGCCCCATTCGCCGAACGAGGGTACGTGGGCGTGGTAGGGCCGCACGCACAGGCCTACCGCTTCGAGGGTGGCGGCCACGCACCAGAACGACCGCCGCGCCACCCAGGGCGAGGTGCTCTGCACGACCGCCACGCCGTCGGGGGCCAGGGCCCGGCGCATTGCCCCGTAAAACCGTGTCGTATAGAGCTTGCCCAGCGCATAGGACGAGGGATCGGGAAAATCGCAGACGATGACTTCGTAGAGTGGGCCGCTGCGTTCTTCGAGCCAGCGGAAGGCGTCGGCGTTGTGCACATGGACGCGGGGGTCGTGCAGGGCCGAGTCGTTGAGGGCCAGCAGCAGGGGGTTGGTCTGAAAAAGCCCCGTCAGCTCGGGATCGAGATCGACCAGGTCGACGCGCTCGACGCTGGGATGCCGCAGGATTTCGCGCACGGCCAGACCGTCGCCCCCACCCAGTACGAGGACACGCCGGGGCCGGGCCTGGGCGGCAAAGGCCGGATGGACGAGGGCTTCGTGGTAGCGGTGCTCGTCGCGGCTGCTGAACTGCAGGTTGCCGTTGAGGTAGAGCCGCGTTTCGTCGGCGCGGCGCGTGAGTACGATGCGCTGGTAGGGGCTGCTGCGGGCCAGGATGACCGTTTCGGCGTAAGTGCGCCGCTCGGCCCAGGCCAGCAGCTCTTCACTCCAGGCCATGCCCAGCCCCTGCAGCACAAGGATCAGCCCGCCCGCTGCCAGCAGCCGCCGCCGCTGCCGCAGTTTTTGACCCAGAAACCAGACTACGCACAGCCCCACTCCCACGTTCACCATGCCAAAAAGCAGCGAAGTCTGGGCCAGCCCCAGCTGCGGCACCAGCACCAGCGGAAAGAGCAGCGAGGCAAACAAGGCCCCGATGTAATCGAAGGTAAACACCTGCGAGACCAGCTCGGCAAAGCTGTAGGCGTCGCGCAGCAGGCGCATGAGCAGCGGAATTTCCAGCCCCACCAGCACACCGATGAGCAGCACCTGCCCGTAGAGCAGCACGCGGAAATGGCTCACCCAGTCGAAAGCCAGAAAGAGCAGCAGGGCCGAGAAGCCCCCCACCAGCCCCAGCAGCAGCTCGACCCGCACAAAAACCGTCAGCAGGTCGCGTGCCACGTAGCGCGAGAGCCACGAGCCGCAGCCCATTGCAAAGAGATACAGCCCGATGATGGTCGAAAACTGGGTAACCGAATCGCCGAGCAGGTAGCTGGCCAGCGCACCGGCCACCAGCTCGTAGACCAGGCCGCAGGTGGCGATGACCAGCACGGTCGTGAGCAGCAGCAGGCGCATGGGCGGGCTAGCCGTGAATGGCCATGCCGATGATGAAGGCCATACCCAGGATCATGGCCGCCGCCGTCAGGGCCAGGGCTGTGTTCTGTTTCTCGACGATTTCGTGCCAGAGCTTGCCGGGCGTCAAGCGGTCGAAGACTACAAACGAAAGGGCCAGCAGGATGATGCCCAGCACGGCGAAGACCGAGGCGTTGATCAGGTACTTGTAGGTCGAATCCAGGTTCATGGTGCAGTCAGTTGCGAAGGGAGCATTACTTATGGTAATAGGCCCGCAGGTGGGGGGCCTTGGCCTGGCTGACCGAGACACTCCCGATTGAATAGCCCCGTCGGCTTGTAAAAACCAGCAGACTCACCAGCAAGGCTCCCAGTCCGAGGATGCCGTAAGTCAGACGGCTGCGAAATAGATTCATGACCTGCATTCTGTTGGCGGCAAGATAATACCAGCACGGCTTGCAAACAATTCGGAGCAGCCTGTTTCAAGAAATTGGTTTTTTCAACTGGATTGGGTATGACCAGCTATGACATGAAATAAAATCCTGTGGCCATTCAGCCCTTGGGATGCTTTCTAACTGATTGAAAATAAAATTTTTATGAAGTCATTTTCGGTAATCGAGCAAGGTACCAGACGTCGGGCCGCACCTGGAACCTTCGGCCCTCCATCGAGGGGGGAATAGGTCTATTTATAAAAATATTATACTTAATAATCAATTTATTTGATTTAAAATATTTTTTAATTTAGGGCCGAATTGTTGCTTTTGCTTTAATTTCAATCCGATGCTTCGTAATAGGGGCTGTAGTCGCTGTTGGCCCAGCGCCGCTTCTCGAAGCCTTCCGAAACAATGACCCAGATCAGGGCCAGCACCGCCACGATTGCCAGAGCCACGGTAAAGTTCCACAATTCGGTTACGCCGCTCGTTACCCGTACCTGCAGGGCGATGGGTTCGATCTGACCGGTGCCGGCCACGCCCGCAACGGCCAGCCGCCATTGGCCCGCCTCCACCGACGAAAGCAGGGCCTCGCCCGTCTGGCTGCCTTCGCTCCACCCTCCCTCGGAATCGATACCGGTATAGTATTCGATATCGAGGTCGAAGTAGCGGGCCTGCTGGGTCTCTTGGTTGAAGAGCACGAATTCGAGGGACATCCAGTTGTTGCGCAGGCTGGTGCGGCATTCGATGGCGAGGTTGTCGATCTGGTCGGTTTGGAAAGGTCCCAGGTCGAATTCGGGTACCACGAGGTTGCGGCCCGTCTCGTCGAGGCGGTGGCGGGCGTCGGCAGGTGCCAGGGCCAGCGAATCGGGTACCAGCAGCTGGGGGGCATCGTAAAAACCGGCGAGCGAGGTGTGGTCGAGGAAACGGCGGGCGATCAGTATGCTGTCGCCAGCTGGGCCGGGTTCTGGTACGGGGTAGATGATCTGTACGGGGCTGAAGGCCACTTCGCGGCTGGGCTTTTGCAGCGAGAGCACGATTTGGGTTACGATCAGGGCCACTGCCACCAGCCCGAAGAGTGCCAGGATCGACCGGGTGGACGGATAGGGGCGGGGCTGGTTGGGAGCCACTCCCTTGGGTTTGAGGGGCAGGGGATCGCGTCGGAAGATCTGCTCGACTTGCCGGGGAGTGAGGTAGTGGGCTAGCGAGCAGCTGATTTCGGCACTGTCGATTTCGAGGCTGATCTGCTGGGGCGGGGCGATGTAGTCGCGCACCGCCACGGTGTAGCCTGTCCGCAGCCGCCAGTAGAATTCCCCCAGCACCAGCCGCGTCCGGGCCTGACCCTTGTGGTAGAGTCTGAATTTCCGGCCCTGCCAGCGGAAGGTGTTCTCGTCGCGCTGCTGCTGGGGGTGCATCGCCGAGTAGACTTCACGTATCCAGCTCCAGTGGCCCTCGGCCCAGCTGAGCCAGCGGTAGCCGTAGCGCGGATTGAAGAGCAGATACTCTTCCCAGCGGTACTTGGATTCGAGGTCCTCGCGCAGCTGCCAGCCGATGATTTCCCACTCGCGGCCTTCGTGATGGCCCCGCGTGCCCAGCGGGATGAGCGGCTCGTGGCCCTCGAAACGTTCCTGAAGGAAAAGCACCTGATTGCGCTGCTCGACCGTATCGACGACCGCTCCGCACGAGACGCAGGCCGTATTGACACTCAGGCCCAGCGCACGGGCAGGCAGCGCATCGCCGCAGTTGGGACAGGCCACGGCCTGCAGGCGTTCAGAACCGCCAGCCATCGAGTTCGCGTAAATGAGTAAATGCCAGGTCGTCGAAGTCCACCATCTGCCCCCGGTACCAGTCCACGTGCCCAGCGAAGGCTTCGCCGTTGAGGAAACCGCCGTTTGCACCGACGAGGTCGACCAGCAGGCGGGGTTCCCGACTGGGGTTGAAGGTCAGCTGGCCTTGGGCCCCTACAATACGAACCTGCCGCAGGTCGGTAACGAGCCAGTCCGTGCCTAAGAGGCTGAGGCGGGCACCGGCTTGCAGCTTCTGCCGTTCGATGCGGGGCAGGGTCGCCTCGCGCAGGGGAAAACTCAGGTAAAGCCGCCCTTGGGCCTCGGCCAGCCAGCCCGTTTCGCCACCTGCGAGTTCGAGGCACCATTCGTTCCACTGCCCGTCGTCCCAGCAGCGGCGGATGCGTCCGATCAGCTCGAAGGGTCGACCCTGCCAGCGGCCGCGCGTTCCCACCTGAAAGGGGCTGATATCGGGCTGCAGCTCGGCGACCGAACCCAGACGACGCAGCGTCTCGGCCTCGCGGCTCAAGGTCGAACGGCACCACGGGCAGATGAGAAAGGCTTGGGCCAGTCGAGGTAGGTCCACGGGGCCACCGCACTGCGGGCAGCTGCTTTGGGGCATGCCGCAAGTTACGGCGGGCAGGCTTACGGACGCAGCGTTCGGGGATTGGATTGGCTCGCTGTGCTTTGAGCAATGCGGTTGAGGCCGCACGCCCGCTTTGCGGAGCCTGAGGCAGGTACGGGCCGGGCAGCCCGATTCCGGAAGATGGCAGCTCGTATGAAGTCTTTAATTCTAAAAGAAGAGCTTAATACGGGCGTAACACGCCACGCCGCCGCCTTTGCGTAACTTGCGCATCGGTTTTGGGGCCTTTGCGCTTCATTCCCCCAGGCTTTGCTTATGCTTCCCATCCGTAATATCGCGATCATCGCGCACGTCGACCATGGCAAAACGACCTTGGTCGACAAAATTCTCGAACAGACCCGCACCCTTGACGAACGCACCGACTACGGCGAACTCATCCTCGATTCGGGCGACCTCGAACGTGAGCGCGGCATCACCATCACGGCCAAAAATGTATCGGTGCGCTACAAGGGCATCAAGATCAACATCCTCGATACGCCCGGGCACAGCGACTTTGGTGGCGAGGTCGAGCGCGTGCTGCGCATGGCTGATGGCGTGGTGCTGCTCGTCGATGCCTTCGAAGGCCCCATGCCCCAGACCCGCTTCGTTACGCAAAAGGCTCTCGAGCTCAAGCTCCAGCCCATTGTCGTCATCAACAAGGTCGACAAGCCCAACTGCTCGCCTGAGGAGACCCTTGACCGCATGTACGACCTGCTCATCGCCCTGGATGCCGACGAGACCCAGCTCGATTTTCCCGTCGTCTATGGCTCGGGCAAAAACGGCTGGATGAGTGCCGATTACAAGACTCCCACCACCGACCTCAGTTACCTGCTCGACCAGGTGATCGCCCACGTGCCGCCGCCCACCGTGGCCGAGGGGGCTTTGCAGATGCAGATTACCTCGCTCGATTTTTCATCCTACGTGGGCCGCATCGCCATTGGCCGCATCTACCGCGGCGAGATCAGGGAAAACCAGCAGGTGGTGCTGCTCAAGGCCGACGGCAGCAGCCTGCGCGGTAAAGTCAAGGAGCTGTACGTATTTGAGGGCCTGGGCCGGGTGAAAGCCCCCGCCGCTCAGGCCGGCGAGATCGTGGCTCTGGTGGGCCTCGAAGGCTTCGACATCGGCGACACCGTCGCCCATCCCGACGTGCCCGAAGCCCTGCCCGCCATCCGCGTCGACGAGCCGACCATCAGCATGCTTTTTACCATCAACGACTCGCCCTTCATGGGCCGTGACGGTAAATTCGTAACCTCGCAGCGGCTGCGCGAACGCCTCTTCAAGGAAACAGAGCGTAACCTGGCCCTGCGGGTCGTCGAAGGCGAGACAGCCGACCGCTTTCTGGTCTACGGGCGGGGCGTGCTGCACCTGGCGGTGCTCATCGAAACGATGCGCCGCGAGGGCTACGAGCTGCAGGTGGGCCAGCCCCAGGTCATTTTCAAAGAAATTGACGGCAAACGCTGCGAACCCATCGAACATCTGGTGGTCGATGTACCCGAGGAGTCGGCGGGCAAGGTCATCGAAATGGTTTCGATGCGCCGAGGCGAAATGACGGTCATGGAACCCCGGGCCGACTACACCCACCTCGAATTCTACATCCCCTCGCGGGGTCTCATCGGCCTGCGCAGCCAGATGCTTACCGCCACCAGCGGCGAAGCCATCATGAGCCACCGCTTTCACGAATACCAGCCCTACCGTGGCGAAATTCCCCAGCGGCGGCATGGAGTTCTCATCTCGAAGGAGACCGGCCCCGTCGTGGGCTACGCCCTCTTCAACCTTTCGGACCGGGGCAGCTTCTTTGTCGCGCCCGGCGACGAAGCCTATGGCGGCATGATCATTGGCGACACGCCCCGCCAGCACGATCTGGTGGTCAACGTCCAGAAAGCCAAGCAGCTCTCCAACGTGCGGGCCTCCGGCTCCGACGAGGCCATCGTCCTCGAACCCCCCGTGCGCATGTCCCTCGAAGAAAGCCTCGAATACATCGGCCCCGATGAATACGTCGAAGTAACCCCCCAGCACATCCGCCTGCGCAAAATCTACCTCGACGAAAACGAGCGCAAGCGCATGGCCAAAAAACTTGAAGGCGCACTGGCCAAGTAAATCCACACCGCCCAATCCATGGTTGGTTATGGAGTGAGCTGTCGAATTTCAGCTCGATAACCCCTTCTCGGAGATCACCCGCATGAAAACTTTTTGCTGCTGCTGGCTGCTCGCTCTGGTTCTAGGAACGGCCACGGCCCGTCCCGCCGATCCGCCGACCTGGGCCGTGGCCTTCTACAACGTCGAAAACCTCTTCGACATCTACGACGACCCCCACCACGACGACTCCGAATACCTGCCCGAAAGCAAGGGCCAGTGGACGCGCGAACGCTACCAGAAAAAGCTCCGCGACCTGGCCCAAGTCATCAGCCGCATCAACGAGGGGGGCGGTTTCCCGGTGCTTGTGGGCCTTTGCGAGGTCGAGAACCGGCGCGTCGTCGAGGAACTGGCCCGCCAGAAGTCCATCAAAAAGGCAGGCTACCGCGTGGCCCACGCCCCCTCGATCGACGAGCGTGGCGTGGACGTGGCCCTGCTCTACGATCCCAAACGCTTCAAGCTGCTGAGCGAGCACGCCATTCGCGTCGACCTGCGGGGCGAAGCCGACACCACCACCCGCGATGTGCTGTGGGTGCGGGGTCTGCTGGGCGGTCGCGATACGGCCTTTGTTTTCGTCAACCACTGGCCCTCGCGGCGTAACCCCGAGTCGGCCCGCCTCAAGGCGGCCGGTGCGGTGCGGCGCGTCGTCGATTCGCTCTTCCACCGCAGCACCGAAGCCCTGATCCTGGTCATGGGCGATTTCAACGACAGCCCCAGCGATTCGAGCACGCGCCTGCTGGCTGGCCCCTCGGCAGGCCATCCCAACATCCTGGTCAATGTAATGGCCGAACTGGCCCAGCCCGGTGTGGGCACCCACTGCTACCGTGGCGAATGGACGCTCCTCGATCAGTTTTTCCTCTCGCCGGCCTGGTTCACGGCTCGCGCCCCGTGGCAGTACGTGCCGCAGTCGGCGGCCATCTTCGCGCCCGTCTGGCTCCAGCAGACCGATCCCAAGTACCTGGGCTGGCCCTACCGTACCTACGTCGGCCCCAAGTACCTGGGGGGCTACAGCGACCACTTCCCCGTCCGGCTGCACATCCGCCGGCGGGCCAGCTGAGCAGTACGGCTCTAGCTTTGGGCTGGCTTACCCTGTTCGATGGCCGGCATAGGCTGCTTTGAACGCAGTGCTCCCGTCCTGATGCCGACGACGGGCATTCAGACCTATCCGCAGAAAGCACCACAGATCGGCGGCAAGCTCCGGATTCAGGATGTCATCGACTGCATCGTCGAGCACATAAAATGCAGCGAGGAGCAGTCCATGATCTACGCCACGGATCGAATGCACCGGTACGACTGCCTGCATCGGGTCGAGGAACTGTTCCGGGCATCCGCTGCCCTGCGGTTTTCGAGTCCGACAGCTGCCGGCTGGGCCTCGCTGGTGTGATCTTTTCGACCCGCATTTACCCGAACCTGACTGCTCATGGGGCCTTTTGTTATTCTTTTGTTATTCATTCGATCTAACGATTTAAGTACTCAGTAGCTGGAATAATTCATTGCATTGAATGCCTTTATATCCAAAACTCAATTTTTTTGATTTTTCTGTTGCTATTTGGTGTAAATGTTTGTTATCATTGTGCTAGTCGAAGATTAAATCTTCTTCATTAATCGCTCTTTTCAGTCTATGAAAGTGAAACTTTTACGTCTTTCCCTTTTGCTTCTGGGCTTCGCAGCCTGGCTGGTTCCCTCGGAAGCTGGTGCGTAAACGTGGGTCTGGGCACGCTCGGGCGGGGGCACGGGTGGCGATGTGGCCTATGGTGTGGCTGTAGATAACGCCGGTAACAGCTACATCACCGGCGTTTTTTCTGGCACAGCTACTTTTGGTACTCATACGCTTACCAGTGTCGGTAGCGGGGACGGTTTTGTTGTCAAATACGATCCCAACGGCAACGTGCTCTGGGCACGCCGCTTCGGTGGGATCGACTATGACGAAGGTCGTGGAGTCGCAGTCAATCGGGTGAATGGAGATGTTTACGTTACCGGAAGGTTTCAGGGCACCTCAACGTGGACCAGCCCTGCGTCCACTGTAACACTAAACGCATCGAGTATTACATTCGATGCCTTCGTAGCCAAATACAACACCAACGGAGACGTATTATGGGTTACGAACTTTGCCTCTTACTACTACACTGGAGGCTACGATGTAGCGGTTGATAATGCAGGCAATGTTTATGCTACTGGCTACTTTCAAAATCAAGGTCAATTCAACAGTGCTGTTGGTAGCGGCGGTCCGGTTCTGTTTGCAGGCAACTGGGATGGCCGCACTAATGCTTACATTGCCAAGCTCAACACCAATGGTGCCATGCAATGGGCACGCAACAGTACAGGATCTGTTTATGGTGCTGAATGTGGCTATGGTATTGCCTGGCCCGTGAGGTGGTCAAGGTGATCGTGGAATAATTCGCGCCTGCTCGCTGAAACTGAAAAGCAAGCCGCCGGTTTTTCCGGCGGCTTTTTTTATTGGGAACCGCTGCGGTTGCTGGTTGGAAAGTCTGATTCGTAGCTATTGAGTTCGATTTG
>CALDDN010000047.1 GCA_937936615.1 uncultured Bacteroidia bacterium | reverse complement strand
CAGATCGGTCAGCTGGTTGGAATTAAGGTTCAGCTCTCGCAGGTTGGCGAGATTTGCGATGCTTGGGGGCAGATCGGTCAGCTGGTTGACAGAAAGGTGCAGCGTTTGCAGGTTGGCGAGATTTGCGATGCTTGGGGGCAGATCGGTTAGCTGGTTGTAAGCAAGGTCCAGCCAAGCCAGACAGGGGAAGAACTCCAGCAGATCCCACCGGCTCTGAAAACGAAGCCAGTCTAAATCAAGCTTGTATACCATTTTATCGGCTGCCAATGCGTTTTCCCATGAACGGTATATAGGTTCAGTCTCCAGTGCCGATTCATCCAGCTGCCGGCAGTCGCTCGTCTGATTCAGCACGACTACCCGCAGCTCATTCGTGCAGCCCCCTTGCAGCCGGATACTGGCAGGAGCCTGAGCCACGCCCGTCAGCTGCCGTTCCGCCGTCCAGGTTTGCCCGCCGTCGAGCGAGAAGCGTACATCCGCCGGAATGTTGCCCGACAGGTTGATGTTCAGCCTCCGCGTCCTCGGGTCGTACCAGGCTAGACCGGTAAAGTCGCGCCCCCTCAGGTCATCGAGCGTGCGCTCCTGCTGGGCCGGTATGCTGATGTCGCGCAGCGTATCGACCGCCGCCCACGTGTTGAAGGTGATGCCGCCCGGAACAAAGGTCCAGTACTGGCCCAGGCTATCGGTCAGCACCTGACGCTGGCCCACGCGCACCCAGCCCCCCTTGATGGGCTGGTCGAAGCAGTCGACCACGCGCCCGCGGCAGGTGGCCCGCTCGGCGGGCCAGTCGCAGTTCCAGCTCGAAAAGTGCGCCACCTGCCCCTCGTAGGTCGAGCCGTTGCGGTAGGACCAGCCCTCTTGCAGCCAGAGCGCACGCGCGGAGTCGAAGTGCCAGAGCGGGACACTGTCGGGCCGCAGCGTTTCGGTGTAAGGCAGGTCAAAACGCAGGGTAGCCCGGGCTTGGGGGCGCAGTTCCAGTTTTTCACCCGATTCGGCGTGCATTTCCACCGACAGGTAGCCATAGGAATAGAGCATGACCTCGTTTCCGTTTGCATCGATGGCCGAAAAGTCGCCGCCGGGCATGCGCAGGCCGAAATCGGGTTCGGTAGGTCGCGCCCCTTCCACGCTCAGCAGGATGGTACCCGAGTAGGGGATGCCGCTTTCGGTCTGCACGGCGTCGGGCGGAATCTGCAGCGAAAAGCTGGGGTAGACCAGTTTGCCACCTTCTGTGGCATCGACGCGGTTGGTAACGCGCTGGCTGTACAGCAGGATTTGTGTTTCGGTCGTGTCGGATGAGGAAAGGTACTGCCGCGAGGCATTGCGCCAGTAGCCTGTTTTTTCGACTGTAACCAGCACGGGCGTTTGTTCGGCGGGCTTGGCCGCGTCGACGTGCAGGACGAAGCGGCCCTGTCCGTCCGAAACAGTGCTGAACCGCCCCGCTCGGACGGTTGCTCCTTCAATGGGCTGGTACAGCTCATCGAAGACGTAGCCTGCCAGGGCATAGCCCCGCACGACAGGAAACACAAAAGGTGTACTCGGGTCGCTGGACACCTCGACGGTATAGCGGCCCGGTTCGGTGGGCTGGTACCAGCTACTGTTGGCTCCCGGGATGGGCTGGCCGTTGCGGTACCACTGGATGTGGGGCGCGGGGTCGGTCAGGAGCAGGTCGCCGTTGCGCCAGATGCGCGGACAGCTTTTGTTTTGGGCAAGGGCAAAGACTGGCACCAGGGCCAGCAGCAGCATTAAAAGGCGTAACATATGTAAAGTCATTTATATAAACTTTTCCAACAAATTATTTACGTTGCAGTAACTACGTGATATACTTTACCCAGTATTGGACCTATCGTGGAGAAAATGGAGGACCGGTCATTGTTTTTTTTTTTTTTTGGAGTGGGGGTACCCCCTTGAGACGGGTTTCAGATTCCAGGCTTGGGTGCGGGCTGGTTCCGAGGGCTGGACGAGCGGCTCGCTTGGGTAGGGCTTCGGTCATTCAAACGGCAGTGAAAAAACTTGCACGGCCCCGCTGGCCTGCGTATTTTTGCAGGCTTAGAGAATCGAAAGAAAAACTGGCCCATCCTGTACCTGATCGAGCCTTATGTACCTCAATCCTGAAATCAAGCGGCGCATCTTCGAGGACAACTCGCCCGAGCACCGCGCGGGCGACACGGGTTCGCCCGAATCGCAAATCGCCCTCTTTACTTTCCGCATCAACCACCTGAACGAGCACCTGAAACGCAACCCCAAAGACAAAGCCACCAAGCTGGGGCTGCTCAAGCTCGTGGGCAAACGCCGGAAGCTGCTGGATTACCTGATCGCAACCGACATCACCCGCTACCGTGCGATCATCCAGAAACTAGGCATCCGTAAGTAAGCCCCGCTATGCAATCCATCATCCGCACCTCGGTGGACCTGCCTAACGGCACCACAATAGAGGTAGAGACCGGTCGGCTGGCCCGCCAAGCCGATGGCTCGGTCGTACTCAATGTAGGCGATACCCTACTGCTCGCTACGGTCGTCTCGAACAAGGAAGCCCGCCCCGACGTGGACTTCCTGCCTCTGTCGGTCGATTTCAAGGAATATTATGCCTCGACAGGCAAGATACCGGGCGGTTTCTTCAAACGCGACGGTCGATTGAATGAATACGAAATCCTGACCTCGCGCCTGGTCGACCGCTCGCTGCGGCCCCTCTTCCCCGAGGACTACCACGCCGAAACCCAGGTCATCGTAACGCTCATGTCGTCCGACCGCGAAACCCAGGCCGATGCCCTGGCCTGCGTCGCGGCCTCGTGCGCGATCATGTGTTCCGACCTGCCCTTCCCCGACCCCGTTTCCACGGTGCGCATGGGCTACATCGACGGGCGGTTCGTCGTCAACCCCACCTTTGCCCAGATGGAGGTTTCGGAGATCGATCTGATGATCGCCGGCACGATGGATTCGATCGTCATGGTCGAGGGCGAAATGAACGAAGTGTCCGAGGAGCTGATGCTCGAAGCCTTCCGCATTGCCCACGAAACGATCAAGCAGCTCAACCGCATGCAGCTCGATCTGCGGGCCTCGGTGGGAAAAACCACCCGCGAATACCCGGGCGATCCCAGCGACGAGACCCTCGAAGCCGAAGTGCGCGAAAAAGCGACCGCCGAAGTCTACGACATCTACAGCAACCCCACGGCCAAGCAGGAACGCAGCGACCGCCTCAAGGCCCTGCGCGATAGCCTGCTCGAACCCTACGCCGAAGACCCCGAGCTGGATGCCAAATCGAAGCTCATCAAACGCTACTTCGAACAGGTGCAGTACGAGGTGCTACGCAAACTCATCGTCGAGGAGAACAAACGCCTCGACGGGCGGCGCACCGACGAAATCCGCCCCATCTGGTGCGAGGTCGGCTACCTCAAACGCGCCCACGGTTCGGCCATCTTCACGCGGGGCGAAACCCAGAGCCTGACCACCGTTACCCTGGGTTCCAAACTCGACGAGCAGACCATCGACTACGCCACGCAGGAAGGCAGCAAGAAATTCATGCTGCAGTACATCTTCCCGCCCTATTCCACGGGCGAGGTCAAGATGCTGCGGGCACCGGCCCGCCGCGAGATTGGCCACGGCAACCTGGCCGAACGCGCCCTCAAAAAAGTTGTTCCGCAGGATACCGAATACACCATCCGCGTGGTATCGGAAATCCTTGAATCGAACGGTTCGAGCTCGATGGCCACCGTCTGCGCCGGCTCGATGGCCCTCATGGATGCAGGCATCCAGATTCGCAAACCCGTGTCGGGTATCGCCATGGGGCTGATCGTCGAAGGCGACCGCTTCGCCGTGCTCTCCGACATCCTGGGCGACGAGGACCACCTGGGCGACATGGACTTCAAGGTAACGGGTACCGAGGACGGCATCACCGCCTGCCAGATGGACATCAAGGTGCGGGGGCTGAGCTACGAAATCCTCGCGCAGGCACTGGCGCAGGCCAAAGCCGGTCGGGCACACATCCTCTCGTTCATGAATGAGGCGATCGCCCAGCCGCGGCCCGAGCTTTCGCCCTACGCCCCGCGCATCATCAAGTTCTCGATTCCGCCCGACACCATCGGCGGAGTCATTGGCCCGGGTGGCAAGGTCATCCAGGAAATCCAGCGTCAGACCCAGACTTCGATTTCGATCGAAGAGTACGACGGCCTGGGCTGGGTAAGCATCGCCTCGCCCAACGCCGAAAACCTCAGAGCGGCCGAAGCCTGGATCAAAGGCATCACCGCAACCCCTGAAGTAGGTACCGAATACCAGGCCAAAGTCAAAAACATAGTCGGCGCAGGAGCGTTCCTCGAATTCCTGCCCGGCAAAGACGGCTGGCTGCACATCTCGGAGATTTCGAACGAGCGCGTCGAAAACATCGAAGACTACCTCGAGGTGGGGCAGGTGGTCGATGTCAAGCTCATCGAAGTCGATTCCCGTACCGGCAAGTGCCGCCTGAGCATGAAACAGGTCGGTCAGGAAGGGGTAGTTGTTTCGGCCCCCCGAGGCGATCGAGGGGGCGGCGACCGTCGCAACGGCGACCGCCGCGGCGGTGGTCGCGATGACCGACGCGGTGGAGACGACCGACGCGGTGGAGACGACCGGCGCGGTGGCGGTGGCGAACGCCGCGACCGTGGCCCTAAACGTAATTATTGATCCCCGTGCAGGTATTCATTACCGGCGGAGCCGGATTCATCGGTTCGACCCTGGCTCGGAGCCTGCATCGACAGGGCCATGCCGTAACGGTACTTGATAACCTCTCGACCGGACGCATCGATAACCTTTCGGGGCTGCTGGGGCAGCCCCATTTTAATTTTATAGAAGGAAGTGTAACCGAGGCCCCTACCGTCGCGCCCCTGATGGCTGCCTGCGATGTCTGCTACCACCTGGCCGCACCTGTGGGCGTGCACTACATCATGCAGCACCCCGTGCGCACCATCCTCGAAAACATCCGCGGCATCGACGTCATCCTTGAAGCCGCCGCCCGCCACCACCGGCCTATCCTCATTGCCTCCACGTCCGAAGTCTACGGCCGGAGCCTCGACCTGCTCGACCCCCAGCAGACCCGCAGCCTGCGCGAATCGGACTACCGCATCGAGGGCGATACCCAGAACCACCGCTGGGCCTACGCCAATTCCAAAGCACTCGACGAATTTCTGGCCCTGGCCTATTACAAAGAACGGGGCACACCCGTGGTGATCGTCCGTTTTTTCAATACCGTAGGGCCAAACCAGCTCTCGCAGTATGGGATGGTCATCCCGCGCTTTGTGGAGGCGGCTCTGGCCGGCCGCGAGCTACTGGTCTACGGCACGGGCGAGCAGCGCCGCAGTTTCCTGCACGTGGACGACGTGGTGCGCGTGCTGCCGCGGCTCATGGCCTGCCCCCAGGCCTACGGTCAGGTCTTCAACCTGGGCAACCCCGACGAAATCACCATCAACGAGCTGGCCCGCCTGATCATCCAACTGACGGACAGCTCCTCGACCATCCGCCACGTGAGCTACGAACAAGCCTACGGCAGCGGCTTCGAGGACATGAACCGCCGCACGGCCGATATCAGCAAGATTGATGCACTGATCGGGCTGGATTTGCAGTACAGCCTGCGCGACATCCTGCGCGATGTGATCGCCGCCCGTCGGCAGGCTCTGCGGGCCTGATCGCCCCACGTTTCCATTTCCGGCCGAATTGTACGAACTTCAATTCCCGGACCGTTCCCCCACGGACGGACCACCCTTTGGTGTCTGCTTTCCCTCCGCCTTCGACCCACCCCTCGACGCTGGTCAACCCAGCAGCACCTTACCGCTGGCTGGTGTCGCTGGTGCCGCTGGCTGACCTGGGTTTCGTAGCCTGGGCCTATCTGGTGCAGGTCAATGATACGGGCGAGCCAACGCTGCGCAGCCAGCGGCTGCTGCCCGAAAACCTGAGCCAGTTCCAGCTGCCCCAGACCGAGGAGTTCCGCCAGCTTGTGAGTCTGGCTGCCGAGCTGACCCCCAAGCACCTCTTCCGCCAGTTCGGTGGGCGGATGCGCAACCAGGACAGTTTTTTTGCCGCTCTGCCCGACCATCCCCAGCGCAAGTTCATCCGCAGCTGGATCGACAGCCGCCTGCAGCGCATCCTCAACTACGGCCCCGACCTGCCCCTCTACCGCGCCGCCCGCGACGGCTACCCCGCACACCAGCCCCTGCAGCTGGCCCCCCAGGCCGCTCAAGTTCATTTTTCCTGTGTCCGGAAAGACGAAAATTTAATATACCAATCCTTTTTATCGATAAATGGTCAGGCACTTTATTTAAATGAACCGGATGCGGAATTGATCGGGGAAGAACCGGCGTGGCTGCTGCACGCCTCGACGCTTTACCGGCTGGCACAGCCCGTCTCGCGGGCACGGCTTTCGGCCTTCGTACGCCAGCGCGAGCTGACCATTCCCGCCGCCAACGTGCCCGAATTCTGCCAGAAAGTGCTGCCGCGTCTGCTCGAATATTCCACGCTCGACCTGCAGGGACTCGATTTGACCGCGGTGGCTCCCCCGCCGCAGTTCCGCCTGCGCGTCGAGACCGACCCCGAGCGGCTGACACTGCGCCTGCGCGTGGCCTACGACCGCTGGGAGCTGCCTCTCGATCCCGACGAGCAATTCTTCCTGCGCCTCGATGGGGGTACGCGACTGCTGCGCATCGCCCGCCAGCCCGCGCGCGAGCGCGAGGTACTGCAGGCTTACCGGCAGCGACTGCCCCCCCAGACCGATGCCCTCTTCGACCAGATACTGGCCCGCGCCGAGGGCTGGGCCTGGCTGGCCCGCCACTGCGACGAGCTGCAAGCCTTGGGCCTTGAAATCGTCGGCGACCGCCTGCACCCCGCCACTGCCCGTTTCGAGTATCGCCTCAATCCCGAAGCGGGGGGCTTCATCCTGCAGGCCCAAGTCTGGTTTGGCAGCCAGCGCGTCGATTTCCGCGCCCTGGCCGAGGCCGTGCGCCGAAACGAAAACTTCCTGCACCTGCCCGACGGGCGCATCGGCCTGCTACCCCCCGGCTGGCTCGAAGACCTGGCCCCCCTGCTCGAAACGGCGGAACGCCGGCCCGAAGGGCTGTTCCTCCAGACGGTGCAGGCGCGGATGCTCGAGCAGGCCTTCGGAGCGAGTCAGGACTCGGCCCTGCCACCGCTCGATGCCCCCGATGCCGACCTGCCCAAGGGCCTGCAGACCGAACTGCGCCCCTACCAGCGGGCGGGCTACGACTGGCTGCTGAGCCTGCACCGCCACCGCCTCGGCGGCATTCTGGCCGATGAAATGGGTCTGGGCAAGACGGTGCAGACCATTGCCACGCTGCTGCGGGCTTACGAGGCGGGCTGCCGCCTGCCTTCGCTGGTGGTTGCGCCCAGCTCGCTGCTTTTCAACTGGCGCGAGGAAATCGCCCGTTTTGCTCCGGCTCTCAACGTCGTTACCTACGGCGGCACCAAGCGCAGCCAGCTACTGGCCCGGGTGGCCCGCAGTCAGGTTGTGCTTACGACTTACGGAATTGTACGTCAGGATATCGAGTTTTTGCAGAAAATTATTTTTTATTACCTGGTTCTGGACGAAAGTCAGCACATCAAAAACCCGACCACGCGGGCAGCTCAGGCCATCTATCAGCTCCAGGGCGAGTACCGCCTGGCCCTGACGGGTACGCCCATCGAGAATTCGACGCGCGACCTCTGGGCGCAGATGCACTTCCTCAACCCGGGCCTGCTGGGCAGCCAGTCGTTTTTTTCGCGCTACTACGCCGACCCCATCGAGAAGCAGCAGAATGGCGAACGGGCCGAGCGGCTGCGGCGCATGGTTCAGCCCCTGATCCTGCGGCGTACCAAGGAAATGGTGGCAGCCGACCTGCCCGAACAGCGTACGATCGTACTGCGCTGCCAGATGACTCCGGGCCAGAGCCGCCTCTACCACGCGACGCGGCAGCAGCTGCGTAGCAGCCTCTTCGACCAGGAGCAGGCCGCCGACTTGAGCCGTCCGCAAGACCGGCTGCGGGTGCTGACCTGCCTGCAGCAGCTGCGCCAGATTGCCCTGCATCCGGCCCTGGTGCTGCCCGAACACCGGAACAGCGATTCGGGCAAGCTGCTGCTGCTGCGCGATCAGCTCGATACGGTGTTGGCCGAGGGCCAGCGGGTACTCATCTTCTCGCAGTATGTCAAGCTGCTGGAGCTTGTGCGCCACGAGCTGGCCCAGCGAAAAATCGATTTCTGCTACCTGGATGGTGGTACGGGCGACCGGGCCGCGCAGGTACGCCGCTTTCAGGCGGCCGACGGACCACCCGTATTCCTCATCAGCCTGCTGGCGGGGGGTACGGGCCTGAACCTTACGGCCGCCCGCTACGTATTCATACTGGATCCGTGGTGGAATCCGGCCATCGAGCAGCAGGCCTTGGCGCGGGCACACCGCATCGGGCAGCAGCAGCCGGTGCTGGGCTACAAGTTCATCGCCGCCGGCACCATCGAGGAGAAAATTCTGGCCCTGCAGCAGCAGAAGCTCCAGGTAGCCGGTGAAATCATCCCCGAAGATGGGGCCTGGCTCAAGGAGCTGACCGCTGAAGACCTGGCCGCCCTGTTCGAATGAAGACCGGCAGGCTCTCCTCCATAAGGGGGCGTTTATTCACGAGGCCGTATTCTTTATATCTTCGATACATGAATTCAGAAATTCTTCGGGTTGACGAAGTAATCGGTACCTCCAACGCGATTTTAGGCAGCCAAGGCGGCCGCCTTTATGAAGCTCTTCGGGGGATGCTGGAGCAGGGCTATTCGGTTGTGCTCGATTTCCAGGGCATCCGGGTGCTTAATTCGGGTTTCTGCAACGCTGCCTTGGGGCGTCTCTACCGCGAGCAGGGAGTCGAAGTGGGCCGGCGGATTAAATTCGAGAACCTGGACAACGAGCGCATGCAGGCTGCGGTGCATGATGCCATCGCCCTGGGGCAGAATCCCAATCTGCTCAAGGCCATGCAGGAAACCCTCGAAGCCGAATTCTGCAAGCAAGCCCATGAGGAGTAAAACTCCACCACTCGGGATCAGTGTCGATGGAGCCCAAGATTCGCAGCCTTAAAGAAATCAAGATCGAGCCGCGCACCTATTTTCTGGATGCGAACGTCTGGCTCTTCTATCTGCTGGACCTGTACCTGGCCGAGTTCAGTAGTACGATCAGTCTCTCCAGCGGTTCGAACCACCAAAAAGGCTACGTGTCGTTTGTCGAAACCCTGCTGGCAAACGAGCAGGTGTACATCGGCTTTACGCCCCTGCTGGTTTCGGAGGTGATCAATGCTTTTGTGCGCAAGTACGCCATGCGCTCCTATCTACTCGAAAGCGGCTGGCGGGTCGGCGATCTGGAAAAAGCCAGTTTCAAACGCGATTACCGCGATACGGCCTACGGCTCCGATCATTTCAGGCAAAGCGTCAAATTCATCTCCGATAACCTGGGGTCTTACATCGAAAGCGGGCGGCTCGTTGTTACCGAACTCAATTTTCGCGACCGCGAACAGGCCCAGTACCTGATCTATAATTTCAAGAGCAGCCCAGCAAGCGATTTCAACGACTACTGCTACTACGAACTGTGCCTGGGCAACGGGCAGGAGCAAGCTTGGCCGCTCGTAACCGATGATGTGGACTTCAGCTTTGGCGACCTGGAAGTCTACACGCTCAATCCCCAGCTGCTTGACAAGGCGCGGCGCAGCAAGGTGTCCGGCTGATTGGTTCGGTCTTTGGCGATTTGTCGTGCGGGCCTTTTGAAAAAAAAGCGTGAGAGATAAAACCTCATTCGAGCAGGTGCCGCAGCTGCAGCTGGATGCTCACTTCCTCGGCGTTGAGGCCCTGATCGACCTGGGCGATTTCCTGTACATCGCGCAGGAGCTGGGCTCGCGCCGCCGGACTCTGGGCGTGCCGCTCGCGAAAATATTCGATGACCTCGAGTACCTGCACGTCGTTGCAGTTGCGGTAGACGTACATCACCGCATTGAATACCTCTTCGAAGCTGCGGGGGCTGTCGAAGCGTTCGAACCGACGGCGCATGGCCTGCCACTCGGTGTCGATGATCTCGTTGTCGGCCAGGGCAATGTGCAGGTAGACGAACAGCACAAAATGCTCGTAGCTCCAGTTTTCGACTTCCTCCTGCCAGAAACTCATGGTTTAGGTTCGGGTTAGAAGGCTCAATTTCGCACATTTGCGCTTTATGCACAACCCCATCCGCAGCCTGGTGCTGGGCCTGGGCCACATCGGCAGCCGCCATGCCCGCCTGCTGGCCGCTCATCCGGCCTTCGAGCTGGTGGGCGGGGTCGATCCCAATCCTGCCACCTGGAGCGTGCTGCCGGCAGGGGTTCCGGCCTTTGCGCATCCGGAGGCTGCCGCTGCCTTGCAGCCCGAGCTGGTGTGTGTCTGCACGCCCAACGGTCTGCATACCGAGCAGGCCCGGTGGGCGGTGCGTCTGGGGGCGCATGCCGTCGTCGAGAAGCCCTTCGGCCTGCAGGCCGACCGCTGCCGCCTCGTCATCCGTGAGGCCCGCGAGGCCGGCCGCCACCTTTTCGGCGTGCTGCAGAACCGCTACAGCCCGCCCGCCCGCCTGCTCAAGGAACTGGTCGCAGGCAGCCGGCTGGGCCGCCTGCACGAGGTGCAGGTGAGCTGCATCTGGAACCGCGACGACCGCTACTACCGCCCCGGCAGCTGGCGCGGCAGCCTCTCCCTCGATGGGGGGCCGCTGTTCACACAGTTCAGCCATTTTCTCGATCTGCTGGTGTGGCTGGTAGGGCCGCTCGAGGTCGAGGCCGCCCGCTTCGTCAACGACAGCCACCGCACCACTACCGAATTCGAGGACGGAGGCCACATCTGGCTTCGAGGCCTCGAAGACCTGCGGGCAAGCTTTGCCTACAGTACCGCCGCCTGGGACCGCAACTTCGAGAGCCGGATTGTGCTGCGGGGTTCGCAAGGCCTGATCTGTGCGGGCGGGCAGTACATGGAGCGCATCGAATGGGCCCACATCGCCGACTGGAGCCTGCCCCAGCTCCAACCGGTTGCGCCTCCCAACGACTATGGCGGCTGGCAGGGCAGTGCCGACAACCATGCCCGCGTCTTCGACAACGTGGCCCAGACCCTGCGCGGGTCTGCCCGCCCCGATGCCGACGGCCCCGACGCCCTGCGCACCGTCGAGCTGATCGAACGCATCTACCGCCTGCGCCCGCCCGAGGTCATGGGGCGGCGCGATGCCGTGCCGGCACGAGGGGGCATAGAAGCACCCGATGCCGCCGGCGGCTGAAACGGCCAGACGACCCGGCCCGCTCATTGCTGCGATTGCCCCCTTCGATCGCTTCGGGAGCCGGCCGGCTGCAAAGGCTCCATTTTAAGGGGCGTATTTCAGAAACCGCTGCCGGTGCCGGTAATCGTGCTCCTGATCAACCGTGGCCAAACCCCGTTTGATCAAGTGTGCGTTGATGAATGTTTTATTTTTCAAAAAAAGATACACCGCCGGCAGGCCTTCGACTTCCGGGCAGGCGGGGTCGGTTCGGATGAGTACGGGATTTCCTTTCAGGGTTTTTTCCAGAAACGCCAGGGCCTGACCGGCCCGCTCGGGTACGGCACGCACCCCCAGCAGCCGCAGCTGCAAGCCCGTTTGGGTTTCTACGGTGTCGGGGGCCAGCACCCGCCGCACCCGCTGGTATGCGGGTTTGGATTCGCGCCCGTCGATCTTCGAGCCATAGGTCTGGTGCTTGGGGTCGAAACGGACATCCAGTGCATGCGGATCGTGAAACCGGTACGGAAGCCTTTCGATGGCCGCTTCCCAATCGTCCGCTGCCAGGGGGGGGCTGGAACGAAACTCCAGTTCCGGCCCGGGCGACAGATCGGCGGCCTGCTCGGCCAAGCGGGTGCGGATGAGGGTCTCGAATTGGGGATTGATCTCGTAGCCGATGGAATGGCGGCCCAGCTGGGCCGCCGCCACCGTTGTCGTGCCGCTGCCGGCAAAGGGATCGAGTACCGTTTCGCCCGGAAACGAAAACATGCGGATCAGGCGCAGAGGCAATTCGAGCGGGAATGCGGCCAGATGCCGGTCCTGCCGCAGCCCGGCAAACTGCCAGTGGCCGGAGAACCAGCGGTTCCAGTCTTGGGGAGTGAGCTGGGCTTGGGCCTTGATTTCGGGTGCGACTCCAGGGCCTTTGCCCGGTTTCTTGAAGAGTAAAATAAACTCGTAGTCGATGCGCAGCACTCCGTTACGCGGGTAGGGGTAGCTGCCCATGACCGCCCCCCCTCCCGAGGTGTTGGAGGTCGTCGCTTTCTGCCAGATGATACCCCCCATGTAATCGAGGCCTAGGGCCTCGCAGCATCGGATGATCTCGGCGCGGATGGGCACCACCTTGTACCGCCCGTAATACACCGACCGCGCGAACTGGTCGCCCACGTTGATGCACAGGCGACAGCCCGGGTGCAGTACCCGCACGCATTGGGCCCAGACGAGATTCAGGTGGTTGATGTATTCTTCGTAGGTCTGGCCATAGCCGATCTGCTCGGGGTTGCCGTAGTCCTTGAGCTGCCAGTAGGGCGGCGAGGTAACGATCAGGTGCACGGAGCCCTCGGCCACTTCGGCCATCGAACGGGAATCGCCCAGGTAAATTGTGTGCTTGGTGGTCATGGAATCAAAGCTACGAAATCGGCTCCGCTGCCTCACGGTGCAAGGCGCAGCCACTCCGCGGGGTAGAGGCCGGCGCATCGCCCTCAAAAGAGCTGTCCATAGCGGGTCAGTTTCAGGGTGCCAGCAGGGCCACTTGCAGGGCCTCCTGCAGCCGGCCCGCAGCCAGCAGGCGGGCTGCCGCCGCGTGGTAGTCCTCGCGCTCTTCGAGTCCTTCGGTCAGGGCCTGACCTTCGGGGCTGGCGCGGAAAGCTTCCAGTTCGGCAGCTTCGGGCAGGCGGGGGGCGTGGGCCAGCTGGCCGATCTCGTTACCCGTGAGCACGGAGCTGTGCCGGATCGATTCGGGCAGTCCGTCCCAGCCGATGAGGGGCAGGTTGGGTTTGGGCCGTTCAAAGAGGGCGTCCGGATGGATTCGCAGGTACCAGTTGCCCCCCATGCGGGCCACCACATCCAGCCGCAGCGGATCGATCTGCCCCGCCGCGTTGAGCACGCGGCTCTGGATGTGCATGCGCAGGATTTCGCAGATGATGAGGTTGCCCGACTGACCCTCGCCGCCCAGTACCAGCACCTCGCGTACGCGGCACTCGAACTGCACGGGCGATTCGGCCACGCGGGGCGGGCGCACCAGTTCCGAAGCCAGGGGCGTCAGGCCCGATTTCTCGAACTCGTTCACCCCGTGCTCGAATTCGCCGCTGGCCAGATTCATCTGCTGGACGATCTGCCAGCTCACCAGATTGATGACCACCTCGAAGGTTTCGAGGGCATTGAGGGCCGTATCCTTCTGCAGGCCCGTCAGGCCGCTGCGGTTGGGCGCGAAGATCAGGATGGGCGGTCGCGTGCTGAAGACGTTGAAGTAGCTGAAGGGGGCCAGGTTGGGCCGCCCCTCGCGGTCGAGGGTGCTGGCAAAGGCAATGGGGCGGGGCGTTACGCTGCCCAGCAGGTAGCCGTGAAGCTTACGGGCTTCCAGCTCGCGGGGGTCAAGGCTCAGGTACTCGGACATGGCTTGGGCTTTGGGCAAAGCTACGTAAAGGGCGCGTCTGGCTGCTGGCCCTTTTCCGTCCGAGGGGGCTGAAAAGTTTTTTCAGAAAAAAACAAGCCCCTGTCCGGCGAGCCGGACAGGGGCCGCAGCATTTCAATTGGGCAGGCTGATCGATGCAGCGGTGTGCTTCAAAGGTTGCCCCGCAGGGCCTGTTCGCGCTCGATGGCTTCGAAAAGGGCTTTGAAATTGCCTTTACCAAACGAGCGGGCCCCTTTGCGCTGGATGATCTCGTAAAAGAGCGTCGGGCGGTCTTCGACGGGCTTGGTGAAGAGCTGCAGCAGATAGCCCTCGTCGTCGCGATCGACCAGAATCCGGTTCTGGCGCAGCGGTTCCAGGTCTTCGTCGATGGGGCCTACGCGGTCGAAGAGGTTGTCGTAGTAGGTATCGGGTACCTCCAGAAATTCGACCCCGCGCCGCCGCAGCTCGGTAACGGTTGCCAGGATATCGTCTGTGGCCACGGCAATGTGCTGCACGCCCGGCCCCTGATAAAACTCGAGGTATTCCTCGATCTGCGATTTGCGCCGCCCGGGGGCCGGTTCGTTGATCGGAAACTTGATGCGTTCGTTGCCGTTGGCCATGACCTTGCTCATGAGGGCCGAGTATTCGGTCGAGATGTCCTTGTCGTCGAACGAAGCCAGGTTATGAAAGCCCATGACGTGGGCGTAGAAATCGACCCAGACGTTCATTTCGCCGAGGCGGACGTTGCCCACGCAGTGGTCGACGTGGAGCAGGCCCACGGGGGCGGGGCGGTAGTCCGAGTGCCAGGGGCGGAAGCCCGGCAGGAAGGCTCCTGCGTAGTCCTTGCGTTCGACGAAAATGTGCAGCGTGTCGCCGTAGGTGTGGATGCCCGAGCGGACCACGCGGCCGTGTTCGTCCTCTTCGACCACCGGTTCCAGGTAGGGGCGGGCACCGCGGCGGACGGTCTCCTCGAAGGCCGACCGCGCATCCTCGACCCAGAGAGCCAGTACCCGCACGCCGTCGCCGTGCCGGTAGATGTGGTCGGCGATCTCGCCCGAAGGGTACAGGGGCGTGGTGAGCACCAGCCGGATCTTATTCTGCACCAGCACGTAGGAGGCGCGATCGCGCACGCCCGTTTCAGGGCCGGCATAGGCCAGCGGCTGGAAGCCGAAGGCCGTCCGGTAGTAGTGGGCGGCCTGCTTGGCGTTGCCCACGTAAAATTCGATGTAGTCGGTGCCGTGAATGGGCAGGAAATCCTCGGTCGAGGCGGCATCCGGAGCAACCAGGGTATCTTGCATGGCTTTACGCTTTTTTAAAATTAAACGAAATCAAGCGGGTTGAGGTTGAATCAGTCTTCGAGCCAGGAGGTCAGGTAGCTGGGGTCTTCGATCGCGAGGGCTTCTTCGGTCAGGGCCAGCGGCTTGAAGGTATCGACCATCACGGCCAGTTCCTGCGTATCTTTCACGCCGATCGATCGCTCGGCCGCGCCCGGGTGCGGCCCGTGGGGGATGCCGATGGGGTGAAGTGTGATCTGCCCCCGCTCGATGTTGTTGCGGCTCATGAAGTCGCCATCGACGTAGTAGAGCACTTCATCCGAATCGACGTTCGAGTGGTTGTAGGGAGCCGGAATCGCTTCGGGGTGGTAGTCGAAGAGCCGTGGCACAAACGAGCAGATTACGAAGTTATGCGCCTCGAAGTGCTGGTGTACGGGCGGGGGCTGATGCACGCGGCCCGTGATCGGCTCAAAATCGTGGATCGACGTGCTGTAGGGGTAGAAAAAGCCGTCCCAGCCGATGTAGTCGAAGGGGTGCGCGTCGTAGACGAAGCGGAAGAGCTCGTGGTATTTCTTGATGAAAATGGGGAATTCGCCCCGCTGGTCGTGCGTGACCAGGTCGGAAGGCACGCGGATGTCGCGTTCGCAGAAAGGCGAGTGTTCCAGCAGCTGGCCCTCACGGCTCAGGTACTTGCGCGGGAACTGAATGGGCGAGAACGACTCGACGATAAACAGCCGATTGTCCGGTGTGTCGAAGTCGATGCGGTAGATGATCCCGCGCGGAATATGCACGTAGTCGCCATAGGCGAACCGCAGGCTTCCGAAGGCCGTGCTCACGGTGCCGCTGCCTTCGTGCACGAAGATCATCTCGTCGGCCGTCGCATTTTTGTAAAAATAATCCATCGACTGGCGCGGGGCTGCCAGTATGATCTGGCAGTCGTTATTCGTCAGCACAATCTGCCGGCTCTGGAGGTAATCGTCGGCAGGGGGCACCTGAAAGCCCCGGAAGCTGCGGTGCATCGGGTTGTTGGTCACGGCAATGCGCGGGGCCACCGACTGGGCCGGGCCTACCTCGCGGATGCGCGTGGGTGGATGGCAGTGGTAGACCAGCGAATAGACCGACGAAAAACCCTCGGTGCTGACCAGTTCCTCAGGGTAGAGCCGACCATCGGGACGGCGGAAAACAGTGTGTCGCTTGTGGGGCACCTGTCCGGCGCGGTGATAGAAAGGCATAGGCAAGACGGATCGAATCCAAGGGCTGCTCGGGTGGCAGCTTTTTGTCAAATATAGCGAAAAAAGTTCCAGTAATCCGCTATCCTGTTCACAATCTCGATTTTTTGAATGCTGTCCGAAAAAATTGTTATACAGGCTTTTTTAAAAATATAATAAGATTTAAAGTCCATTTTATTATGAATAAAATGTATTCTTAATTACAAAATGGCATTTCGAATCAGGGCTATCCTCTTGGGGCTGCCTGTTTCCACGTCGGACTGGGGGCTTGTGGCCCTCGGCTGTTGCGAGTTTATGGGCAAGCCCCGCTCAACTTGGCCAGCCAAAGCCCGCCCGCTCGGCCCAGCGGCGGTTTATGAAAGCTAGAAGCACAAAGAAGGCCGCCACCAGCACGGCCGACCGGCCCAAGTAGTCGCCGTAGCGCATGTAGAACGTCGGTTCGACGTAGAGCGGCAGCCGTGCATCGATGACCCCGCGCTGCCACCAGCCCAGCCGCTGCTCGATGAAACCGCGGTTGTCAGTCGTGAGCGAGAGGCCCGTATTGGCACAGCGGGCCACAGCCCGGCGCGTCTCGATGGCCCGCAGCGAAGCGAGGTAGGCATGCTGCAGGTGTCCCGACGACTGCCCGAACCAGCCGTCGTTGGTCAGGATGCAGATCAGCTGCCCGCCCCGCCCCACCAGCGTCCGCACCCAGTCGCCAAAAGGCGACTCGTAGCAGATGACGGGGGTCAGTTCGGCCCCGCTGCGTGTGGGCAGACTCACCAGCGTATCGGGCAGGCCGAAGGAGCCGAAATTGCCCCCCAGGTCGATCTGCCAGCGGTTCAGGAAGCTCAGCTGCCTGAGGAAGGGGGCCCGCTCGACGAAAGGTACCAGCTTGCCTTTTTTGGAAACCACGGTGTCGCCCGCCACCACCGCGGCATTGAAGCTCTCGTAGTAGGGGCCGTCCCCCTCGGGGCCGTAGCTGCGGGCATGTGGCGGTATCGGCTGGCCCGCCGGAATGCGCCGCCGGTAGACCAGCCCCAGCAGCACCGAAAGCTGCCGCCGGTAGCTCAGCTCGATGAAAGGTACGATCTGCGGGTCGTAGCGCAGGTTTTCGTGCCACACACCGTCGGGCAGGGCCGTTTCGGGCAGCAGCACCAGGTCGAGGCCCTCCGGTGCCGGCAGGTCGGCCAGCTCCAGCATCAGGCGCAGCTGCTCCTCTTCGGCCTCAGGATCGAACTTGACATAGGGATCGATATTGGGCTGCACAATCCGTACCCGCAGCTGGCCTACCGGCTGGAATACCGCCCGATCGGGCCACGTGAGCAGCGGATAGAGCAGCCAGGGCAGCAGCACCCAGCCCGCCAGTACCACCGGCCAGCGGCCCAGCGAGCGGGCTTCGCGCCCGCGGCAGCTCAGCTCGAAGAGCAGGCCGTTGGCCACCAGCACGTGCAGAGCCGTGCCCCCCGTACCCGTAAACTCCAGGTACTGCAGGTAGCCAGGAAACATCGTAAACCCATGTGCCAGGTTGAGCCAGGACCAGGTCAAATCCCAGTTGAGGTGCAGCTGTTCGAAAGCCAGCCAGCCCACCCCCCAGCCCACCAAGGCCAGCGGGCGGCTCAGCCGCTGCCGCAGGGCGGCGTACAGCAGCCAGGGCACGCTCATCAGGATGGGATTCAGTCCCACGGCCAGCAGCCCCGCTACGAAGGCCTCGACGGCCTCGCCCGTGCTTTCGACCTGAAAGGCCGTGAGCATGAGCCAGTAGCAGGTACCCAAATTCCAGACAAGAAAAGCGCGGTACAGCAGGCTGAAAAGCCGCCGTGGCTCGACCGGCAGGCCGGCGGCCCGTCGTTCCTGCCGCACCTCCACGAGCATGAGCAGCGGAACGAAAGCCCCCAGCAGCATGAAGGCCAAAGGCAGGGGCGGAAAGGCCAGTGCCAGAGCCAGGCCCGCCAGCAGGGCTACACGCCCGGGTCTACGGGCGGCCGCCGACCACCACCACGTATTCACCTTTAGGAGGGACGCGGCGGCAGTGCTCCACCAACTCGGAAAGCGTTCCACGGATGTATTCTTCGTAAACCTTGGTCAATTCGCGGGCCAGCACAGCGGGTCGCTCGCCTCCCAGGTGCTCGGCCAGCTGCACAAGGGTGCGTTCCAGCCGGTGCGGGCCTTCATACAGAATGAAGGTTCGCGGTTCGGCGGCCAGTTCCCGCAGACGCGTCAGGCGACCTTTTTTGACGGGTAGAAAGCCCTCGAAGGCGAAGCGGTCGCAAGGCAGGCCACTGGCCACCAGAGCCGGCACAAAGGCCGTCGGTCCGGGCAAGGCTTCGACGGGCAGGCCCCGTGCCAGGGCCTCGCGCACCACCAGAAAGCCCGGATCGGAAATGCCCGGCGTACCCGCGTCGGTGATGACGGCCAGCTGCCAGCCCTCGGCGGCCACCTGCTCGAGCAGGGCGGGCAGGCGTTGGTGTTCGTTGTGCTGGTGCAGGGCCAGCAGGGGCGTTTCGATGGCGTAATGGTCGAGCAGCCGGCGGCTGTGGCGGGTATCTTCGGCGGCGATGCGGTCGGCCGACCGCAGAGCCTCGAGGCTGCGCAGGGTGATGTCGGCCAGATGACCGATCGGCGTAGGCACCAGTTGCACCAGTGCCTGGCGGTCGGCGGGGCCGGGCTTCGGATCGGCCATCAGCCCAAAACCACCTCGCGTTGGATGCTCTGATCGAGGGAGATAAATGTCTCGGTTCGCTGCACCCCCGCGATGAGCTGGATTTTGTCGTTGAGCACCTCGCGCAGGTGCTGGGTGTCGCGGCAGATGAGTTTGGCAAACATGCTGTAGTCGCCTGTCGTGTAGTGCAGTTCGACCACCTCGTTGATGGCCTGCATGGCTTGGGCCGCACTGCGGTATACGGTTCCTTTTTCCAGATAGATGCCCACGAAGGCGCAGACATCGAAACCCAACAGGCTGGCGTTGACGATCAGGCGGGCACCCTGCACCACGCCAATTTCGGCCATGCGCTTCATGCGCACATGAATCGTACCGCTCGAAACCTCCAGCTCGCGGGCTACATCGGTATAGGGGGTGTTGGCATCGCGCAGCAGAATCTTGAGGATGCTCCGATCCAGATCATCGAGTTCGTTTCGGGAATTGGCTTTACCCATGAGGCACTGGTATGGAAAGCTACAAAGCTAAGGATTTTTCAAAAAATGGCCCTTTTTTTTGCAGGATGGCTAACTGAAGCATGTATTCCTGCTTGCTTCCGCGAGCTGTTGGCTTCAGTCGGGGGGATGGGCCAGGTGGCGGAATACGTCTTCGAGCCGTGTTTCTTCCAGTGTCAGGCCCAGCAGGGTCAGGTTGCGGTTCACGCAGCCCGCGTAGACTGCTGTCCGCACGTCGTGCATGCGGTCGATGGTCAGGCGGTAGCGGCCTGCTCCCCGTTCCTCAAGGGCAAGTACCCCGGGCAGCTCGGCCAGCCAGTCGGCGGGCGTGTCGGCGGGGGCCAGTTCCAGCTGCAGGTACTGCGTTTCGCCGGCCAGGCGGCTCAGCTCCCCAATCGGGCCTTCGGCCAGCAGCTGGCCGCGGTGGATGATGACCACCCGCGCCGCCATCGTTTCGACCTCGCTCAGGATGTGGGAGGAAAAAAGCACCGTTTTATTCTGGGCAAAGGAGCGGATCAGGGCGCGGATTTCGAGTACCTGGATGACATCGAGGCCATCGGTCGGCTCGTCGAGCACCAGTACGGGCGGGTCGTGGAGCAGGGCCTGGGCCAGCCCCACGCGTTTGCGGTAGCCCTTGGAGAGGGCACCGATTTTCTTGTGCTGTTCCGGCCCCAGACCGGTCTGTTCGATGATATCGGCGATGCGGTTGCGGCGGCTGGCCGCCGGTACGCCCGTCAGGCGGGCGGCCAGCCGCAGGTATTCGTGTACGTAGAGGTCGGTGTAGAGCGGGTTGTGTTCGGGCAGGTAGCCGATGCGTCGCTGCAGTTCGATGGGCTGCTGGCGCACATCGAAGCTGCCCAGGCGCACTGTGCCCGCCGTGGGGGGCAGATAGCCCAGGGCGATTTTCATCGTTGTCGATTTGCCCGCGCCGTTAGGCCCCAAAAAGCCTACGACTTCGCCGGGCGAAACCCTGAAGCTGATGCCGTCCAAGGCCCGCTGCTGGCCGTAGACCTTGACCAGCTTATCGACCTGAAAATCGAGACCGGATATCATATGCCGGACAAAGATAGGCAGGTCGGGCCGTGTAACGATTTATCGACGGGCTTTGGGGCTGTCTCCTGCTTTTTGCTTACCTTGCCTCAACCAACCGCTCGCCGATACCGCCATGTCCCATCCCGTTCGCACCGCCAGTTCGTACTGGCTCCTCTGGATACGGGTTTTGTTATCCCTCAGCCTGCTGTTACTGGCGTATGTATTCGAGGGCATGGCCCCTCAGAGCAGCATCTGGCTGGCTCCTGCTGCGCTGGGTGGGCTTTTACTCCTGTACTCTCTTAATCTGCAGGGAGTTCGTTTCACCGAAACGGAACTGCGGGTGCGGGGTCTGTTGGGGGCTAAGGTCTACCCCCTGGAGGCGGTTGTGGGGCTGCGCCACTGGCTGCTCTTCAATCACAGCCGCATTCAGGTGATCGAAAACGGCTCGATACGCAGCATCTGGCTTGTGCCCAACCGCCTGGGACTGCCCGAGAGCTGGATGGGGAGCTGGCTGCAAAGGAATATAGCCTACCCCAAACTGGAGGCTATATTACACGGGCGCATCCCCGAAAACCGCCATCGGGCCGGCCTCTCGAGTGAATAGAGGGGAAACGAACGCTTGTTGGGTTTTCAGAAATCCCCAGTCAGGCTCTCGTCCTCATCCTCGTCGAGGCTTTCTTCGCTCAGGTCGTCGTTCTCGTCGGCTGGTGTGCTGCCCAGAGGCTGCAGGCTGCCAATAAAGGATCGTATAAGCTCCTCGCCGGCTTCGTATTCGTCGGGGTAAAGCCCCAGTACAACTACGCGCAGGCCTTCGGCGGGGCTACAGACCAGGAGCAGGCCCTCGTTACTCTCGCTGCCGTCCTGGCTCACTTCGGCTAGTACGGCTTCCATGCCGTTGAGTTCGATGTCAGCGGGGCCGTCGTCGCCCGGTCCCGTGAGGTTCCATTCGGCCAGTCCCTCGTCGAAGCCCTCGCTGAGTTCGCTCCCCTCGCTCCAGAGGCAGAGCTGCAGGCTTATGGCCGTGTCAGCTCCTACCGCCACCCAGCAGGGTCGATTGGCCGATCGGTCTGGTTTCAAAGCCCAGCCTGCTGGCAGGCGGTAGGTCAGGCGGGCCTCCGAAAGGAGAGTGCCCGAAGCGGGCTGCGCTGCGGCCCGTGGTGCGGCTGCGAGCAGACCCAGCAGTGCCAGAACGTAAATCAGCTTTATCATTAGGGAAAGGAGGACGGCCTTGGGAATCGATAAGCGAATTTACGGCTCTGAGCTGTGTTTAGAGGCCGGCTTTCGACGAGGAACAAAAATTTTATTGATGCCCAGTGCCCGACGATTAGTGGGCGGCGGCCTTGAGCCGGTCGGCGAAGACTTTACGGAACTTCTCGATCTTGGGCGTGATGACGGCTCGGCAGTAGCCCTGCTCGGGGTTCTGATTGTAGTAGTTCTGGTGGTAGTCCTCCGCTGGATAGAAAACAGTAAATTCCTCGATTGTCGTAACGATCGGGTCGGGCCAGATACCGGCGGTGTTCAGGGCGGCGATGATCTCGCGGGCTGCCTGGGCTTGGGCTTCGCTGTGGGGGAAGATGACCGAGCGGTACTGCGTGCCTACATCGGCCCCCTGCCGGTTGAGGGTGGTCGGGTCGTGAGTTTTGAAGAAAATTTCGAGCAGGGTCTCGTAGGTGACGCGGTTGGGGTCGTAGTGAATCTGCACCACTTCAGCGTGGCCTGTCTGGCCAGAGCAGACTTCCTTGTAGCTGGGATTTTTGACGTGGCCGCCGGCGTAGCCCGAAACAACGCGGTGCACACCATCGACTTGCTGGAAAATGGCTTCGGTACACCAGAAGCAACCGCCTCCAAAGGTGGCGGTTTCGAGGTTGGCAGGGGTGCTCATAGGGGCGGATTGAGGGGGCACGCCTGCGCTGCGAGGCTTGCCCTCGCTGCACGCTGTGATAAAGGCCGTCAGGCCCAGCAGGCACGCGTACCGGATGAAGTGAAACATGGCTTTGCAGACTAAAACGACGGTTGGGGGCGAAAAGTTGTCGAAAGTTGCTTATGCCCTGCGACTATCTCAAAACCCGACTGCCAGCAGGCAGATGTCGTCGAGCTGGTGGCCGGCCCCTTTCCAGTCGGTAAAAGCGGCCTGCAGGGCGGCCACCTGCGCGTCGAGGCTTTGGTGGGCGGTGGCTTCGAGGGTGTCGCGCAGGCGTTTGGGGGTGAACTTGCGTCCGTTGCCCCCGCCCAGCTGGTCGACTATGCCATCGCTCGTGAGGTAGATGCGCAGGCCCGTTTCGACGTTCAGGGTCTCGGTCTGGTAGTTTTTGTTTTCGATGAGTGTGCCGCCTACGGGCACGCGCGAACCTTTCGTCTCGTCGAGGGGCTGGCCGGGCCGCTGGATGTAGAGGGGCCGGTTGGCTCCCGCAAACTCGAGGGTGGCCGAGGCGGGGTCGTAGCTGACGAGCACCACATCCATGCCGTCCTGACTGCCCGAACCCGCATCCTGGTTGAGGATCTGGCGTACGTGGGCATCGAGGCGGTCGAGGATGCGGCAGGGCTGCGTGATGCCCTCCTCGTGCACGATGCGGTTGAGGGCCTGGTAGCCGATCAGGGCCATGAAGGCTCCGGGTACGCCGTGCCCCGTGCAGTCGACGACGGCCAGCAGGCGGCGGCCCTGGGCTTCGGCCATCCAGTAGAAGTCGCCCGAGACGATGTCGCGGGGCGCGTACCAGATGCTCAGGTTGGGCCAGCAGCTGCGCTGGATGTCTTCCGAGGGCAAAAGGGCGGTCTGGATTCGTCGGGCGTAGTGGATGCTGTCGGTCAGGCTTTCGTTTTTCTCTTCGATTTCGAGTTTTTGTTGTTCGATCTGGGCGTTCTGTTCGCTCAGCTGTTCGAGCAGGGTACGCAGTTCTTCGACGTAGTTGTTGAGCTGGATGTTGGCAGCTTCGATTTCCTCGGTGTAAGTCTTGACGAGCTGGGTCAGGGCACCCATGAGTCGGCGCTGGTCGTCGGCGGCCTCTTTGTTGACGGCGGCGAGCTCGGCACGCTGGCGGCGGCCTTCGGGGATGGCGCGGTCGCTCAGGGCGACATAGGTCAGCGTGCTGTTGAGCAGCTGCACGCTTTCGGGACCTCTGTAGAATTCGCCGTAAGTAAAGAAGCCCGCTGCCGGGGCAATCTTCTGCAGGGGCAGGGTTTCGAGTTGTGCGGCCTCGCGCATGAAGGCCCGCCGCGCTACGCAGGAATAGAGCAGCAGGGCGTCGTAGCCCTCGGGTTGCAGCTGCTCGACCAGTTCTTCGTTTTTGTTGAGGATGCTGGGCAGGTGGCCGTAGGCGAACTGCACGCGGTCGCCTTTCTGGATGTCGCCCCCGAAGTAAATGGAGCCGTCTTCCAGAACCGTCGCTGCTGTACGGGCTACCTGCACACCGTCGCGCTGCATCACCAAAGGAAACATCATGCCATACAGGGCGATGTTCTCGAGGATTTCGCTGCCTAGGTAGCGGCGGTAGACCTCGGCGGCGGGCTGCCCGTCGAGGCTACGCAGGAGGTTGCCCTCGCCATCGGTAACGGTCATGACGCGCCCGATGGGCTGCCAGTTGAGGGAGTAGCCGGTGTGGATGCGCAGCTGGGGCACGTCGATGGCGGCAGCCATGGCTCCGGTCGCGCTCACAGCGTGCCGGTCAAAAATCCAGCTGTCGAAGCCCAGGTTGGGGCTGCCGGCCGCGCCGCCGGCAATCGGCAGCCGCGGGCACTCGGCGTGTACCCCTTCGAGGACGGCCCGTTTCGATACGCCCATCGCCTCGGTGAAGAGAATCAGCATCTGTGTTTCGGGGCCGACGAGCTGACGCGCCAGCTCGCGGCCCAGCTGCTGGTCGTCCTCGCCATTTTTGGGCAGCAGCCGCGTGCGCAGCTGGCCCGCATCGAAGGCCATAAAGTGCAGGATGATCGCTCCCTCGTAGACCCGTCCGTTCATGATGCTGCCGCAGCTGGTGGTCCCGAGGATGGCCGCTTCGGGCAGCTGGGTGGTCAGGTCGGCGTGCAGCTCGCGAATCAAGGCTTCATCCAACGAATCGACAAAGGCCTGCACCAGCAGGCGGTTGCCAAAGCTGGTGAGCTTGTGCCGCTGGACGAAGGCAGCTAGTTTTTCAGAGCCGGCGTATTGAACGGAGAAAGTTTTCATTGGCCACTAAAGGGCTTACATTACCTAGTACAAAAGTACTAGGTAATTTGATAAAAGTTGCGTCCGGCTCAGGTGAGTGTCCTGATTCGGCAGGCCTACTTCTGGTTGCTGCGCCACTCGTAGACCCAGGTGCTCTGAATCTGTTCGAGGTGGCCTTCGTTCGATTCGTCGGGCTTGCCGACGAAATTCGGTATTTCGAGCACCCAGCGGTGCAGATCCGTGAAGCGGATGCGGTAAATCTGCGACTCGCCGAATTCGTCGCCAAAGCGTTCGTAGAGGGCCATGGCGATGTCTTCGTAGTCGCTCCAGGTGATGGGCAGGGTAAAAGTGTCGGAGTTCATGCTTTGAATCAGTGGCCGATGATGACGGACTGGTCGGGGATGCGTACCACCACGGGGCCGCCCACCGTGCACTGACAGCCCAGGCGCGATTCGAGCCGCGGGTTGATGGCCCGGTCGACAAAATCTTCTTCCTTGTCGGTCATTTCGGGCAGGTATTCCATGCCCGCTTCGATGTAGACGTGGCAGGTGCTGCAGGCGCAGACGCCCCCACAGTTGTGGTGAAGCTCGATGCCGTTTTCCTCGGCGATCTCGAGGATCGACTCGCCGTGGGCGGCCTGGACGGTTACGCTTGGTTTGTGGGCTTCCTCGAAATGAAAAGTAATCTCGTAAATATTCACGGCGGGTTGTTCAGGCAAGGGGCGGCCTTGTGCCGCTTTGGCCCAAGAACAATGCAAAAACCGCTCGGGTTTCCTAATCGGTGCGCCTCGTCGAAAAGCGCAGGTAGCCTTCGTACTCGGCCAGGTTGGCGATGCAGTCGTATTTCCGCGGGTTCTGCAGGTCGGTTGAGAAGGTGCTGCGGTGGCTGTCCTTGAGGCGCAGAAAATCTGCCGCGTATGCTGGCTGCACGCTACCGCTGTCGAAGAGGAAGGTGGTGGCGATGTTGGCACTCAGGTTGTCTTTGATGAATTCGCCCAGGGTCTGGGTTGAAAGAATGATGCCCACCCCTTTGGAGCGGATCAGCCGCAGCAGTTCGTCCAGAATTCTGCGGGCTTTAGGTTGCTTGAAGACCACGTGCGCCTCGTCGATGAGCACGAAATAGCGCAGGCCTGCATATCCATCGATGCGCTCGGCATCGCTCAGGCGGCTGAGCTGGCTCAAAATCAAATTGAGCACCAACACCACCGCCCCGATGCGGGCATCGTCCGAGAGGCTGGCATCGACACTCAGGTAGGTGTTGCGTCGCAGGAACTCTTCAAATTCGATCCGGTCTTCAAACAGGCCCCTGAGGCCTTCGAGTAGACCGGTGAGTTTGTCGGGCTTGCGTCCGCTGTTTTTTATGCCTTCGTACAGGCTTTCGATCGTCGGCAGGTGGGTCGAGCTTGCTTCGAGCTGCTCTTTGATTACATCGATGAGGGTCGAACGCTGCACCTGACCCAAGCCGACAATCTCGGTGAGGGCATCGGCAAAACTGCCAATCTGATTGAACTGGCGGCGGGGGTTGGCGTTGCGTACCGACCGCAGGGGGTTGAATGGAAAGGGCGTGTTGACCAGATCGACGATCTGAAAATCGGTTTCCTGCTTGAAGCGTTCCTGGTCCGGGTTGAGCTGCCCCTCGGGCAGACCTTTGTAGTCGATAAACAGAAACCGCACCTGCTGTTGCGACTGCCGGTAGAGCTGGCTCAGCAGCGAATACGCGAAATAGGTCTTGCCCGAACCCGACCGGCCCACAATGGCCATGTGCTGGTTGTCGTAGGCCTCTGCATTCGGGGTAAAGTGCACAGGCTGGCCCTCGCGGCTGCCGATTGTCAGCCGGATGGCCTGCTTGCAGGCCGGCAGGTTCAGGTCAGGGATAAGCGGAGGCTCAGTCCCTTCGCCTTCGGGCAGGTATATGCGCTGCTCGTTGATGAGGTACAGCAGCTGGTCGTAGGCGTCGCTTTCGCCCCTGAGGGTCGAAGCCAGGTGCTCCAGGCCACGGTTGAGGTGAATGCGCAGGTATTCGGTAATCTTGTCGACCGGTGTACCTTCTTCGAGCGAGTGCAGCATCCGGAGCACCCCCAGGTAGATTTTCTCGTCTTCGCCGAAGAGGGTATTTTCCTTCACGACCAGGCCGCCCGCATCGGTGGGTCCGGTGTAGCGGTAATTCAGCTCGTGGGCATCGGGCAGGCTGAACGAGGCGGCCAAAGCCAGCCGGTAGACCTCGGCTGTCGTGTTGAGTCCCAACCACCGTTTCAGGCTATGCACCCGATCATTGTTGGCTGTGCTGCAGGCTAGCGAGATATTCATGCGGTGGTGCGGGCTTGGAGCTGGCGGTGCCGGTCAAAAAGTTCAGCCGCGCCAACCGGCATAAAGCGCGAGGCTTCGTTTTCGTGTGCGATCAGGTAGCAGCGGTCGATGTGCTGGCGAATCAGCTCGAACTCCGGTTCGTGAAGCTCGCTTTCGAGCAGGGGCAGTAGCACCGTCTGGGTGTGCAGGCCAACGTAAAAGTGCTCAAGAATGCCCTGCTTGTGCAGGACATCGAGTTTCTGCAGGGGGCTATCGATAAATACAGGAAAATTGAAATACGATTCATGAATCAAGGCATGTAGCAGGGCTGTTACCACGATCTGCCGTTCACCCATGGACAGGTCGCCGAAGTCGCGTGCCCCCTGCCCGCTGCCCAGAACGGTGATGTGAATCAGGGTGTGTTTCGAGTCGGATTTCGGGTCGTATTCTTGCATTTCGATCCGAATCTGATCTACAAGGTGATTTTTATGCAAAATGCGCTGCACCAGCTCGGTCGCCTGCTGTTGCACCAGTTCGATTTTTTCCTTTTTGTATCGCTCGATGAACTGATTGAGCGATTTGATGAGCCGATCGATGACATCCAGCTGCTTTTGCAGCTCTTCGCTTGCTTCAATTTTGTGGAGTACTGCCGAACGCTCTTTCCTGAATTTGGTGAGTTCCTCCTCGATTTTTTTCAGTTTTTCTTCGAGGGAACCCGAATCCCGGTCGGCCTGCCTGATCTGCTCGTTAAGTTCCGCGATGCGTTTGCGGTCTTCGGCGGTCTGCTCCGTTTCCAGCCGCCCCTCCATATCCTTTATCTTGGAATCGAGTTCCAGGGCTTCGCTCCTGAGCTCTCGGTACCGACTGATTTAATTGGCCAGTGAACTTGCCCCCCCCCCTTCGTAGCTTGATCAAATTTACGGAAAAAATATTCTTTGTCTGTTTCGGATAGATCTTTTCCGAAATTGGTGCGAGGCTTGCTTGCAGTTGCAGTCTGCTCCTCAGGAACCAGTTCCTGAGTAATCACCTGTTTGATCTTGTCAAGAATCTGGCCCATAACGTTCTCAGGGATATACCCCCCGTAGTCATTGCTCGAATCGATGAGCTGGCTACTGAGTGTGTACAGCTCGGTTCCGATTCTGGAAATGATTTTATCGACGTTTTTGCGCTTGGCTTTCATGTTGTGTTGGGCTTCCTCGTACTTCCGTTCTTGGTCAAGGAAATCTTTGAACTCATTCAGGCGACGGGCCATGAGCAGGAACGGAGCTTGAGCCAGTGCTTGTGCCAAAGTTTTCTTTGATTCATCTCTTTGCTCCTTCTTGTTTTTAGATTGCTGCTTGGCAGCCTCGTACTCCTCTTGGCTTACCGTACGGGAATCGGCTACCTTGGCAAGTAATCTCTGTCGTCTCGATTCGTCTTCGGAA
>CALDDN010000046.1 GCA_937936615.1 uncultured Bacteroidia bacterium | reverse complement strand
GCTTCAAGCTCATCTTTCCAGCCCAGCCATTGGTGCAGGTCTTCGGTGCTGTGAATCGGTGCCTCCTCCAGGAGGCGGAAGTAGCTTTCGAGGCTTGCCCAGTCGCTGACGCGGAAGCTGGCAGGCAGAAAGTGGCGGTTGGTGGGCACCGGTGCAGATTCAGTCATAAGGCTTAAATGTACGAGGACTTTCGTTAGAGGCTAAAGCCGGCACTGCGGGGGGCGGCCCGTCTCCGACGACACGACTTAAAGCGAAAGCTAAAATAAACCTAATCTTTTTTTGAAATAAATCCTATAAATAGTTTTAAAATTTATTTTTAGTCATAAAACTTTATTTTTAAAATATAAAAGAATCCGAAAAATCATCTGAGAGACGGGTCTTGGCGGAACGTCCGCCTCAATGGCCCTCCACTCGTACCAGCCTGGGCTCCGAGCCTAAATAGACGAGCCAGCCCTCGACCGGCCGGTAGCCCATTGCCAGCACCTGCTGGCAGTAGCGGCGCACCTGCTGGCTGTGGCTGGCATCGGCCTGCCCCGTCTTGAAATCGATGACCACCGCCCGGCCATCGGCTGCCGTGAGCACCCGGTCGGGCTGATGGAATTGCCCTGAGGGATCGAGGATGACGGCTTCGGTGCGTATCTTCCACTGGGGCCCCAGCCACTCCTGAAATTGGGGCAAGGCCAGCAGGGCATCCAGTTCGGCCTGGAGCCGCTCGCGCTCGGCAGGCGAAAGCTGGCCGCTGCGCTCGAGGCGGTCGAGGGCTGCTGCGAGCCGCGGCGGCGCGTCGTCGGCATGGTGGATCGATGCCAGAACTTCGTGAACAAGGCTGCCCCAGTTCAGGCGACGTATCCCTGCCCAGTTGTGGCTGTTAAGCTCGGCCCAGTCGGCGGCCCGGGGACGAATAACCAGCCGTTTGCGCCAGGGCTGGGACTCGTAGTGCAGGGGTTCGCCGGCCGGAACTTGGGCCTGGGGTACAGGCGGAGGCGGTTCGGCGATGCCGTATTCCATACCCAAGCCTTCGGGCAGCTTGCGCCAGTGGGTTGGCAGCAGATGGGGTCCGTTCGGCTCGCTGCCCTGCAGCGGCAGGGGGGCGGCCAGCAGCTCGCGCAGTACCGCCGAAATCCCTCGGCAGTTTCGTACGAGGCCTCCCGTTTTCGTGTACTGGGCTTGGGGGGCAAAGAGGTAGAGCCGCTGCTGGGCCCGGGTCAGGGCGACATACAGCAGGTTGATCTGCTCGATGAGGTTGCTGCGCCGGTGGGCCAGCCACTGGCCGGCAAAGTCGGTGCCCAGAAGTTTTTCCTGCGCCGGCAGGGGCAGCACCGGCCCCAGCTCGGACCATTCCGTCCCTTGGGACGCAACCCAGAGAATGCCCGAACGCGCATCGCTCGTAGGCTCGATTTCCCATTCGGCAAACGGCAGAATGATCACCGGAAATTCCAGACCTTTGGCCTGATGGATGGTCAGCACCCGCAGGGCCGTAGTCTTGCCCGAAGGGATCGACTCCTGAGAGCCCGTTTCGGCCCACCACTCCAGAAAGCCTACCGCATCGTTGCCCTCGCGGTGGATGTAGGTGTGCATCTGTTCGAGCAGAAAAAGCACGAAGGCATCGCAGCGCGGCCGCAAATCCAGCAGCTGAATCAGTTCCTCGGTCTGTTCGTAGAGGTCGAGCTGCTCGAGGGCATAGACGCGCTCGGCCACGGCCGGCGGAAGTGTCGCCAGCAGGCGGGCGGCGAAGCTCGGTCCGTCGGTGGTGGCATGGCTCATCGAGCAGGCTGCTTCCCATGGAAAGGGCTTTTCGAGGATGTAGCGGTGGTAGTCGTGGGTGGCGGCCACCAGTGCCAAGCGGTCGTGGGGGCGGTTGAGCCAGCGCAGGAAGTTGACCAGCACCCGCACCAGCGGCGAAGACTGCACCGTCTGCAGCAGCCGGGCAGCCACCGGTATGCCCAGCTCGCTGCGCAGCCGCTGGCTCAGCTGGGCCACATGGCGGTTCTCGCGCACCAGCAGGGCGATATCGGCCGGCGTGTAGCCCTCGGCCAGGCACCGGCGTACCGTTTCGAGGGTGCGAGCCAGGGCCAGCTCGCGCCAGCCCGCGTGTTCCTCGTCGCTTTCGGGTTCGTTTTCGTCGTCGGGTTTCGATTCGGGCTTGGCTTCGTTGGGGACAAACTCGCAGCGGACGTAGCCCAGCCCCGCATCGACGCGGCGGGGCTGCTGTACGATGCCCTCCGGACTGTAGATTTCGCACAGGTCGGCCATCAGCTCGCGGTTGTCGGCGGCGATGCGTTCGGCTACGGCTTCGGGCAGGCCGTTGCTGGACTCAGCCCGTGCTGCCACCTGCTGCGTCAAAACCTCGTGCAGGGCATCGGGCAGCGCACAAAACAGGGCGTTGTTGAACTGCACAACCCGCGGCCAGCTGCGCCAATTCTCATCCAGGGTTTGGGCCTCGAACTGCTCGGGCAAAACGTCCTGCCGCAGCTGGTGGACGAAGAGATCGACTTGCCCGCCTCGCCAGCCGTAAATGGCCTGCTTGGGGTCGCCTACCACAAACGACCGGTTGCCGCTGCTCAGGCCTTCGAGCACCAGGTGCCGCAGGATTTTCCATTGTTCTGAGCTGGTATCCTGAAATTCATCGATGAGAAAATGGCCGTAGCGCGTACCCATTTTTTCGTAGATGAAGGGCGGGTCGTAGTCGTTGATGACCTCGGCCAGGTGGCGGGGCACGTTGGCAATGAGCAGCCGCCGTTGCCGGTCGAGGCTCGTTTGCAGTTCGGCCAGCAGTTCGCCCAGCACGCCCAGCAGGTAGAGTTGCTGGCGCAGCAGGGCTGCGGTCGCGTAGCGTGGGTAGCCCTGCTCGAAAGTCCGGACAAAGGCGCGGTGCAGCTTCAGCCCGCCCGCTGCCAGAAAGGCCCGGACCTGTTCCTGCTGCTGGCGGTCGCGGGCCGTTTTTTTGGAGAGACTCAGCCAGTCCGACTCTTCCGCATCCAGTTCCAGCAGGTGGTGTAGTTTCTCTTTTATGAGAAAACTGTAATTTTTTTCTAAAAAAGAAAAAAAATCATCTTTGGAATCCAGAATTTGGGGGTAAAAGCGAACCGGTGTTTTTTTTGCGCCGCTTTTGAAGAAATCGAGTTCGATGCTGTACTCGTCCATGAGCTGGACGAAGGCGGCGGCGGCTTGCTGGCAGGCCTGGGCAAAGGCAGACCGGCGTTCGTCGAGGAAGGCCCGCAGGAACTGACCGGTGGGGGCGTTTCGGTTCGACCAGCTGGCGGGCAGCTGATTGAGAAGCTGGCGGCCCTGCTGGCGCAGCTTTTTTCGCAGGCCCACGCGCGTTTTTTCGTCGAGGATTTCGTGGGCGTATTCGATGAGCCAGTTCGTCAGGTCTTCTTCGCCTGGGCGGCCCACCCGGTCAAGGAGCCGGTCGACGGCCTCGCGCAGGTTCTGTTCGATGCTCAGTTCGACGCGGTAGTTGAACCCCAGCCCCAGCTCGCTGCCGAAGCTGCGGAGCATGCGCTGGAAAAAGCTGTCGATGGTCTGAATGGAGATCGTATCGCCTCGGTGCAGGGCCAGGCCCAGAGCCAGGCGGGCGTTTTGGGTAATCTGCTCGTCGTCGAGGTCGGGTTCGGTGTGGCGGATGGCCTGTCGCAGGCTGGTTTCGCCCGGGTGCAGGTCGGGGTAGGCCAGCGCGAAGAGGTGCTGGAGCACGCGGCTGCGCAGCTCGTTGGTGGCATCGTTGGTAAAGGTGATGGCCAGAATCCGGCGGGCGCGTTGGGGCTGGCGCACGACCAGCGTCAGGTACTCGCGTACCAGGGTGTAGGTCTTGCCCGAGCCGGCTGAGGCGTTGTAGCGGCGCAGCACGGCCTTCAGGCGGTTTCGGCCCGCTGGGGAAAGAGGGATTCGACGAAGGCGCGGGGATCGAAGAGCTGCAGGTCGGTCATTTTTTCGCCGACCCCGATGTATTTGACCGGAATCTGGAAGCGGTCGCTGATGCCGATGACCACGCCGCCTTTGGCTGTGCCGTCGAGTTTGGTCAGGGCCAGAGCCGTAACCTCGGTTACGCTGAGGAATTCGGCGGCCTGCTGGATGGCGTTCTGGCCGGTCGAGGCATCGAGCACCAGGAGTACCTCCTGCGGGGCTTCGGGGATGTATTTCTGAATGGTGCGGCGGATTTTGGCCAGTTCGTTCATGAGGTTTTTGCGGTTGTGCAGCCGTCCGGCCGTGTCGATGATCACGACATCGTACTGGCCTTCGGCACCGGCTTTGGCGGCATCGTGAGCCACGGCGGCGGGGTCGGCACCCATGCCGCGGTCGATGACGGGTACGCCGGCCCGTTCGCCCCAGATTTTGAGCTGGTCGACGGCGGCGGCCCGGAAGGTGTCGGCAGCTCCAAGCAGGACTTTGTTGCCGGCCTCGCGGAACTGGAAGGCCAGTTTGCCGATGGTCGTGGTCTTGCCTACGCCGTTGACCCCGACTACCAGAATGACGTAAGGGATGCGTTCGCCCTGGGCGTTGCGGGCGAAGTCGAGCAGCTTGTCGGGATCGAAGGTGGCGTAGGGCTTCTGCATGAGGGCGGCTACTTCCTCGCGCAGCAGGCGGTCGAGTTCGTCGGTCGAGGTGTATTTGTCGCGGGCCACGCGCTCGCGCAGGCGGTCGATGATCTTGACCGTCGTATCGATGCCCACATCGGCCAGCAGCAGGGTTTCTTCGACCTGGTCGAGGACTTCGTCGTCGATTTTGGATTTGCCCACGATGGCCCGGCTGATGCGTGTCAGCAGGCCGGTCTTGGTTTTTTCCAGGCTTTGGTCGAGTTGTTCTTCCTGTTCTTTTTTGTTTTTCTTGAAGAAATCAAAAAGGCCCATGGGGTGCGGCGATCAGAGGGTTTTGGGTACGCCGTGGCCGATGCGGTTGCCGGTGTACTGGTCGATGGGGGCGTTCTCGAGAATGGACTCGATGCGTTCGAGTGTGGGAGGGTCCAGACGTAAATGGGTGGCGCGGACGTTTTCATCGATCTGCTCGGGCTTCGAGGCACCGGTGATCACGGCCGAAATGGGCGATTTGCGCAGGCACCAGGCCAGGGCCAGCTGTGCGAGCGTGCAGCCCAGGTCGCCGGCCACGACTTCGAGCTGGGCTATGAGCTTGAAGGTCTGTTCGTTGAGGCGTTTGTGGGCAAAGTAGCGGGTTGCCTGCTCGTTGGCTGCCCGCGAGTCGGGCGGGATCACGCCCGGGCGGTACTTGCCCGTGAGGATGCCCTGCGCCAGCGGAGAGTAGACCACCAGCCCCAGGCCTTCGCTTTCGCAGACCTCCATCACGTCGATCTCGAGCGAGCGGTTGAGCAGGTTGTAGATGGGCTGGTTGGAGACGGGGGGCCGCCAGCCGTGGCGTTCGCAGAGCCGTACGGCGTTGGTGATCTGCACGGCGGTCCACTGGCTCACCCCCCAGTAGCGGATCCAGCCCCATTCGATGAGGCTCTGCATGGCGTAGCAGGTCTCTTCGAGGGGCGTATGGATGTCGTAGCGGTGGCATTGGTAGAGGTCGATGTAGTCGGTACCCAGGCGGCGGAGCGAGGCGGCGCAGCTGTTGAGCAGGTGCCGCCGCGAGAGGCCCCGGTCGAGGGGGTGTTCCGACATGGGGAAAAAGGCCTTGGTGCCCACCACTACATGGGTGCGCGGAACCTGCTGCAGGAAGCGGCCAATGACGACCTCGGCCCCTCCGAAGTGGTAGACATCGGCCGTATCAAAAAAAGTAATGCCATGGTCGTAAGCACGGTGCAGACAGGCCAGAGCCGTGGTCTCATCGGTATAGGCTCCGTAGGTGAGCCAGCTGCCCAGGCTGATTTCGGATACGGTCAGGCCGCTGCGGCCCAGGTGGCGGTAGTTCATGCGCGGTTTACCTTGCTGCGAATATACGGAAAAGGGCCTGCAGGCAACGAGCTTCAGCCTGCCGCCGCGGCCCGCGCCTCGATGCGCCGTTTCGTTTCCTGCCCCATGCCCGGCAGCAGCCCGCTCCCGATGTGGAATTTGGTGATTCCGGGCCTGGCAACCGCTCCACAAGGTGAATAAAACTGTGGACCACACAGCCTTTGGCCGTTGGGCCCTAGCAGACCCGATTTCGTCGGTTTCAGGCCCCCATTGGTCGAAAACTGGTAGCCGAGGCTTGCCACAGGCATAGCTTTGCAGCACATAAGTCAACCCATTAACCACACCATAAATCTTACTTTATGCCTTATTTCATATGGGAACTTCGGAAATGATTCTCGATCTCGACTTGACCGAGGTTAAAATGGCCATCTTCTGGAAGATGCTCAACGAGCTGGATATCTACACCACGGGTAAAGTCAAGACCTTTTCGGGCGATTCCGTCTCCACCCTGCTCGAGTCGCTGCGCAGCAGCCAGATTCAGGTTGAAGTCATGGACTGAGGCGGTTTCAGCTGCGTCCCATGTGCCCTCCCGATTCGGAGGGCTTTTTGGGGCCCTTCGCATCAAAAAAAGGCTGCCGCTTCTGCCTCGGAGTCCGGAATGAATGCCCTCTCATTGGGCACCCCTTCCCTGGAGCTTTGACAACCCGGCTGCCAGATGCAGGGTCAATAAAAAAACCAGCCCCCGACGTTGGGGGCTGGCTGCAAATAGTAATGGAAAAAAGTTGGATCAACGGTCGATGAGCAGGCGGCCGCCCAGCGCACCATTCGGCGTCTTGACGATGTACGAGTACTTGCCGCAGCTCAGCTCGCTGACATTCAGGTCGTAGATGTTCTGTCCCGGGCGACCTTGGATGACCGGTGTTTCGAGCACCGTGCGGCCCAGGTTGTCGGTTACGCGAATGGTGGCCTCGGTGTTGTGCTCGAGGTCGAAACGGATGTGGGTATGGTCGCTCGCGGGGTTGGGGAAGGCATCGTAGAGCGTCATGCCGTTAGAGATGAGCAGCTGCTGGTTGGGGCGGCTCACAAACTTGGAGTCCAGGTAGACGATGGGCACGATGAAAGGAGCTTCGAAGGTGTTGGCATCGGGCGACACGCCGAAGAGGCGGGCGATTTCGTCCACGCCAATCGGCTGATACTGGCCCTCATCGACGCGGTAGAGAACCACCCTGCCTTCGGCGGGATTGACGCGGTTGCAGTCGCGCGAGGTGTAAACGAGGTTGATGGTGTCGTTGGCTCCCGGATTGTTGACCTCGATCATGACGGCGTAGCGCGTACGGGCGGCCATCAGTTCCTCGCGGCGCGGGTCGCGGCCTTCGAGGCGGTAGGGCGGTTCAAAAATATCCGTGAGGCCGCCATCGGTCAGGTCGGGTAGCTCGGCCAGGTTGAAGGGTATTTCCATGAAGGGCTGTGCGATATTCAAGCCCGTACCCTGCGTGCGGTACATCCGCAGGTGATAGGTTTCGGGCTGGCCCACCTGGCGGCAATCGTCGAAAAAGACAAAAAAGCGATCCACGTAAATGCCACGGCCCTGCAGATCGAGTGGCGTATCGACAAGCAGGCCGTGTTCGCCAAAGACAATCTCAAAGGTGTCGCCGGCATTCGTCCATACCGGGATGGGACCCGTAGTACCATTGATCCGGCCACCAATCCCTTCAATAGGTCCGCCTACGACCAGGCAGCTGGGATCGTTGTTGTCGCCGATGCGCAGGCGTCCGTCTTCGGTCAGGCTGATGTAGCGGTGCGCCGAGACCGAGTCGATGGCGGCCGTTTTGCCGGCCTGGCCCTGCAGGCTGTGAAACTGGCGCGGAGTCAGGTGGACTGGCTGCAGCTGCTGCAGGGCTTCACGAACCTGCGGAGCAAACTGCAACTGCAGTTCGCTTTGGGCCCGAACCCCAAGCGAGTAGCTTGCTGCGAGCAGGAAGCAAAAAATAAGCTTTTTCATGATAAAATTTAGAAGTAAAGTTTAAGGAGCGGTAGCACAACCCGCTGGCTGTCGAATGAAGATAAACAATCAGACAAATATAAAGAAATAGGAACCAAAGGCTGCAAAAGCTAGTCTTGAGTCGGATTATGGAGGGGAAATTCAAGGTAAAATGTGGTGCCGTGGCCCACGCGGCTCTCGAAGCGGATACGTCCATTGAGGCCTTCGACGATGCGTCGGGTGATGGCCAGCCCCAGCCCCATGCCCGAAGTTTTGGTCGAAAAATTGGGCTGGAAAACCTTGTCCTGAATTTCGACCGGAATGCCCTTGCCGTTGTCGGCAACCTTGCAGATGGCCCAGTCGCCATCGCGGTAGAGGCTCAGGTGGATTCGGCCCCGTTTTTCCATGGCCTGCAGCGCGTTTTTGACCAGGTTGACGAGCACGCGCAGCAGCTGGTTTTTGTCGCCGAGGATGTAGAGTTCGGTTTCGGGCAGCTCGATGCTCAGCTCGGCCTCGTCGGCTTCAGCATAGAGGTTGTAAATGTCCTGTACGATGATCCCCAGGGGCAGCACCGTTCGGGTTTCGGCGGGCATGGTCGCAAACTGCGAGAAGGTGCTGGCAATGGCCGTCAGCGAGTCGATCTGCGAGAGCAGCGTTGTCGAGATGCGCTGCACGGCCTGGCGGTGCTCTGTGCCGTCGATCCGTTCGAGCAGACGGCTCAGGTGCTGGATCGACAGTTTCATGGGGGTAAGCGGATTCTTGATTTCGTGGGCGATCTGGCGGGCCATTTCACGCCAGGCCAGCTCGCGTTCGTTCTGTGCCACGCGCTTCTCGCTTTCCACGAGCTTGCCCAGCATCTGATTGTACGAAGCGATCAAGGCTCCGATCTCGTCGCGCGAGGCCCAGTCGATCGGTTCCTGTGCCTGCCCGTAGCTCGTCTGGGCCAGCTTGGTGCGCAGCAGATCGAGGGGCCGCGTCAAAGTTCGCGTTATCAGCACCCCCACCACCAGCACAATCAGAAAGAGCAGCACATAGATGTTGATCAAATACGAGAAAAAGCGTTCGATCTGGTAAGAGAGCAGGTCCTGCTGCGCCACAAAGGGGATGTTGAGCAGAGCCTGCAGCTGGCCTGTAGCCGGATCGAGTACCGGCAGGTAGCCCGAGAGGAAGTTCAGCCGCCCGATGGTCTCGGTCTGTACATACTCGCCGCGCCAGCCGCCCTGGTAAAGAGCGAGTGCATTGGGGTCGATCTGCGTCGAGGTCAATACCGTATGAAACATGCGCGGGATGGTCGATAGCAGCAGCCGGCCCCGCGGGTCAAAGAGGTTGATGTCGCAGGCCATGAGCCGGCTCGACCGCCGCAGCAGCCGGCCGACGTCCTTCTCGTCCGAGTCTGTCGCCTGCAGTTCCTGGGCCACCTGCTGCAGTTTGCTCACCAGATCGAGGCGGGCCGACTGGTGAAAGTACTGCCTGAAAAAACTGCTTGTCAATAGCCAGACCATCGCAATGGGTACCAGAGCCATAACTAGCAGAATCGCCTGCATCCGGTAATTGAGCCGCCGGTACCAGGCGATATCCGAACCCCTGGCCCAGCGGCTGGCCGTTTGCGGCAGCCGGTAGACCAGGTAAAGAAAAACATAGAAATAAAACAGAATCGAGAGCGCGGTCAGGTTCTGGGTCAGGCTGCGCCGTTCGGCCCGCACCAGGAAGGCCCGCTGGCCGTCGGGTTGCTCGATCAGCTCGTGGTGTGTTTCGGTGCGGCGGTAGAGTCGTGGGCTGTTGAGTTGGGGCAGCACCACCGGAAAGCCTCGCGCTCCCTCGCTTCTCCACTGCCGGTCGATGCGCGAGACCAGCTGCCCGTCCGTATAGATGGCCAGCTGGAAATCGGTCGGCAGGCTGCTGCTGCTCGCCTCGCTCAGCAGGCGCGGATAGAGCCGGTCGGACCCTTTCACCTTAGGGTAAAGCTCGATCTGTATCCAGAAATCCTGCCCCGATCGCGGTCTGAAATTCAGCCGGGCCACGTAGGCGTAGCGGTGCCGCCGGTCGGGCGTAGGCAGGCGCAGGAACTCCTCGGCGAGGGTCGCTTCCAGCTGGCTGCTGTCAGGCCGCAGCGGTACTACGTCGTACTGGTTGTCGAGGCGGATTCCCCGCGGGTCGAAAGCGGTCAGCACGGCATCGTAGCCCCGCAGCACCGGCTGCAGGTGCCGCGTCAGTATGCCGGCCAGCACTTCGTCGGTAACCCGCTGGGGCAGTTCATAAAGCGAATCGCGGTTCCAGATTGTACTGTCGCGCCGGATTTCGTCGGCCGTCCGTTCCAGGCTGTATTCCTGTACGATGTCGCGGTCCTGGCGGTACTTCTGCACCAGCCGCGTCATGAGCTGCGGCATGGCCCGCTCGCTGTTGCGGGCCAGCGCGTGGTTCGTCAGCACCGAAAAAAGCCCCAGCAACACCACCACCTGCACAAAGCTGAACTGCACCCGCAGCCGGCTTGCCAAAGCAAGCATCAGCTGCGCCAGGGCATAAAGAGCACCCAGCAGCAGCCCCGCATGCCATTCAGGCCCGACAGCCATCTGCAAGGTCAGAAAGACCAGCCCTGCTGCCATCGCCCCCTCATACAGGGGCCAGCCCCCCACCCGGTGCAGCCGTGCCGCCATGCGCAGACACGCAAAGCTCAGCACAAACTGCCCCCAGAGCAGCAGGCCCAGGTTGAATGCGAAAAGCAGGGCATAGCCGTCGATGCGCGAGAGGTCGTTGAACTCGGTGTAAATTTTGGTGCTGTTCCCCATCCACTCGACCACCTGCAGAAACAGCAGGTACTGCACCAGCACCAAAGCCGCCGTCAGTGCCCAGAGCAGCCACATTGCCGGACGCCCCAGCCCCCCCAGCCACCGCAGCAGCCGCCGCAAGGGCAGCCGTTTGAACAGGCCCACCGCCACCACGGCGACAACCAGCGCGTTGAGCGTCAGGTCGCCCAGCGAGGGGGCCAGCACGTTGACCGCCAGCAGGCGGGCCGAAAACAGCTCCGTCTGCGCCCACGATTGTGGAAAGCTCGTGGCAAGCATCAGCAGCCGAACCCCCACCAGCAGGCCCAGCCCTGCCATCAGCTGCCGGCGTGGCCAGCGACCCAGCCAGCCATAGAACCACCAGCCCCCCAGCCCCAGCCCCAGCC